>JBARSJ010000067.1:0-25353 GCA_049644685.1 Anaerolineales bacterium
GCCTCGGCAAGTGACACAATAAGTGTTGGCGCCGGGACATACGTCGAAGATCTTGACTTCCTAGTAGGAATAGACAATCTTGAGCTGATAGGCGCAGGCGTTGGCAGCACTACGATCAAGGGTGTAGTCAACGAACCAATCGCCTCCTGGCCGCTGGCAGTACCAAATATCGATGTGCTCGCTGACGGAGTGAGCATTCACGACTTCACAATTCAGGGACCTGATCCTGCCGTGGGCTACTATGCCAGTGGTATGCTGGTCGGTGGAGATGGTCTCGAAGTGTACGATAACGCTTTCGAAGTACCGAACGCGGACAGCCTGGATGAGATATCCCAGGCGATCGTAACCTACCGGGATGCGAACAATCCGACAGGTGGGGATGTAGATGGTCTGAATATCCATGACAACACCTTCACGGACTTTGGTGCGGGGACGGCAGGGTTTGAAGCCATTTTCATCAACCACACGCTGGGCGATCCAACGCCGGGAGTGGCGACGATCGCGGACAACGTCTTCAGCGGTGATGTGCTGAGAGCGATCACGACCGAGCGCTCAAATGTTTCGATCACAGGGAACACGATCCTCACGGACATGGTACCGTCAGATCTCTCATCTGGGTTTGGTGGATATCAAGGGATCAACGTCCGGGACTATGATGGTCGTGATCAACAAGATGTGACCATAACGGGGAACGCCGTTGGTGGTTCGGGCGCTGGTTTGGGCTTCCACGAAGGTATTCGAATTGGGATGGATGCTGCTCAGGTTATGAGTAATGTTGTCACAAAAGGGAATACTTATCCTGGTGATAATACATCAAATCTTGTCAGATTTGTTCCTAAAATCACCGACTTTGACGGCGACGGGGACACAGACGTGAGCGTCTTCCGCCCCTCCAACGGCCGCTGGTATATCGAAGGCATGGGCAATTTCAAGTGGGCTTTGACTGGAGATCTGCCAGTCCCGGGAGACTATGATGGGGATGGCACAACCGATATCGCCATCTACCGCCCCTCCAATGGAAAATGGTACATCATGGGAGAGTTACCAGCATCCTGGGGGCAGAGTGGGGATATCCCTGTCCAGGCAGACTACACAGGAGACAGAGCAGATGACAAAGCAGTGCTGAGGACAGCCACCAAACGCTGGTATATCGAGGGGATAGGCAATATGAAGTGGTACTTCCCTGGAGATATCCCGGTGCCGTGTGACTATGATGGAGATGGATCGGCAGAGATTGCGGTCTTCCGTCCCTCAAACAACAACTGGTATGTGATGGGTGACAGCCCTGTGGGCTGGGGACAGAGTGGAGATATCCCTGTTCCAGCGGATTATGATGGAGATGGAGCCTGTGATATTGCAGTTTTCCGTCCTTCCACCGGGACCTGGTATGTGAGTGGGCAGGGCAGTACCAACTGGGGCTCTTCGGGAGACATCCCTGTACCGGGAGACTATGATGGGGACGGAGCGACGGAATTCGCGATCCTGCGTCCTTCCAACGGCAAGTGGTATATCAAGGATGTGGGTACATTCAGCTGGTACCATACTGGTGACTACCCGCTGCCGGTGCGTGATACAAACGCGGATGGAGATCCCTATGAGTAAATGATCTGGGAAATTTAGTAATAACAGGAAAACACCGGATGAATGATAAACATCCGGTGTTTTTATTAACAATCGAGTCACTTTTCCATTATCCTGGATGTGGATTAATAAGATGCAATTATGATACAAACAGAGTGGACGGGATAGATTCTAAAGCCTTGCAGGAGGGAGTGTTTCCTGTGCCTGGTGATTATGATGGGGACGGCGATACCGAGTATGCTGTTCTACGTCCCTCCAACGGCAAATGGTTCATCAAGGATATAGGTACTTTCAACTAGTACGCCTCAGGCGACTTCCCACTGCCTGTGCGCGACACCAACACGGATGGGGACCCGTATCAGTAGATTAAAACAAGCAGCTTGGTTAAGATGAGAGGAGAGATTTGTTATCTCTCCTCTTCCTGTTTTTCAGAGGAAGAAGGAAATTATCAGCCGTAAATATGCTGATTGAAGGAGCAATTAAAGCAGCTTTCAGGTTGATTAATTCATAATTGTATTAATGCTCAGTGATGTTTTCTCTCTCCATGTGATCTGAACCAAAGCACTAATGACAAGAAAAACTTGTCATTACGAAGAGCACATATATGCTTAATAACAGGTAAATATCAGCTTAATTTTAGTAGTACCGATATCCGTTCCGTATTTTTAAGGATCTGATTTATTGATAAAAGGAAATAATATTTGTACAATAGTAATAGATATCCAGGTTAATAATTATTTTGCGGGTTTGGCGGAAGTAAATATAATCGGTGAATTAAGATTCTTGAAGTGATTGAGGGGCAAGGAGGGTAATCTATAAATTCATCAGATAGATCAACCAGATTGATTTAATTTGGAGAGGTGTTATGAATAAACGAGTACTATCTATTTTGTTAATATGCCTATTATTCTGCTTGACCAGCTATCAATCCATTTCTGCGCATGAGGGAAGGATGGATTTGTCTTTCATAAAATATGACCTAAATTACGATGATATGATTAAGCGAGTGGAAAAGCTTGATAAGATATCACCCCCAGTCCTTGATCAAGCACAGGAAGAAATCAATTATGGTTTTTGGTTTGATAATGAAATGGTACGTTGGCAGGAGTTTATTCCAACATTGGATAATTTGCAGTATGTGGAAATCCGTATCGCTAAAACTGGATCACCAGGGAATATGATTGTTCAGATTCGAGATGGATCAGGACTATTATTAATTGATCAAAGAACTATTTTAGAAAGTTCTATACCATCCACAGGAAGCAGTTGGATTTCCGTAGACTTTGCCCAAATCCCTTATTTGGGATTAATCCCAGGAAATACATATCGCATTTATGTTTTTAGTTCCCTGGATTCACCATCACCAGATCATGTGTATAGCTGGAGAGGTTTTACAACCTCAACGTATTGTCCAAAATGCGATACTGATGTGTCTTCTGGTTTGCCTGATTTTGATTACAATTTTCGAACCTATGGTTTTGGCATCCGGCGGATCACGAATGCTGATTTTAATGGGGATCGGAGCACGGATATTTCGGTCTATCGACCCTCCAATGGGAAATGGTACATCAAAGATCAAACTCCAGTTTCTTGGGGATTGGCAGATGATTTACCTGTACCCGGGGAGTATACGGACATTGGTGTAAATGATATGGCAGTCTATCGGCCTTCAAACGGAAAATGGTATGTCAATGGATGGTCGCCGGTTTCGTGGGGTTTTTCAGGGGATATCCCGGTCCAGGCGGATTACTCAGGGGATGGAGTTACCGATATTGCTGTGCTTCGTCCTTCGAATGGCAAATGGTACATCCAGGGTATGGGAAACTTCAGCTGGTATCAGAGCGGGGATATCCCGGTACCCTGCGATTACAATGGAGATTTTGCGGATGAGATTGCTGTTTACCGACCTTCCAATGGGAAGTGGTATGTGAAGGGACAATTACCGGTCTCGTGGGGTTTCTCTGGGGATATTCCGGTGCCGGGAGATTATGATGGGGATGGGAGCTGCGATATTGCTGTCTATCGACCTTCCAATGGACACTGGTACGTGCAAGGGCAGGGAAGTACATCTTGGGGACTCAGTGGAGATATCCCTGTCCCCGGTGATTATGACGGCTGCGGGGATACAGAGATCGCTGTCCTGCGTCCCTCAAACGGGAGATGGTACATCCAGGGCATGGGAAATTATTCTTGGTACCTTCCGGGTGATTATCCACTTCCGGTCCGTGACACCAACGCAGACGGGGATCCTTACGAATAGGATTATTTAATCCGAATAGTAAATGAAAAAGAGCAATGGTTTCGATCATTGCTCTTTGTTTGCCTATAGTAATGGTAAACTTTTTGCCAGATATTCCCGTTTTGAGAATGGGATTTGAGAGCCTTATTCTATTTGGAATATTTTATGATCAATCTATTAGATTATCAATCATCCATGTTTTATTTGGGACTTTTTCGGTGGATCGCTATTGTCATTGTAGATTTAGTAGTGATAAGTTATTATTAGAACTCGGGAAAGATGCTCTTCAAATCCGCTTATAATTAATATATAGAAAGTATTTGTTGACTGGAAATAGGTTTGTTTTACACAAATCAAATACATATTCCAGACACGACATTTTTGATTATTAATAAGGCAGGGCAGCATTCGCTATATTGGGGAAACTCATCCGGTTAGTTTTGGATATATGATGATTATCATCCGTAAGATGAAGATAATTACATTGTTGATTTTAGTTGGGGTAGTATTCGTTTTAATCCCCACCACCAGCATAAGGCTAATCAACAATCTTGGTTATATCAAGTTAGCCCAGGGGTTAAAATTAAACTCATCTCAATCAATGGAACGAGCTGAAAGTTTATTTAGAAGTTCAATTAATCTCTGGAATGAAAATTCTTCCGCTTATAGGGGTTTGGGGATAACGCTTTCCGCTCAAGGAAATTTAGAAGAAGCGCAACAAATCTGGAGTATGATCTCATTTGATCCATCAGCTTTATACTTGGGCTGGGGAGATGTGGCAAAAATTAACAGAGAATCCGAGAACGCTCTATATTGGTATCAAAAGGCAGTTGATGTTGATTCAGAGAATGCCAAATCCTGGCATCAGATGGGGGCGCTACAAAGGGAGATGGGTTACTCAGACGAGGCCATTGAATCCTATCAAAAAGCATTTTCATTAGGATGGGCTGAAAGCGCTCAACCCTATGGGATGTTGATGTTTAATTTGGAGGAGTACTCAGACGCGGAAAATATTTGGTTAGAAGCCTTGTATAGGTTCCCGTTTGATAACCAGAGGATTTTTTGGTGGAGGAATATAGTCTACGTGCATCTGACAGAAGAAAATTGGAGCAGGGCATTAGGTGTGTTAGAGTCTGCCCTCAGTGAGTATCCTGAGGATGCTGTGTTGTTTCAGCAAAAAGGAATTGCAATTTACAATCAGACTGGCAATGCCGTGGAAGCCCTTGCCTATCTTGACCAGGCGATTTCTCTGGATGGGGAGTATGCCAGTATATACAAAGGGAAGGGTGATGTATTAAACCAGGAGGAAAAATTCCAGGATGCTCTGGTCTGGTATGCAATAGCAATTGAGATCGATCCAAGTAATCCGTCCTGGTATCTGGCCTATGCCAGGACTGCTGATTTAGCAGGTGACAAGGCATTAGCATTGGAAATTTACCAGGATGTGACAGCTCATTTTCCAGATCATGTGTATGCTCATTACGAACTGGCAAATTGTTATTATCAAACTGCGGTCTATGAAAAGGCAGCAGACGCAATAGAGATAACATTAAAGGCCAGCAAGAAACCTTCTGCAAGCCATTTTCTTCTAGCTGCGAAAATTTATGAGGCAGTAGGGGATTTTGACGAAGCGATAGATTATTACCTTCAGGTCTTAACTTTGCAACCAGACAATCAAACCGCGGCGGACAGTCTAGACCGGTTGCAGGACCGTTAAATAAAACAACCTTTTAAACACTCAAGTTGCCGCGCGAGGCTTCGGTTGTAGATCAGAGATCTTAGTCCCTTGAGGGGAAGATATTTGTCTATGGTATCGAAGAAAAGGAAATTTGTTTGGTATCTGAATTACTAATGAATCAAATCAGAAGGAATCTCAGAAATATTTATACTGGTTTTCGTCGGGTATCTGCGAAATGGCGCATTCTCCCTGACTTTATCATTCTCGGTGCCCAAAAGTCCGGGACTTCTTCCTTATGGTATTACCTTTCCCAACATCCAGAGATCAGGATGAGTATTCGAAAGGAGACTCATTTTTTTGATTTTAATTATCACCAGGACCTTGCCTGGTATAGAGCTTATTTCCCCCTGCAATACAAGGTGAAACCGGGCCTGGTTGTGGGAGAGAGTACCCCCTATTACCTTTGCCATCCTCATGTTGCTGAGCGCATCTACCAGGTGTTGCCGAAGGTAAAATTAATTGCCGTTCTACGAAATCCTACTGCCAGGGCTTTGTCGCATTATTATCATGAAGTAAAAAAAGGCACCGAGAATTTACCGCTGATGGATGCACTAGTAGCCGAAGACGAACGCACACAATCTGAATGGGAAAAAATGAATCTGGATTCATCCTATGCCAGTGCTATTCATCGAGCGTTTTCTTATAAATCGCGCGGGAAGTACCTGATGCACTTAAGTAGGTTCTGGGAATATTTTGATAAAAATCAACTCCTTATCGTTCAAAGTGAGAAATTATTTCAGGATACAGCAGGATCCCTCGCAGAGATATTTCAGTTCTTAGGGCTTGAGGACAGCTGCAGGATTAAAGATATCTCCGTGAGAAATATCGGCAGTTACCCCAAGCATGTTCCCCCGGAAGTGGTTGATTATCTGGATTCCTATTTCAAGGAATATAACTTGGCGTTATATAAGGAGATCGACCAAGAATTCAATTGGTAAAAAAAAAGCAATTGCGGATCGGTTTTCCTCGATTGAAATGAGGACGCAATGATTTATTATCGTTCACAGCTATGTCCTATTTTAAAAAGGTAAAACAAACGACAACAAATATTTCCAATAAATTTCCTATTTACGCGCGGATCGCGAGAGGGGGCGTTTGGAAAATAGGCGGCACTGCTCTGGTCTCGATCCTTTCCGTCCTCATCAGCGCTTTGCTGGCCCGATTGTTGTCCCCCAGTGATATGGGTGATTATACTTACGCCTTAAGCCTTGTAGTTATGGTTTCAACAGTTGCGGGAGTTGGACTGGGTCCAACAGCAATCCGTGAGGTAGCGGTCTCATTAGGTTTGGGAGATAAAGACAAAACACGAGATCTATTGCAGCAAATCATCAAGTGGGGGTTCATTAGCCTTACAGTCACGATTCTTATTTTCTATCTGATAAGAGATAACCTTGGTATTCAATCCGGAATTGTACCCCTTATCATAGCTTGGATATTGTTATTATCGCCACAGCAATTATGGATTGATCTTGTCAGGAGTTTTCGCAACACGCAAGTGGCTTCCCTCTTCCATGGAGGAAGGATCGGTGGTCCTATTGCGGCAAGTGTATCCGCAATAATCCTTTACATTGTCTGGAAGACTCAGGGACAGATCCAATTAAAAACTGCGATACTCATCCTGCTGGTTGGTGGTGGGATCTCTTTGGTTCTCTTGGCAATAATCCTTAATAGAAATATCCGCCTTAATATTGGTGGACTGAAACTCTCATTTGATTTGCCTGCCCTTGCATTATTGGGCGCTTCCCTGCCGGTGTTGTTCCACTCCCTGGGATCCTCGCTGCAAACTCAATCCAGCATCTGGATTTTGAAAGCTTTCCAGCCGGAAACTGACATCGCACTCATGGGAGTTGCCTTCCAGCTGGCCTCATTTTTGATGATTCAACAAAATATTGTCATCTTTGTCCTCTCGCCTGAAATTGCGGCTCTATTTTCAGAAGGAAAAATAATAAAACTGGAAAAACTGCAAAGACGGATTGCAGCCGTCGCTTTCTTGCCAACTTTGATTGGATTTTTAATATACTTATTTTGGGGAAGCGAGATCCTAAGGATTCTTTATGGTCCATTTTATATCTCTGCAAAACCAATTTTGATGATAATCACTGTAGGATATCTGTTTCACGTATTTGCGGGAGCTTGTGGGTTAATCCTGACTATGTCGGGCAACCAACTGGAATTGATGAAAATATCTCTTATCTGCAGTGTGATTACTGCAGGAGCTGGATTATTGTTGGTACAGTCATTCGGAGTACTTGGTGTTGCTACTGCTGCATCTTTAGGTTATATCGTCAAAAACATCTGGATGCTGCTTCGGGTGAGAAAGCTGGTGGGAATCTGGACTTTTGCCTCATTAAAGTGGAAATGATTTCAGTCGAATAGATAGCAATGCCTCAATATAAGGGGAAATAGCATACTTTTTCAATAATTTCCTTCAAACCCAAGTTTTAATCTAATATCGGGATAGTTTTGGTATTTAAGACTGGATAGAGAATTGGCTCTAGGGTTTTATTTGCAGGTAAATATTCTTCTCTAGAGTCGATAATGTTATAATTCCAAAAAGAATTAACCGAATGGCAAAAAGGTATCTCATTACCTAAGACAAATAGTATTTGGGTGATAATTGTGGCAAATCAAAATGGAATGTTAAGGTATTCCGGGTCTGATCTTGCAGCTGGGAAATCTGTGCATGAAGGATAAAATTGCGTTCATCGCTGGACATACACGGGGAGGCTCAACCCTGTTATCTATCTTATTAGGACAACAGGCGGACACCTTTGCGGCTGGGGAACTGCATCGAATTTGGCGGGCAGGTTTTCTTGATAATGAACTGTGTACTTGTGGTAAACCTTTCCAGGAGTGTGATTTTTGGAATGAGGTGATTAGATCAGCTTTTGGGGGATGGGATCAGGTTAATCCTCAAGAAATGATATCGCTGACTAACGACGTATTTTCGGCAGGAAGGATGCCTTTCCTGCTTTATCCTTCAATCAGTCCATCATGGTATAAAGAGAAGCTGAATTTTATTCTTGATGTTTGGGGAAAACTATATCAAGGTATCCAGAAGATATCTGGCTCAAGAATCATTGTGGACTCAAGCAAGGTCAGTATTTACAGTTTAGCTTTGAATCTGCTCCTTGATTTTGATGTTCATACTATTCATTTGAACAGGCACAGCTGCGGTGTCGTCTATTCAAAACAGAAATCAGTCAAGAGGGAAGAAATTTATTGGGAAACTGCTTATATGGATAAGTACTCGCCTTTTTTTTCCTCACGCAAATGGGTAATGCGGAATTTAAGTGCAGGTATATTAAAATACACCACGTCTAAATATTTTCATCTTAAGTATGAAACCTTAGCAGAATCCCCGCAAAAAACGTTAGAAGATGTGTTCACCTTCCTTGATATACCTGCCCGGGAATTGAGTTCCTTGGGAAGCAAACAAGCAGCGGATCAGCAAAAAGGGCATATGTTTGGCGGTAATCCGATGCGATTCAATATTCGATCCACTTCTGTCCGTCTTGATGATGCCTGGAAGACTTCGCTGCCTCTCTCCCAGAAGTTTGTTGTTTACCTCATTACCTGGCCAGTATTGTTTCTTTCTGGCTATAGATAGAATGATCAATCATCTATAAAACACACAATAAGACCCCGCCTGATATTTCACTTTTGGCATGCTTGTTATAGCATATAATGGAGATGGTAATGAGTAGTTGGGTTTAATATTTCTTAGTGTTCTGGTGAGCAAAAGGAATCTAAATTAGTTTCATCGCATACAGGTGATTATAGGTTACGTTGAAAGAGAAATATTATTGGAGGAAACAAGTGGAACACAAAATGACAGTTGACGAAGCAATTCAACAAGCAGTGGATGAATTTCCTTTCCCGGGCTATATTAAACCTGAAAAGGAGTCATATTCGAATATTCCCAAAACCGTCCTGCGTTATCTTCAACCAGGCGCCTCCATCCTGGATGTCGGCTGCGGACCATGTGATAAAACAGCAGTTTTGCAGTTCCTCGGGTTTGATTGTTCAGGATATGACGATTTGCAGGATTATTGGCACCAGATACCAGGGAATCGAGAAAAGATACTATCTTTTGCAAAAAAATGTGGAATTGATTTTAAACTGGCGAACGAAGATGGATTGCCATTTGATGAGAACTCTTTTGATCTGATAATGCTGCATGATGTTTTAGAACACCTTCATGATTCTCCCCGTGATATGCTCAATGATCTGCTCGAGTTAGCCAAACCTGATGGATTGCTTTTTATTACAGTTCCAAGTGCTGTGAATATTAGAAAGCGAATAGATGTAATGTTTGGAAGAACAAATCTGCCTCCATTTGAGAAATACTATTGGTACCCTGGCCATTGGAGAGGCCATGTCCGAGAGTATGTCAAAAGCGATCTTGCTAGTCTCTCTGAATATCTTAATTTAGAAGTGTTAGAACTAAGGACTTGTGACCATATGTTGGGTCGGAGACTTCCTAGAATCATTCACCCATTTTATCTTATAGTAACGAATATTTTTCGCGGGTGGAAGGATTCTTGGTTGCTTGTTGCCAGGAAGAAGAAAGGTTGGTCTGCAAAGAAAACTCTACCTGAGAACGAAATTCCTAAAATATTTGGGACCAGGACGTCCTATCAGTACCCAGAGTAATTTTGTGCCTGGCTAGCTAATTCTTAGCGATATTGGACGGCAATTCCACAATAATCGCTTTTATCACCCGAGCCCTTTTCGTTAGCTGGACCGATTCTTTGCCTGAATAAACCTACTATTGAATTTCACCTTCAGGATAAATCGGCGGCAGGTGGCCTTTACCCGAAGGGTAGATGCTTCGCGAAGCTCTTTCGATGAAAGGACATTGGAAACAACAGGTTAGCTGTTAGTGAGGGAATTCGATATTGAATAAATCATCTCCAATTCGCATATTACAAGTGATCCACCGGATGCGCCCCGGGGGAATTCAAAGTGTGGTGATGAATAGTTACCGCAATATTGATCGGGATAAAATCCAGTTTGATTTTGCAGTCCGTTCTCAAGAAGTAGATCTCTACGACGAAGAAATCAAATCCCTCGGAGGAAGGATATTTCACCTGCCCTGGCAGTCCGCGAACCCAGCAAGTTTTTTCAATTATCCACAAGCCTTGGGCAAAGTGTTAAAAGAGTACGGTCCTTTCGCGGGTGTTCACAGTCATGTGAATGTATATAGCGGACTGGTATTGCCCATTGCCAAACGTCAGGGAATTCCGGTACGGATAGCACATAGTCATAATTCTGAGATAACCGGATATCATCAACTACTGCTGGTTTTATGGAAATTGATTATGCGCCCATTAATACTGGGCAATGCGACGGATTTAGTGGCCTGTAATAAACTTGCAGCAGAATTTTTGTATGGTTCTAAGGCGATGGATGATGCCCGGTTAAAGATTATTCACAACGCAATTGAAATCCCCAAGTTTAAAGATCCAGTGGATGACCGGATTGCGCTGCGTAAAGCCCTGAATTTTCCCTTGAAAGGGCTTTTGTTTGGTCATATCGGGCGATTTGATTATCAGAAAAACCATCAATTCCTGGTAAAAATCTTTACCGCTTATCTTAAGCAGGATCCCCAGGCGAATTTATTATTGATAGGGGAAGGGGAATTGATGCCAGAAACTAAGAATCTGGTTAAATCGCTAGGCATTAACGATCGGATCCATTTCTTAGGCATTAGAAAAGATGTGCCCGAGATATTAAAAACCCTGGATTTATTTCTACTTCCGTCCAGGTATGAAGGGCTGCCGGTCGTTCTGGTTGAAGCGCAGGCAGCTGGAGTGCCCAGTTTGGTAAGCAGGAGCATCTCACCTGAAGTGGATCTTAATCTGGGCTTAATTCATTATCAATATCTCAATTCGGATCTGGAACAATGGGTAGAAGGTATTACAAAATGCCTTTCAATCCCGGCAGTACCCTGGAAACAGCGGGAAGGTGCTCTAAAATCCGAGGGATATGATGTAATTAGCGCGATTGATGAACTGATGTTATTGTATAATGCTGCTCATGAGTAATAGGTTCAATAGTGGTTTAACAATTCCCGAGAAGGTAAGCATACTTCCCAAGAAGCTTTTTTTGCTCATCCTGGGAGTGTCCATACTCATTGGGGGATTAATCCCGTTATTAGGTATTACCTGGGGAGTTGGTATCATTCTCGGAATAGGGGGTATTGGTTTACTTTGGATTGCTTATAAAGTCCCCCACATTTTTCTGGTGCTGGCATTATGGACCAATTTTCTGAAGGCAGTTTATATCCCGGGATTGACGTACGATAAGTATGGGATCACTCCCTTCATGGCATTCACTCTCATAGCGACCCTGGGATACTTCCTGCAAATTGTACTGGATGGCAGAAAAATAGTCTTTCCTACAGGAGTAATCTTTCTCCTGATTTACTTCATTGGAACCACATTTACCTCATTATTTGTAAAAGACATCAACATTATGCTGGGGCGTTACGCTCGCGAAGTCTTTGAGTGGCTGGTCTTTTTTTGTCTGATTCAAATGTTGTCAGATCGTTCTAAGTTAAGGCTTCTTGTCAGCTGTTTATTAATCCAGGCAATTGTGGTTATGGTTTGGGGAATCGGAACTAGCCTGCTGATTAATTATGCCGGTGCAGCGAAGCAGGAGATGTTATTCTGGCAGCAGTTTCAAAAGAATGACTACGCAGTCTACTTGGCTTTTGTTTTTGTTTTATCCCTTGCTACTCAAATATTACCTAAAACAAAGCAATCCCAAAAATTCCTGGCTTTATTTGTCATAATATTAACCCCCCTGGCTTGGATGTTTACCTATTCCAGGAGCGGTTTAGTTGCCATGGCAGTAGCGGTGGTAGTTTTTCTTTATCTTGACCGCAGCAGAAGAACTGCTGGGTTATTTACCCGCTGGGGACCATTTGTGGCTACACTCTTTTTCGTTGTATTAATTGCATTTCCATCCCAGGCAAGGGATTTTGCTCTGGATAGTATTAAATCCTTACTTGATCCATTAAACCCTCAAAATGAACAACTATATACGAATGTAGTAAACCGGTTGCTATTGGCTGAGTCTGCTTTGGAGGTAGTTAGTAAGAATCCCTTATTTGGAATTGATTATTCTCAATGGGATCAAATTGCCCCAATAACGACTAAGGTATATGATCCACAGCTTGGTACAAGGATCACCGTAGGGCAGAATATTCACAATAAATATTTGTTTGTTGGTGTAAAAAGCGGACTGATAACTTTGCTGGCATATTTAGCTTTTATTGGCAACCTTCTGCTGCAAGTTATCCGGGCTAGACTGCGGGTTGGATTGTGGCTGCATACATACACCAATGCATTCATTGCTAGTATGATTGGCATTATAGCGGCTTTGATGTTTCTACCAAGCGTGCTTTGGGAATGGCCAGTGCTAGGGATCCTAGCAGGTTTATTAACCCTTGTGACAAGTGTGACTCCAAGTTACAGATTGAAGAACCATGTCCTCAGGATAATCTGAATTTCTTCACACTCCATGATTATGATTTAGGATGGGATTTCCTAATGCGAACCAGAATTATGAAAAATCAAACATTGCCTAATCTGATTGGCTGCGGGGCCGGAAAAAGCGGCACAACGTCACTATATTATTATCTTCGGCAACATCCTGAAATTGATATGGCTCCTATGAAGGAGGTTCATTATTTCAGCCATTATTATGACAGAGGGATAGAATGGTATCTCACTCAATTTGATCATTGCGAGCCGGTTAAAATTAGGGGGGAATTTTCCACCTCCTATATGCTGGATCCCATGGTTCCCCAACGAATAGCTGAGGTTGTGCCCGAAGCGAAACTGTTATTTGTCTTGAGGAATCCAATTGATAGAGCGTATTCAAACTACTGGTCATCCATTGGCCGGGGATCCTTTGATGTAAGTATCCAATTTTCTGAGGCAATCCGAATAAAATCCGGACAGGAGGCTTTTGTGATTCCGGGTTTTTACTGTCAGCATATCCGCAGGTTTTTAGAATTTTTCGATCGCTGCCAACTATATCTTATAATTTCAGAAGAACTTCAGACTGATCAACTTTCACAACTATCAAAGTGTTATCAGTTTTTAGGCGTTGATCCATCTTTCATTCCAGATGCGACTGAAATGTACAATATAACTGTAATCAGCCCGAATGAATTCTTTAAGCGGGTTGATCAAAAGTGGTTAAACGCAAAAGATACTCTTAGGAAGCTGTTTTCATGGGTTCCTGAGGGCGCTAGACGAAAATTTGCCCAGGTAGAGCAGAAAATTCGATGGGGTATAATAAGTGGCGATAAACCCCTAATGGATATAGAAGACAGGAATTATTTAAGGGATATTTACCAAGAGCATAATCGAAATCTGGCTCAGTTTTTAGAACGAGATTTACCTTGGATATGATTTTCGATTAGAGAACCCGATATAGGACATAAAGTGGATTTTAAGGAAATATTCTATCCAGAAACTAAATTTGGCGGTTTTTCAAAAATAGACGGGACTATAGCATTTTATTCCCGGGTCAATGCCTTGTTAACACCCAAAGATATAATATTGGATTTTGGCTGCGGGAGGGCACGATTTCAGGATGACACGGTTCGCTTCCGGCGGGAAATGCGAGTGATAAAGGGAAAAGTTGAAAGAGTTATTGGGATTGATATCACAAAAGATTCTGAAAAGAATCCCTACCTGGATGAGTTCCGTCTCTTGGAGGATGACAGCTGGCCGGCAGCTGATAATGAGTTTGATCTCTGTATATGTGATTGGGTTATCGAGCATATTATGAACCCGGAACTGTTCTTTTCTGAAGCAGCCCGGGTAGTCAGACCCGGTGGATACCTGTGTATTCGGACATCCAATAAATACGGGTATGCCAGGGTGATCACCCAAATCATCCCCAACCGCTTCCATGCGACGGTCTTATCTAAGGTGCAGCATGGCAGAAAGGAAGAGGACGTTTTTCCAGTTTATAATAAATGCAATACCAAAAATAAAATGAAGTCTCACCTGGATCAAGTTGGTTTTGATCATCTGGTCTACACACACGAATCTGAACCAGCATACCTTCATTTTTCTCGATTTGCCTACATGTTGGGGGTGATGTATCACAAAATTGTCCCCTCCCCACTTAAATCAACCTTGTTTGTTTTTGCTAGAAATCAATAAATATACCTTTTTTATCTTAAAAAACCAAGCTGTTGTAACACCAGCAAAACTATTAATCTCTAAAGTAGCAATGGCCCCCCATAAAGTGGTTTCCCATGGCTGATGGATACAGTTTGATGAAAAAAATAGTTGAAGAGAGTAGCAGGGAAACCTTGAATATTCTCTATGCAGTGCCGGAGTATGTACCAGCCTTTAATATCGGCGGTCCAGTGATTTCCTTATCAGCTGTTGCGGAAAATTTGGTTAATAGAGGGCACAAAGTTATTGTGTACACCACCAATTCTAATGGCGTTGATGATCTTGATGTACCGTTAAATCAGCCCGTAATGGTGAATGGGGTAGAGGTCTGGTATTTCCCAAGGTTTGAAATAATCAAGAAAATATTCCCTTTCTGGAAGTATTTTTCGCAGTCGGTAGGATACCGGTATTCTCCAGGTTTGGCCAGAAAGGTAAGGCTTACCTTAACTAATTTTGACCTTGTCCATACCCAGGCAATCTGGGCTTTTCCCAGCTTAATCGCAGGCAGAAAGGCAATTCAGTCCAGCATACCACTTTTCATACATCAGAGAGGGGAACTGCACCCTGCTCGGTTAGATTATCGAAGCTTAAAAAAACGAGTTTATCTCGAATTATTTGTCCGTCCGATCCTGGATCGGGCGACAATGCTATTTGCATTAAATTCCGCAGAAGAAAAAAATTTCCAGAATTTGAACTTTACCCGACCCTGCCGTGTGATACCAAACGGTATCAATGTGGAGGAGTTCACTCAAAAACCTGATCAAAAAGACTTAGATAAGTACTCTATTCAACCGGAGCAATTTATCCTCTTGTTTATGGGCCGCATGCACACTTTTAAGGGAGCAGATCTCCTGGTTCAGGCTTTTCTAAATCACGCCGGGAAATATCCGGATTCAGTATTGATCATGGCAGGTCCTGATGAACAGGGCTTTACCAGCAATTTAGTCGAGTTGGTGAGTGATCACAACCTGGAGAATAGAGTACTGTTTCCGGGCATGGTTTCTGGAAAATTTAAGAAATCTCTCTTGGCCAGAGCAAACCTGTTTTGTCTGCCTTCTATTGGGGAAGGATTTTCAATGGCTCTGTTGGAATCCATGGCCAGCGGGACACCTGTGATGATCACTCCCGGGTGTAATTTTCCTGAAATTAAAGAGCATAAAGCAGGCTTTATTACCGAAAGATCACTGGATGCCTGGACCGATGAGCTGGATCGGATCCTTAAGAATCCTGAGCAATTACCTGATTTGGGACTGAATGCATTTAACCTGGTGAAGAAATACTATACCTGGGATAAAGTGGCAGATCTAATAGAACAAGCGTACAATGATGGAGTTGGTCACTCGAGCAGGGATAAGAAGTAATTAAACACGACAATATACATTGATTGGAAAAAATCATATCGGTTTATCACTATCTTGACCCTAGGATATGGGATGGACAATGAATCGCCTCTTCAAAGAATTGTGAAAAATAGTAATCTGATCCGGAAATCACTTGCAGCTGCTCAGCAGATCCCTCGGACTTACAGGAGGATGATTTGTGTATCTGCTGATTATGATCAAAACCCACCCGTCCTGGCGAATTCATTCCCCAAGAGTGGAACTCACTTACTGCTGCAGATCTTGAAGGGTCTTCCAGACGTGAAGCATTACGGAACATTTATCGCTTCGATGCCTTCGATTACATTTAGAGAGCGATCTTCGCGGAAGCATGTTCAGATAATCGACCGGATTATCCCCGGAGAAGCTGTGCCTGCTCATTTGTTTTACCAGGATGCGTTTGAAAAAGTTCTGCAAGATAAGAATGTGGTTCATTACTTTATTTACCGTGATCCGCGAGATGTTGTCATTTCCGAAGCCCATTATCTAGCTCGAATGAATAAGTGGCATCGGATGCATTCCTATTTTGCTTCAAAACAGACCCTTGAGAATCAGATCTCTTTGGCGATCACAGGAGTTGATGCTCCAGATTTCCCCTATGATTACCCCAATGTGGCAGAGCGGTTTTCATGCTACAGGGGGTGGCTGGAGTGTCCCCATGTCCTGAGTCTAAAATATGAAGATTTAACTTCTTCCCGGCGTCGGGAGCATCTTCAAAGAATTGTTCACTACTATGCGGATTACCAGGATTGTGACCTTGATATAAATAAGATCGTAGATAAGATGGAGCGTTGTATTCAACCTGAAAAATCACATACCTTTAGGAGTGGAGAAGTTGGTGATTGGAGAAACACCATGACGCCTGAAAATATCCAACAAATGAAAGAAATTGCAGGCTCATTGATAATAGACCTCGGGTATGAAAAGGATCTTAATTGGTCCACTGAACCTGTTCCCAAACATTAGAAATCGAGGATCCATTTAATTACATCAGGAGAGAAAATATGAAGGTTTTGGTCACCGGCAGCAGTGGGCTGATCGGATCGGAAGCCGTAAGATTTTACGATAAGCAAGGGCATGCTGTTTTTGGCGTCGACAATAATATGCGGATGATGTTTTTTGGTCCTCAGGGGGATACCACCTGGAATTTAAAACAACTGCTGGATAGCACGGATAACTTTATCCACCTGGATGTTGATATTAGGGACCGCAAGGCACTCGATGACCTATTCACTGAAAATCAATTTGATTTGATAATCCATTCGGCTGCACAACCATCTCATGATAAAGCCAGAGATATCCCCTTTGTTGATTTTGAAGTAAATGCAGTTGGGACATTAAATCTATTGGAGATGACAAGGCGTTATTCACCAGATGCTGTATTTATTAATATGAGCACAAACAAAGTTTACGGGGATGCTCCCAATGAGTTGTCATTGGTTGAACTCGAAAAAAGATATGATTATGCAGATCCTCAATATCGAGAAGGAATTGATGAATCTTTTCGGATTGATCAGTCAACCCATTCATTGTTTGGCGCCTCGAAGCTGGCCGGAGATATTGTTGCGCAAGAATATGGCCGTTATTTTGATATGAACGTTGGCATTTTTCGAGGAGGATGCCTGACGGGTTCCTCTCACTCTGGCGTAGAGCTACATGGTTTCTTATCTTTTCTTGTAAAAGTGATTATGACCGGGGGAAAATACCATATTTTTGGATATAAAGGCAAACAGGTCAGGGATAATATTCACAGTTATGATGTTATCCAGGCATTTGAATCCTTCCGGAAAAATCCCAAACCTGGAGAGGTGTATAATCTGGGAGGAGGAAGGCAGAACAGTATCTCAATTCTTGAGGCATTAGATATGGTAGAAGATCTGAGCGGGAAAAAGGCTGACTGGGTTTATGAGGAACAAAACCGGATAGGTGATCATATTTGTTATATTTCAGATCTTAGAAAGCTAAAAACCCATTTCCCGGATTGGTCCATAACCCGCAGCTTAGAGGATATCTTGAAAGAGATGATTATTGCTGAGAAAAATCGGATATAAAAGATGGAAAAAGCTTCAACCAATGATCAGGGAAGCCTGAAAATATTTGTAAGTGATTATGGTGGGTATCCTTATCCCATTCAGTTAAGCAGGTGGCTCGCCAGACAGGGTCACCAGGTCTTACACATATATAATGAAAAGGAACCCCCCAGGGGTATCTTATCAAGAGATGAAAAGGATCCTGCAAACCTTGAAATCCAGGGGATCAGCATTCACGGCGACTTTGGCAAAGAAGACTTTCTGAAGCGGAGAAATTTTGAGGTCAGGTTTGGAAAAGTGCTGGCTCAAAAGGTTACATCCTTCCAACCGGACGTGATTATTTCTGCAAACGCACCGGTGGAAACTCAGTTTTTCTTGATCAGAACAGCCCGTAGGCACAGAACTCGATTTATCTATTGGGTCCAGGATCTCAGGGGATTGGCTGCCTTTGGCATCCTCCGCAGGAAAATTCCTGGAATCGGCTTATTGATTGGCCTGTACTATCTCTGGTTAGAACGTCTTCAGATGTATTTGAGTGATCAAATTGTATTAATCACGGACGCATTTCAGCCTTTTGTGAACAAATGGGTCAGAGATGAGGGAATTATCCATGTGATTCCCAATTGGGCTCCATTGGAGGACCTACCGATCGTGTCGGCGAAGAACTCCTGGGCTGAGGAACATAGATTAGGGCATACCTTTAATATTCTCTTTGCCGGGGTTCTGGGGATGAAACATAATCCAGATCTCTTGCTGAAGCTGGCGCTTCATTTCCGGGATAATGAAAATATTCGTATTGTTGTTGTATCCCGTGGTCCCGGGACAGATTGGCTTTCAAAACAAAAGCAAAGCTATTCTCTTGACAATCTTGTGTTAATTGATTTTCAGCCATTTGAATTGATGCCCCAGATTATCGCCAGTGCTGATATTCTGTTTACAATCCTTGAACCGGAAGCAGGCATATATTCTGTGCCTTCTAAAGTGCAAACATATCTCTGTGGAAAAAAACCCCTTCTTTTGTCTGTTCCGGCTGATAATCTAATAGCCAGGATTGTGAATGAAGTCAAGGCAGGCCTAGTTGTTCCTCCAAATGATATTAATGCTTTGATTTCTGCGGCAGAAAGAATGGTAAGCGATTCTGAATTGCGCCAGAAATTTGGAAAAAATGCCCGTGCTTACGCGGAAGAGTATTTTGATATCGAAAAAATCGGTCCAAGATTCCATGATATCATTAGCAGATGCGTGTGAGTTTGATGCTGGCAGCAGCTGAAATATAGATTTCACAATTATCACAGGAAGGAAGAATTGAAGGAAACTGCTGGATATTCTAAACCCTATCGTATCCTTTCTATAACTGGGATTGTATGTCTATTGATGCTCTTTGATATGCTTGGGATCTATGTATCTTTCTATTTGGCATCGGTTTTTCGAAAGATATTGATTCCTTGGATGGGAGGGATAGTATATTTCCCTGTCTATATACCAGTTGTATTTTTAGGTATCCTGTTTACAGTAATTCTGTTTGGTTTCAGTCGACTTTATCCCGGATATGGATTTTCAACAATTATCGAGATCAGGCAATTATCTAAAGCCTTAACGATAATTTATGGGTTTTTAGGAGTCTCGGTATATTTTTTCAGAGCGGATACAAACTTTCCCCGTACTATCTTTATTTTTGCCTGGTTTTTATCTTTGGTGATTATCCCCTTACAAAGGTTAATCATTAGAAATAGGGTCTCCCTGTCTAAATTGTATGGTACCCCTGTATATATCGTTTTAAACAATCTAGAGGATATTTCAGTTATTGAGAACCTTCAATACTGCCGACGAATGGGATGGAAACCACTTGCTGTATTGTTTTTAGATAAAACACTGATTGATGAAACTATATCAGGAGTACCTCAACTGAAATCATTGGAACAATTACTTGAACATGCAAAATCAACTTCAATCAAGCGAGTTGTGGTGGGAACACAAATATTCTCATTGGAGGGGGGAGCATACCAAGAATTATTCCGTTCCTTAAACTCCTATTTTTCATCGGTTGTTTTAATTTCCCCAACATATGAATTGGGATCTATCTGGATTGAGCCCCTTGATCTGGAAGGTTATCTGGGAATGGAGCTGCACTATCATTTACTGCACTCCGAGAACCTAATATTCAAAAGGGTGGTTGATATTCTGGGTGCATTTATATTATTGATATTGACTTCTCCCATCTGGATTATTGTTGCTCTATTGATTAAACTTGATTCCCCGGGTCCGGTTTTTTATACCCATACCCGAAGAGGAAAACTGGGAAAAGATTTCCAGCTCATAAAGTTTCGCTCCATGGTTTTGGATGCAGACGAGCGGCTAGACTCGTACCTGGACCAAAATCCTGAAGCAAAATCGGAATGGGATGAAAAGCAAAAATTCATAAATGATCCTCGATTAACTAGAGTAGGTAAGTGGCTTAGAAAATTCAGCCTGGATGAACTGCCCCAGATGTTTAATGTACTGCGCGGTGAGATGAGTTTAATCGGTCCAAGAGCAGTTACAAAAGCTGAAATTGAGAAATATGGCAGTTATGGATCATTGATACTCCGTGTAAAGCCGGGAATCACCGGTTGGTGGCAGGTGATGGGGAGAAATCAAACCACCTGGGATCACCGTACTCGACTTGAAGTGTATTATGTGAGCAACTGGTCTTTATGGATGGACGGTTATATTGCTTTGAAGACAGTTTGGGTAATTATTAGCGGCCAAGGAAGATAGGTTGGCTAAGACCCCCAACCAAAAGCATTGGATTTTTTACAGTACAGGAAAAAATATTTCACAATCTCTTTTCATAAAATGAATACTATTTTGAAATGGCTTGATCGCCACCATTGGTTGTGGTTGATTATCATCTCACCTTTCTTGGTGTTTCCTAACTCAAACCGATCCCTGGCCTTGTTGGTTATCCCTGCCCTGTGGCTGATCCATCTTTGGGTTAACCGCCAGGAAAATATAAAACCTAAAATTGAAAACGGAAAATTGAAGCTTGAAAATTCAATAAATAAAATTGAAGATTCAACATTAAAAATCGAAAATTCTACTGAGAAAACTGCAGACCCAGATTTTAAGAAAGGTTTTCCTACTACGCCAATGAACCTAAGCTTGCTGCTGCTTTCGTTGATGCTTTTGATTAGTTTGTGGGCGACCTATGACATTAACCTCAGCCTGGAGAAGATCAGCGGTGTAGTGCTGGGTTTAGGTGTGTTCTTCGCGGTGGTGCGTGAGAGTAAAAGACCCTTGGGCTGGTGGTTGAGCCTAGTTGCTTTTTTGGTTGGAGGGTTTGGTTGGGCGCTGATCGGATTTTTGGGAACGAACTGGCAGATGCGTTTTAACTTCCTGGTGCCATTTGTTTCTCGAATTCCGAATTTGATCTCTGGAGTACCCGGTCTTGAAACAGGTTTGCAGCATAACGCAGTGGGAGGAACACTGCTGTGGGTATTGCCTTTATTTCTGACATTGAGTGTTTATGCGTCGAAACCATCGACAGGTTCTAATTCTTACTTAATAGTTCTGCCAAAAATCTTCCGAGGAACAAGAGCGAAGTGGGCTCTTCGACTGCTTTTATGGCTCTCTACCCTATTTATTATCAGCGTTCTTATCCTGACTCAATCAAGAGGTACCTACCTCACCTTCGGAATCACAGTAATAGTGATGCTGTTAATCGTTCTGCCTGTCCGGTGGCGTTGGAGGCTGCTTTTAGGCCTGGTATTGGCAGCTGTTCTGCTGACTGTTTTCTTGTTCCAATCAAATGGGTGGGAAGGGTTTATTTCCCTACTGGGCTTGAAAGAACAGGCGGGTTTTTCGCTGGATTCTCTAGCCAGCCGTTTGGAGATTTGGCCCCGTGCTGTTTCTGGTGTTCAGAATTTTCCTTTCACCGGGATGGGAATGAACACATTCAGGGAAATCGTTCATATTTTATATCCGCTTTTTTCGATTTCCCCTGATATTGATATTGCCCATGCCCATAATGAATTTTTACAAGCAGCATTAGATTTAGGGATTCCGGGATTGATTGCTTTTATCTCAATTTATATTATTGCTTTTTGGATGTTAGTAAAGGTTTGGCAAAAGCCATTTGTGGTAGAGGCTTCCACGAGAACCTCAGAGGAACGAATTACCTTCATTATTTCACAGGACACTGTTTTGAAGAAAGTGTATGTTTTAGGGCTGGGGGGAGGGTTGTTCGGTCATCTGATCTTCGGGATGACCGATGCCATTTCCCTGGGCGCTAAGCCGGGGATTTTCTTCTGGTTGTTACTAGGTCTTATTGTAGGGTTATATAATCGAATTGAAGATATAAAATTAGCAAATTGAAAATTAAATATTGAAGATAAAAAATAACAAATTATTTATAAACCTTAAACTTTAAACCTTCAACATTTAACATTAAGAAAAATATGATCGATTGGCTAAACTTACTTTTCAACAGCATTTGGATTCTCGCCTTGGCGCTGGCTTTGAGTGTGGTTAGCATTGCTTATTGGGAAGCGCAAATAGGGGGAAAAAAACTTAGGGCACTGCTCGGTCAATACAGATACGCATTTCCTCTGATCCTGGCAGGAGTCGTTTATTGCCTGGGGATGGCTGCGACTTCAGCAAAGTGGTGGGAATGGATATTCTGGGAAATTTCGGTAGTCTTATTTGGAATTCGAGGGTGGGTGATTAATAAGGACAGGGGAAGGGAGACGGAGGACGGGGAGCAGAATACGGAAGACGGAATTGGGACTAGGTGATTTAGGGACAAAGAGACGAGGAGACAGAGGACTGGAGACTGATGGTCCTCAGTCCCCGGGCTAATCATGTTGGTTTTATTTCCTGATCTAATTTAAGCTTTTTTGAAAGGCAATCAATTTAACAAATAGTTTATGTCCTTTCAAACGAATGAGATTTAATTCGTTCGTTGGGAAATACTCCCGGCGTTCAATAATGTCGAAACAAGCGATTGTTTCAAGGTAGGATCTGATTGCATAGCTAAGATATCGACCCTGTTCCGCATTTGATTGACCAGTCGATCCTTCAGCAACGTTCAAAACTATTGAGGTAGCTGCTCGCTGAGTCTGGGATACAAGATTATATCTTTCTCTATCAGGAAGCTGATTAGTTATAGAGTAAATGCAGTCAACATAATCTAACGCCATCTGGTACACGTATAACTTTTGAAATTTATATCCCTTGGCCATGTCACCCCCTGTCTCCAGTCTCCCGTCTTTTTCTTTGGTCTTCAGTCTTTAGGTAAAAGCGCACCTTTCAATCCTTAACCTAAAAATACCCTATGAACTCTTAGTATAGCCAAAATCTTTATTGATTGATATACCTGTGATTGTTCAACCTTCAACCTTAAACCTTAAACATATCTCCTGTTATCCACTATAATTACACTATGTCTGAAGCAAGAATCTTCGATCGAAATACAATACTGAAAATTTTCCTCGGTACCCTGCTTGGCGGTTTAGCGGTGTACTTTGCCTTCCAGGGGGTTTCTTTTTCCCAGCTGGGAGAGGTTATTACCAGCGCAGCACCCTGGATGTTAGCTGCAGGGATAGGGATTGTTCTAATTAACGTTGCTCTGCTGGCCCTGCGCTGGTGGTTGATGCTGCTGAGGACGTGGCAGGGTTCAGAATATAAATCACTTTTGGGGGGAGTGTACCTGGGGCAGATGTTTAATATCCTTCTTCCTGCCCGGTTAGGAGAATTGGCCCGGATTTATTTTGTCAGCGAGCGGATAGAAACCACTAAATCAGGTCTGCTGGGCAGCCTGATTCTGGAAAAAGTTATCGATGTAATCACTTTTGGTCTGGCACTTCTGCTGTTAATCACAGCCATCTCCTTGCCTGCCTGGGTTTCAGAACCGAGTAAAACACTAATTGCACTGTCGTTGATTTCTTTACTAGCGACAATTGTTCTTGTGCTGTGGGGGCGTCGGTTCCTGACTTGGATCACTCCGTTATTAAAACGGTTACCTTCCAGCTGGGGGGAGAGGATTGCCGGGATCCTGGAAAGAGCACTGACTGGATTTGACAGTATGCGGGATTGGAGGCGGCAGTTTCCCATCTGGCTGCTGTCGATATTATCTCTGGTCTTATCCACCCTGACGAATTATATTATCCTTCGAGCAGTAGATATTCAAGTACCGTTCACGGCAGCCTTGTTTGTTCTGATCGTGCTTCAAGTGGGCAGTGCACCGCCCTCAGCACCAGGCAAATTAGGTATTTTTCATTATCTGACTGTTTTGGCGCTATCTGCCTTTGGAGTTGACAAAGGCTTAGCTTTGGCTTACAGCCTTCTGTTATATGTTGTTGCCTTAATGCCCAAGGTGGTCATTGGCGTTGGGGTTTTATTTTTTTCGCGCTGGAAGTTACCATCGTTTACTTTTTCAGAGGAATAATAATTGGTGTAGATTTCCTTTTTCTGAAGAAAACAGGATATTATTTGTACCGGCTAAAGGTCAAGACAGGTCATGCTTTCAAAATTTCGAAACCGCCATTTATTGATTATCGATATCATCTTAATATTGCTCACCCCCACAATATCCCTCACTCTGCGAGTGACTTTACCCTGGGAGGATCATTTTACAATCCCGTTATTGATCTATACCCTGTTCTCAGTTCCGGTAAAAATATTCATTTTCTATATTTTTAATATCTACAAACGCTTGTGGCGCTATGCCAGCATTGATGCTTTAATTTCCATCCTGATGGGAGTAGGAGTTTCCGGAATGGTGCTGACAGGGGTTTATTATGCTCTCTCTGGAATGGGGATCTTGGGGCTTGTCTCCCTGCCTCGATCAATTCCTTTGATTGATAGCATACTCACTTTGCTGGTTGTTGCCGGCACCAGGTTTAGCCTGCGGGTTGCGGAGTATCAATCAGGAGGCGGCCATACTCACCCGCAGGGTAAACGGGTCTTAATCGCTGGCGCTGGTGATGCGGGACAAATGGTAGCCAGAGAGATGCACACCAGCAAACATGTCTCGCAAAATTTGGTTGGATTTGTGGATGATGATTCGGTTAAAATTGGGACGGTGATTCATAATGTGCCGGTGCTGGGGCCGCTGGATGACATTCCTGAACTGGTGGAATCCTATAAGATCCAGGAAGTGATTATTGCCATGCCGGAAGTGTCCGGATCGGTTATCCGT
>JBARSJ010000068.1:0-9317 GCA_049644685.1 Anaerolineales bacterium
TTTGTTGTGTTAAATATACGGACCAATTCAACTGGAGAGCAGATCCATGGACACAAATTTCCAAACCAATCTTAAAAAATATGCTGACCTGGCTGTTAATGTAGGATTGAATCTGCAGCCTGGACAAAAATTAATTTTACAATCCCTTAAGTACGGGGGTGTGCCGATCCAAACCGCCCCCCTGATAAGGGAAATTGTAACCAGCGCTTACCAGGCTGGTGCCCAGCTGGTTGATGTTCTCTGGCGGGATGATGATATTAACTTGATCCGGTTTAAGCATGCTCCCAGGGATTCCTTTGAGGAATTTCCCGCCTGGCAGTCAAAAGGCATTCTGGAAGTTATTGAAAATGGGGGCGCCATGCTCTCAATCTCTGCTTTTGACCCTGACTTGATGGAAGGGCAGGACCCCGACTTGCTCAATCAGCAGCAAACAGCCATCCGGAAATACTGGAAACCAATCAGCACTCATATCGGAAAAAGCACTATGAATTGGACCGTTTTATCCATCCCGATAGCCGGTTGGGCCAGGAAAGTGTTTCCAGATTTACCAACAGCTGAACAGGAACCTGCCTTATGGGATGCCTTGTTTAAAATATGCAGGGTTTATGAAGAGGATCCCATCGCTGCCTGGCAAGCACATATTATTAAATTGGGTAAACGCAGTGAATATCTCAATCAGAAAGCCTATCAGGTACTGCATTTCACAGCCCCGGGAACTGATCTTCGAATTGGCTTGCCGGAAGGCCATGTGTGGAGGTCTGCTGGATTTAAAACACAGAGCGGCATTCCATTCACTGCCAATGTGCCTACAGAAGAGGTCTTCACCCTGCCTGATCGGCTTCTCACGGAAGGTACAGTAAGCTCCTCCCGCCCGCTGGTGTATTCAGGCAATATTATCAACAACTTCAGTCTGACCTTTAAGGAAGGGAAAGTAGTAGATTTCTCTGCGGAACAGGGAGAACAGGTATTAGAAAATCTATTGAAGGTTGACCCCAATGCCAGCCTGCTGGGGGAGGTTGCTTTGGTTCCCAACAGCTCTCCGATTTCTCAATCTGGCTTGTTGTTCTATAATACTCTGCTGGATGAAAATGCCTCCTGCCATCTTGCCCTGGGAAGAGCATACCAATTCAGCATTGAAGGTGGAGAAAAACTGTCCACCGAGGAATTTAATGCCCGGGGAGGTAATATCAGCCTTATTCATGAGGATTTTATGATAGGTTCGGGAGAGATGAATATCGATGGGACCCTCCCGGATGGAAATTCTGAGCCTGTGATGAGGGATGGGGAGTGGGCTTTTGTTCTTTGAACGTGATAGCAATAAAACGTAGATTTAGCACTTGCAGATCGCGGGCAAGCAGCTTTGTTTATTGGAAGTTGAAGCGATATCAAACTAATAAAAGACTATCGTTTTCCAGCTTGTCGGTTGATTTTGGTATCAGTAATCCTGACCTATTATGACCCAACTATCTGTTTCCGAAATTGCCAGGGGAGTTTTTCTAACCCAATTGCATGCTGTCCAGGCTCACTTGGACGGCTGTATAGAAGGTAATGATCCCATACACCTGCATGATTTGCGGGTGGCGAACCGGCGGACACGCGCTGCGTTGGTTGAGTTTAAGTCACTCTTCCCCCAAAATACCCTGGCGGAATATCAGGAGTCTTTTCGCTGGATTCATCAGTTCGCCGGAGAGGTCAGAGACCTTGATGTGGGATTGCAGCAATTCCCCATTTATCAACAGCAAATTCCAAAAACTTGGCGGACCCACCTTGAGCCCTTACGAACACTGCTGGAGAGTAAACGCGAGGTTGCCCAGAAGGAGTTGGTGAAAAATTTACGCTCAGATCGATTGACAAAAACATTAAGCAGTTGGTCTGAGCTGCTGGAAAGTGATCTGCTGGAGGGTTTTACTCTCTCCCTGGAACCCGCCAAGGAATATGGCTGCCGCAGGATTACCAAACGTTACCAGCGAGTGCGTACAAAAGGGAGGAAATTGACCAAAAAATCTCCCGCAGAAGCTTATCATAATTATCGGATTACGATAAAAAAGCTGCGCTACTTGATGGAGTTCTTCCGACCTGTAGTTGAAAATGAAGAGTTTTCCATTTTGCGAACCGGGTTAAAAACTGTCCAGGATGCATTCGGAGCGTTTCAGGATGCCGAAGTGCAGGCAATAAATCTCCGTTCACTGGCAGGAGAGCTTCATCAGTTGGGCGTGCCAACAGACACTATGCTGGCGCTCGGTCAGCTGCTGGGAACCCTCGAGAAAAAGCAGCGGCAGAGTAAAAAAGCCTGTATAAAACAGGTCCGCTGGATTACTGAAGACCCTACCGCCCGGGCGTTCCAGAGTTGCTTCCAATATCCGGTAGACAGTAAGTAGTAATTAGTAAGTAGTAAGTAGTGATCAGTAATCAGTAATTAGTGTTCAGTATTTAGTTCTCAGTTAATTGAAAGCAGAGAGTAGTAAGTAGAAACAGTATTTAGGAATAGCAAAAAAGGCATCCTGAGTGCCCTGAGCCCCTCGATTCCGGATTGCTCCACTCGGGATAAACTAAGTCGAAGGGGTCTCCTCGCGATGACAAAATTAATTGATTCGGCATCCAGAATATGGCGAATGAAATGAGCCTGTATCGAAGGGTGGTTTTATATACTGGGCAGTGACCAGTTTTTTATTTTTTCCCGTTTATTCTGCCAGCTCACCTCAGGGGGAATAATATGGTAAGATGCTCCCTATGTTTAAATCTGTTCAATGGAAATCTTTCCCGCGCGATTTTTTAATCGCTCAAATCGGATTTGCAATTTACGGACTGGCGATCGCATTAATTATCCAGGCAGAACTCGGCACAGGTCCCTGGGCAGTTTTGGCAGTTGCCCTCGCTGATCTAACTGGTACCACCCCCGGAACCATGTTGATTCTGTCCGGGGTCGCGGTCCTGGCGGGAGCAATTGCGCTGAAAGAGCAAATCGGCTGGGCTACAGTAGGTAATATTCTGTTTATTGGACCCTGGCTGGATTTTTTCTTAACCATAATCCCGTCACTGAAAGGCAATCCGGGGTTACAAATAGTGGGTCTTCTGATCTCGATTTTACTCAGCGGCATTGCCACGGCGGTTTATATAGGAGTAAATGCTGGAGCAGGTCCCCGGGACTCTCTCATGCTGGCAGTCTCGCGGGTATCGAACAGAAGTATCCGTTTATCACGGGCCGTGATTGAGGTGCTGGTTGTACTTTTAGGCTGGATACTGGATGGCCCTGTCGGAATCGGTACGCTCATGTTCGCACTGTTGATCGGGCCGGCGGTCCAAGGCAGCTTCCGCCTTTTTAATGTTCAACCTCGCCGTACAAAAGAGGAAGACTAATGAACCAAGCCCTTGTTTTTTATAATTCATTGGCGGGTTTGTTCACAGTTGTTTTTGTGGTTTATCTCTATCGGATAAAAGATGAACGGGTAATTGAGCGGACGATTCTGCTGGGAGTATTTCAGGTTCTAATCTTAATTCTCGGTGCTATGCTGTATCCGGTTGCTGGATTTGGACGTCTGCAGCTCTTAGCCTGGGGAGTATTTCTGCATTTTCCGTTATATCTGATTGCCGCGGGAGTTACTCTCTTTGATAAATCACGCCAGTTTTTTTATGCTCTGTTGATTTTGGTTCTTATAATTCTCGGGGTGGCTGGAGATGCATTCTTGATCGAACCACGCAGACTGGAAGTTTCCCATACCACAATCTATTCAACAAAATTAGAAGGATCCATTAAAGTGGCAGTGCTGGCTGATATTCAGACCGACAACCCCGGTCCATATGAAGCCAGGGTACTGGAAATAACTGCGGCTGAGAATCCGGATTTGGTGTTATTGGCGGGTGATTATTTGCAGATCTATGATCAGGACATTTACCACCCTGCGGTTCTTGAACTCAGTAATATTTTTAAAGATGCTGGACTGAAACCTCCGCTGGGCATCTATGCTGTGCGGGGCAATGTGGATCACAATGATTGGACAGCAATTTTTCAAGAACTCGGCGTCAGGACCTTTAATACAACCGAAACCCTTGATTTGGGATTATTAACCCTGACCGGAGTTAGTTGGAAGGATTCAGTGAATCCGAATTTGGTTATCCCGGGTTCGGAAAAATACCATATCGTGTTAGGACATTCTCCTAATTACAGCCTGGGAGAGATAGATGCAGACCTGCTTTTGGCGGGTCATACCCACGGCGGTCAGTTCCAGCTGCCGGGAATTGGTCCCTTATTAACGCTCTCTCTGGTCCCGAGGAGTTGGGCGGCAGGGTTAACCGAAATTAAACCAGATCAATACCTACTGGTCTCCCGCGGGATTGGGCTGGAACGGGGCGCTGCACCGCGGATGCGTTTCCTGTGCCGCCCGGAATTGGTGATCATTGAATTAACGCCAATGCAGTAAAAATCTGCGCATCTTTCATATTATCCAGTATACTTGTGTTGTTGTCTTAGATTTTTATCTGGAAATAGGAAATACCTTGAAATCAGACCTTCGTGTTCCCGGCTGGGATTTTAAAAAATATCGAGAAGTATCCATTGTGGTACCCACTATTATTGTTTTGCTCGCCTTGATTGGGGTAGTATATGCGCCGCAAGTGTTCACCATAGTGATCTTTGTATTTTGTTTGCTGATTTGGGGTTTGGTTCTATACTTTTTCCGTGATCCCGACCGGGAATTTCAACATTTACCCAACGTTGCCGTGAGCCCGGGAGATGGTATTGTAAGGGATATAACAACATTCAGAGAAAAAGAATATCTAGATGTCGATATTATTCGAATTGGGATATTTTTGTCAATATTTGATGTTCATGTGCAGCGCGCACCTTTGAAAGGCGAAGTTGATTTTGTCACTCACCAAAAAGGAAAAAATCATCCTGCTTACAGTCCTGCAGCATCTCTAGAGAATGACCAGATCGTATTGGGGATCAAGACAAAATATGGGATGATTATGGTTAAACAAATCTCAGGTATATTAGCCCGCAAGTGTTTTAATTTTGTGGGACCTGGAGATCAAATCCAATCAGGACAGCGATATGGTTTAATTAAATTTGGATCCAGGGTTGAACTTTTTTTACCTCCTGATGCCAGAGTGTTGTGTTCTGTGGGGGAAAAAGTTAAAGGCGGGCTGACTCCTGTCGCAGAGATGAAGGAAACAAATATTCAAGATGAACAATAAAATCAGCCACTATATACCAAATTCGTTAACATATTTATGCCTGGCATGCGGGCTGGGCTCGATAATATTATCTAACCAGATGTACATATTCCAGGCTGGGCTTCTTATCCTGGCAAGTTTAATTTTTGACAGCCTGGATGGTTTTTCTGCCAGATCTTTAAACGCGGAGACTAAACTAGGATTACAGCTGGATTCCCTAGCTGATATGGTTAGTTTTGGAATTGCCCCGTTGTTACTTGTCTTCAATCACCTTACCCCCCGTGGGTTTTCCAGCTTTTGGATTATTCCTCTCTTGATCCTCTTCGCCTGGGCGGGAGCGTTCAGACTTGCCCGATTTAATCTCCTACCTCTCAAAACCAGCAGTCATGATGACACGCTGGGATTATCAATCACTCAGGCAGGATTTACCCTGTCCCTGGCTGTACTATCTGACCTTTCGTATTCGCTTTATTCTTTACCAAATGGCGTTTATGTTGTGCTGCTCCTGTTACTGAGTTACTTGATGGCAAGCAGGATTTGCATCCCTTCTAAATTTTGGTTTTTTCCATCCAAGATCTACTTTGTGATGTTATTAATAATTGGGCTTCTGATGCTATTATTGGCATCACCCTTTACTTCCTTGCTAGTTTGTTATTTGGGCAGTTTAGCGGTATCCATAGGCCGGAGCCTCTATATAAGGAATTCCCCAGGTTCGCCTGCCCTCTGATTGTTTTTCTGGTGGAATAAAAAATGATTACTTCAATTAGCGGAACTATTCTCTATCTTTTTTCTGTTCTGGTATTTAGAACCTGCCGGTTTCGAGTCAGCGGGATTGAACAGTTAGAGTCTGCCCTGGAAAAAGGAAAACCTATTATTGTAACCAGTTGGCATGGTATGACAATGATGATTGCTGGTTATCTGAGGAAAAAAATAGACGCAAGTTCAATTATGGGAATCCGACCGGATGATCATCGGGGGGATACTTTGGAAGTTTTCGGACGGAAACTTGGCGTAGATTCTATCCGGCTGGATCTTTCGGGTGATTCTACTCTTGGATCAGGACGGAAATTGGTTAGTTTAGTGCGGAAAATGTCAGCTGGAAAAAATTTAATAATTCACCCAGATGGTCCTGCAGGTCCTGCATATTTTGTGAAACCAGGGGTGACTTACCTGGCGAAGAAAACTGGAGCTGCTATTCTTCCCTTTGGTTGTTACTGCCGGCATGCTTATCATGTTCCCCGTTGGGACCGCTATACGCTGCCTCTTCCTTTTAGTAAAGTACACATCCAGATTGGAAATATATTGACTGTTCCCAAGAATATCCAGGATTTATCGGAGACCAACCAGCAGCTGACAGATATCCTGCACAGGGTAAGTGCCCAGGCATCAGCCAATTATTATGAACATTAATCCAATCGATTCATTCAAAGAATCTTGTCTTGGCGCTCTAAAGTCAATATAATTCACTAATATCTGCAATTAAAAATAAAAAAAATACCAGCAAAATAAATAACTGAATCTGATGAAAACATTAGTGATAGTCAGACATGCTAAATCCAGTTGGGATAATCCAGGTTTGCCTGACCATGAACGTCCGTTAAGCAAAAGGGGACTGCGGGATGCACCGAGGATGGGCGCCCAGTTAGCTGATTGGGGACCGCCGGTGGACAGGGTCATTTCCAGTTCTGCTGTTAGAGCGATAACAACAGCTGAGCTGATAACCCAAGAAATGGGATTGCCCTGGGATGAAATTGTTATGGATGAGGCCCTTTACCATGCGACTGTGGAAGATATGCTGGATATCATCCAGGACCAGGAGGATTACCTTGATGGGTTGATGCTCTTCGGTCACAACCCCGGCATAACAAACCTGGTGAATGATTTGTCAGATCTCGACCTGGGAAATCTACCCACCTGTGGTGTTGTGGTGCTCCAATTTGCCGTTGAACACTGGATGGAAATAGGAGACGCAGCAGCAGTCACCGCTGAAATTAATACTCCGAAAATGCACCGCTGATGCCCGTATCTTTCACCTGAGGATTCCTGGGGGAGAAGAGAAAATTTCGTTAATCTGGAAGAAACCAATATGATGGAAATAAAAGAGATTCCCTATCTAACAACTGATCAAATGGCTGAAGTTGATCGTTTGATGGTGGAGGTGTTCGGAATTCATTTGATTCAGATGATGGAGAATGCCGGTAGACAGCTGGCGCAGCTGGCGAGAAACCGGTTCCTGGAAGGCGATACGGTTGGAAAACAGGTGGTATTGCTGGCAGGGAGCGGCGGAAATGGGGGCGGGGCGATGGTTTGCGCGCGCCACCTGCATAACTGGGGAGCCGATGTGACTGTAGTTCTGAGTAAAGCAGTGCAGGATCTCGTCGGAACCATAAAACACCAGGGGGAAATCCTGCAGCTGATGGACGTGGAGATTGGGGCAATCGAGGATATAAAAGAGAAACCGCAAGGGGACTTGATTGTGGACGGAATCATTGGCTACAGTCTGCAGGGAGCGCCGCGGGGAGAGGCTGCAGAGATGATCCGCTGGGCAAATGAGCGAAAGTCACCTATTCTGGCTCTGGATTTGCCATCGGGACTAAATGCCACTACAGGGGAAGTACTTGAACCAACTATCCGAGCGGCAGCTACCATGACTCTGGCATTACCGAAAGCGGGTTTAAGGAGAGCGGGAAAAAATGTAGTAGGAGAGCTCTACCTGGCGGATATTGGCGTCCCGCCTGAATTATATGCCCTGGCACCTTTGAAGATGGATATTGGACCTCTCTTCGCTAATAAACAGATCTTGCGCTTAGAGTAGAAACCAACATAGCCAAGTATTTTCCTGTCCAATAATACCTGGATAGTAAATCTCTTTGAGGGGCAGCGACTCTGGTAAACTTCTGAAATTAATCTGTTTTTGTAAATTTCCCTAATTGACACAACCAGTGTTTAGTTTATAATATTCTCAGATGCGAATATTCGCATTAGGAGTAATTCCTATGACGCACTGCCATACTATTATTGATGAGTTAAGGAAACGGGGTTTCCGCATTACTCCCCAGCGGGAGATGATCATTAATGCAGTCGCCCACAGTCCCCAGCATATTACCGCCGAAGAGATCTCCGAGAGGTTGCAGGAGCACACCCAGGCGATCAATATTGCCACGGTCTATCGTACTTTGGATCTGCTTTGGCAGGAGGGATTTGCCTGCCGTAATGATTTAAGTGAAGGCAAGATTGTTTATGCCACTTACCAGCACGGTCCGCATATTCACCTGGTATGCCGGAAATGCAATCGGATAATTGACGCAGATGTCAAGGTGCTGGATTCGCTTAGAGAAGATTTAATCTCGAATTATCAGTTTCGTCCCAATCTAGACCATATCTCTGTTTTTGGAATTTGCGCTGATTGTCAGGCGTAAATCAAATTTTGTGCAGCGCATGCCGTAAGATTTAGATTTTTAGTGCATCATATATTATAAGGAGCTCACCATGTTATTCTCACCTGCCCAACTACATATTCCTGATGGATTCTTAAATATCGTTGTTTCGCTTATTTTTTGGCTGATCACGATCATTATGGTCGGTCTGGCGATTTCGAAAACCAATAAAACGCTGGGTGAAAAACAGATCCCGCTAATGGGTGTTATGGCAGCTTTTATTTTTGCTGCCCAGATGTTAAACTTCCCGGTTGCCGGGGGAACTTCAGGACACTTCCTGGGTGGCGCCCTGGCGGCAATTGTGCTTGGCCCCTGGGCTGGAATCCTGGTTATGACCTCGGTAGTTGGTGTTCAGGCATTGCTTTTCCAGGATGGTGGGCTGTTGGTTATGGGGGCCAACATCTTCAATATGGGAATTTTGACCGCGGCGATCGGTTTTGGTCTCTACCGGATGGTGATCGATCGTAATAAGGGTACTCGTCTGGCGGTTGCCGGGATTGGGTCCTGGATTGCGACTATGGCAGCGGCATTAATCACAGCGCTTCAGCTTTGGGTGAGCGGCACATCCCGGCTGGAAATTGTCATCCCGGCAATGCTGGGTGTCCACGTCTTTATCGGTCTTGGCGAAGCCCTCATCACTGTAGCGGCGTTAGCCTTTATCGAGCAAACCCGCCCCGACCTATTATCATCAGAAAAATCCACCTCCAG
>JBARSJ010000069.1:0-1813 GCA_049644685.1 Anaerolineales bacterium
TCTGTATAGTTTCAGTGTCAGTCATGATATTAATTCACCTCATTATATCGAAGGCGTGGGTCTAGATAAATTTGTAAAATATCCAGGATTATATGACCGGTTAAAGCCATGATGCCCACAAGAGAAAGAATACCCATCAAGAGAGGTATATCTTGAAACTCAATGGCTTGAAAAACAACGACCCCCATAGCTTGCCAGTTAAAGACTAATTCGATCGCCAAGCTTCCAATGATGACATAGGGTAAATTAAGCACCAGCCTGGTGAGGACAGGAAAGAAAGCATTGCGGGCTGCATGTCGATCTCTAATAATATGACTGGGCAAACCTTTTGCCTTCGCTAAAAGAATATAATTTTCCCCTATCGTTTCCAACATGGTTGTTCGCATTAGAAGCATGGTTTCCCCAAAGGATAGCAAAATTACCGATACCAGGGGCAAAGTCAGGTGGTCTAATATGCTGGCAGCTAACCAGCCCTGCCCCGATAGTTTCCAATAGCCCCAGACACCGAAAGCGATCAGCAAGGTTCCCCAAATCCGGATTGACCAGGAAGTGAATTTCTTCCTAAACCGCTGGGAGAACCAGTGGAGAAAAAACAATAAACCCATGGAAATGATCCCAGAAATAACAAGTCTGGTTATGACCCATTCAGGAGTGACTGTAGCCATGTACCAGACATTATGATCAATTAACCGCTGGTAAGGAAACCATCTTAAGTAGTATCCAAAAATATTGATCATAGCGAACCCCAAAAAAGGAGCAAATGAGGTGTAACTTATCACCCCTACCAGGGTGAAATTAAACTCAAACCAACCACCTCGCTGCCAGACAACCAACTTACCCAGCCAGATCCCGATAATGTAAGCAAGGATTGAAGCAGTGAGAAAGAGCAGCAGGGTCCGGGTAACTCTGCCCGCCAAAACGTCAATGACCGGAGTGGGCCAGGCTATATAGGAGCGACCCAGGTCAAGGCGAAAAAAATCACCCAGCCACTTAAAATATTGCTGCCATACTGGAAGATCTAATCCTAATTCCGCCCGGGCGATTCTGCGAGACTCCGGTTGGAGAACTAAGAAAGTGGTGAAATCATAAGGTAAAATCTGGATGAGCCCAAAGAGGAGTGTTTGGAATATCACGATGGTAATTACTCCCCTGAGAATGCGGCGGATAATAAATTTAGCCATCAGTACGGCTCCTTGACGTTTGATTGATTTTACTATAATTGCTTTCTTCCATGTCCCCAAATTTGTCTGCGCTGAAGCCGATTATCTCAACCTGTTTGATGGTTCAGATCCTGATTCGAGGTAAAATATGATGGTAGTTTCAGGGGAGTAGAAAAAGAAGTAATTTTAAGCATATTGTCACTCGAGAACGGTCAGGGGAGACATGAGGAGAGTTAATGAAAAAGAAACGAAATTTAACAGCTGAAGATCTGTATCGCTTGCGGGCGGTCAGTGAATGTGCCATTTCTCCTGACGGAGAGCATATTATTTATTCCATTCTGAGTGTTGATGAGCAGAAGAACAAAAAAAAGAGCAACCTTTGGGTTTGTTCACTAAAAGATGGAAAATCAGATCAATTTACCGTTGGAAATCAAGTTGACAGCTCTCCCAGATGGTCTCCAGATGGAAAGAAAATAGCTTTCTTGTCTAATCGCGATGATGAAAAACAACCTCAAATTTATCTCATTCCATTTTCAGGTGGTGAAGCTCGTCCGCTAACTGATATTCAAGGAGAGTTTGCTGGTTTTAAATGGTCACCAACTGGAGAAGACATAATCTGCCAATTCCGAAAAAAAGATCAAGACGCCATTGAG
>JBARSJ010000070.1:0-2735 GCA_049644685.1 Anaerolineales bacterium
CCCTTGCACTCAGAAAAATCTACATTTTTTAGATCTAGCTTCGAAAAATCCGTTCCATTTATTGAAGTTCCCTTTAATTTTGTATGGGAAAAAATTGCTTCCCTAAAAATTACTTCGTCAAGTATAGCTCCCGTGAGATCTGCATGACTAAGATCAACACCAGAAAGATTGGCACCAGCCAGGTTAGCGCCTGATAAATTACTCCCACTTAGGCTACAACCACTTAAATAGGAGTCTGAGAAATCCAGGTTTTTTAAATTCAATCCTGAAAGGTCAAGCCCTGACAGGTCAACATCGTGAAAGGAATCATTGTCGGTAGCACCGGCAATCACTAAATCTCGTGTCAAGGCTGGTTTGTCCGGGTAAGCTTCGTCGAACTGCTTTTCTTCCTTGTCCATTATCTCGATTTCATTGTCCACAGAATCCAATTCAGACAATGCTTGCTCCGCACCAGCTGCAATCTTGGGATATTCTTTACTTAATTCTGCAATCTGTGGCAAAAGCACTACTTTCGGATTTCCATATTGAGGAGGATTTTCTATTAGCTTAGGATCGAAACCATGTTTCACAGCGCGTGCCATGTGATCAGTCTCTATCTGGGCCGCTGCTGCATCCAGTTCAGCAAATTCTTGATCCACTTTCGCAGCTTCTTGCTTGAGTTCTGCGACTTCTATTTCGATTCTTTTTGCTAATTCACTTTTCTCTTCGAAATCAAGCTCTTCCTCGACCGGGACACATTCCTCTTTCATTTCACGATAATAAGGTAGATCGTGTACAGGCTCCGAGAGGGATTCAGCTAGTAGGAAAACCTCTTTGAGTTCTTTGAATTTAAAGGTTCTGATATTCACACTGCCTCGCCAAACCAGAACCAACCTCTCAGCCTCCATATCTATCCATAAAGTGTCTAAATTAAGCGGAACTTCCCTGAAACCTAAATTCTCCTCATTGTCTTCACATGTCTCACTAATGAAGCATTTTGCCCGCAATCCCGGCAATTCGGATCGATATTTAGGTAGGTCTGGATGGAGATTCTCGAAATAAAGCTTTTCATCCCCTTTGAGATAGCCAGGCACCTGCATATCAGGGGGAGCGGCATTGAAGAAACTCCAATCAAAATCACTAGGGAACCAAGGCCAGCGTTCTTCTGCCCACTTACCTTTATAGCTCCCAAGTTTTGCAGAACGTTCCTTCCAAAATTTGCCCAAAGGCCCGAATCCAGCTGGGCCTGGGTCATTTTTCTGTGTCCTGATCAGATTGTTCGGATCCTCAATGTTCGGTAAAGGCCAAATCGCATCTCCCTCATCTGTCCTCTCTTTCCAGTAGCCCTTGCCCAAAGGATTCCTATTGTATTTTTCTCCACCGAAACATTTTTCATATCTTAGTTCCATTTCCGAAAATGGTTCCGGTGTAGTAATAGTAGGCAAAACTCCAGACCACTTTCTATTGCCGAAAACGGCCAGAGACTTCATATGGCTACTAACCTGAAATGTTACACGACATGCACTAACTGAGCGCCCACCTGGGACATGACATTTTCCGGTTAAAAGTAAATCCGCGCGAGGTTTAAACGGGGCGAAATCAGATTCATAATATATGCTTCCTTGCATATCATCATCGCAGTACAAATCTCCCGACACCATTTCTGGTTCATCTTCAACTGGTTCAGCAATGGAATCGGGCTTGAGATTGAACGTTCCTTTAATAAAAAAAGTAGCTGCTAGCTGGGGGGGCTTCCATTTGCCGACGATCCAACCCAGCGTAAGGAACTGTTCATCTAGATTGTATATTTCCACTGGATGATTTTATCCTAGTAAGATTTTCTGGCCTTTAACTTCAAATTTTTTCGCATCTTCTAGTATCTTATTTGCCTTCTCAACCTTTTTTGATTTGTACTTAATTGTGGCCTCATTGCACTGCTCTTCCATAGTTTTGAAACGAAATCTACTTTCTTTGCCTTCAATCCAGTCATGATCTATCTCAGCATTTCTCTTTTTGATCTTTTCTATCGCTTCTCCCTCGACAATTCGGGTTTCTTTGGCCTCTATAATTCTTTTCACTTCCTTCATGTTTTCCTTATCATTCTTTATCAAACGAAAAACACTAGGAGCCTTGAAATTTTGGTCACCATCAGGTTTCTTATACTCCTTCCCGACATGACTTTTAAACACACTCCCCTTGACGACTTCTTTTTTTGCACCTCGAATGAACTTTGATTCAGCTCCAAGTATCGCCTCCTGCTTGAAGCCCCCAACTGTGCGAGCCTTCCATCCAATAACATTCTTGTGCTCAAATCCCAGAAAGAAATTAAAAACATCTCCCCCGACCTTGTATTTTGCTTTGCCCGCGATATTGGAAATCCAATCCGTGGCAGATTCCCACTTGAGATCACTTAAAGAAAAAACATCAATACTCTTGCCGATGACAACTTTGGACTCGTGGGTTGGACTATAAAGAGTGATAGTACCAGCAGCACTGTCGAGGACAATCTCATTCCCGTATTTATCCCGCAGCTCGATCTTCTCGCCGCCGGTATCCATCTTGAACTCATGGCCGCAGGCCTGCTTGATGTGAATGATCTGGCCGCCGTCCGCGCTATCCAGGATGATCTCGTTGTTGCCGTTGTCACGAATCACACTCGTGGTCTGGTTGGAGCTCGTTACGGGACTGGTGGTGGCCGGGTTGGTCACTGCACTGGCAATGATAGGCCGGTCCGGGTCCCCGCCGACAAAACCCAG
>JBARSJ010000071.1:0-102822 GCA_049644685.1 Anaerolineales bacterium
GCCAGAGCAGGATATACACCAGGACAGCCAGGACCACAGCAATCAAAGCGCCAAGATGGAGCCGGGTAGGAATCCAGCGAGGCAAACGGAAGGCATCAATGAGACGGGCAGTCTGGGGGATTTTTGAGGCCAGTGCTGCCTGGGAAGGATCAATCATCGGCCCACGCAGTAAAAAGTTCATCAGTTGCACTGCAATAGCATTCATCATCACAGTGCTGAGAATTTCATTCACATTAAAGTAGGCTTTTAATACGCCGGGAATTCCTCCCCAGATCGCCCCTCCGGCAAAACCTACCAACAGGGCTGCCGGGATCACAATCCAGCCAGACCAATCAACCAGGGTTATTCCAACCAGCGTGCCCAGGATCGCGCCAATAATCATTTGTCCTTCACCGCCAATGTTAATTACATCACCGCGGAAGGAAATACAGATCCCCAGACCAACCAATAACAATGGTGTTGCTTTCACCAGTGTCTCAGCTAGAGCATTTTGACTTCCAAAAGCTCCTTCCCACATAGCTTTATATGCTTCAATAGGATTAACCTTAAGCAGCAAAAGCATCACCGCCCCCACAATCAGCGCCGCCAGGGTTGCTAAAATTGGTAAAGAAGCATCAAATAGTTTTGAATACCATTTTTCCTGACCTGAATTGCTCATATCGTTCAATCCTTTAATTTGTACTTCCCTAATACTGATCTAACTGCAAAATCTCATAAATAACGTTTTCAGCCTGCTGATTATCACCTTATCAAGGATATTAATCCACAAACCCTAGAATTCTCTCCGCTGTAATTGGCAGCTTGGTCACTCTCACCCCAACCGCATCATAAACAGCGTTCCCTATGGCTGGGGCAGTTGGCACGAGGGGAATTTCACCGATACCTTTCGCGCCGTATGGCCCGCTGGCTTCCGGTACTTCCAGGATGATATTCTGGTAATGCCCCGGTAAATCCTTTGAAGTGGGAAGCAAATATTCCGTTAAACTATCTACCCATTGATCACCTTTCTGAAGCATGGTCTCATAAAGAGCGTATCCCAAACCAGTGGCAACACCGCCCTCTATCTGTCCCTCAACTCCGGATTGGCTGATCACCTTGCCAACATCATGAATGGCAGCAAAATGGGTAACATCAACTGTACCCAATTCCGGATCAATCTCAACCCGGGCGACCTGCGCCCCAAAACAATACAAAACATGGGGCATGCCAATAGGTAGGTGCTGGGGTGTAGTATCCTCAGGATATGGAAAACTAAATGTGCTTTCACTGCCCAGGACAATAGATTCTTCCGCCAGGCGGCTGACGAACTCAACTGCTGGCACTTTAGATCCATCCGGTTTTATTACCTGGCCGTTTTTATAGGTTAGTTTTTCAACGGGCACTTCCAGCAATCTGCTTGAGTGGTCCAGCAGCAGTTGGATCAATTTTTCTGAGGCATCAATCAAAGCATTCCCCGCCATATAAGTCATGCGGGAGGCACAGGTAACATTTCCGTTCGGCGAATCTAAAGTATCTAATTCAAGAGTCACCACCCGATCAAATGGGATACCCAACGATTCTGCAGTGATTTGTTCCGCGGCTGACGCCAATCCCTGCCCTAAATCAGGTGATCCAAGATGGATCAGTATCCTGCCGTCTAGCGCCCACTCCAATCTGTGTGTGGAATCATCCGTCACGTTCGCTCCTAATCCCATCGATTGAGATGCCAGGGCAAAACCCACTCCAGCTTTTTTACCCGGAGAAGGTTCTACCGCCTGGAAGCGCTCAATAATCTCCTGGGCTTTTTTCAAACAAACTGGGAGAGAGTTTGCTGTCTCGTTTATAGGCACCCCGGTAAAAACTTTATCTCCGGGATGGAGGATGTTTTTCTCCCTCAATTTGATGGGATCCATCCCGATCTTTTCCGCCATCAAATCAATCATGCTTTCAACGGCAAAATGGGATTGAGGACTGCCAAATCCCCTCATCGCGCCTGAAATTGGAGAATTGGTATACACCACATAGGTATCCACCTGCACATTCGGAATTTTGTAGGATCCGGTCAGCGTTTCTGTAAAAATCATGCCTACCGCTGGACCATAGGAAGAATACGCACCGGTATCCAAGTGAGCTTCTACCTTCAACGAGGTAAAAGATCCATCCTTTTTTGCCCCGAGTTTATACCTGATTTGTGCCGGGTGCCGCTTGGGATGAGCTAGAAAAGATTCCCGACGGTTATTTACTAGCTTTACAGCGCCCTTGACAGCCTGGGCTCCCAATGCTGCCAAAATGGATAAACTGGAATCTTCTTTTCCGCCAAAAGCCCCGCCGATCACTGCACTTTTCACCCTGACACTGCTAACAGGCAAATCCAGCGCGGCGGCAATAAATCCCTGGTCTGTGAAAGGATGTTGGGAGCTGACCCAAACAGTTATCGTATTATCTCCCTGCCAAACCGCAAGGGAAGTTTCTGGCTCCATATATCCGGGTGAAATCCGCGGCAGGTGATACACCTCTTCCAGGATAATATCTGCTTCTTCAAAACCGCGCTTAATATCTCCATCCTGGACATTTAACTCCGTGATGACATTGCCATCCTCATGTAGCTGCGGAGCGTCTGGTTTTGCCGCCAGAACCGGATCAAATACCGGTGTTAAGGGTTCAAAGGTAACATTTATTTTTTCCCTGGCTGCGAGAGCTTCCTGCCTGGTTTCAGCAATAATCAAGGCAACTGGTTCTCCCAGGTGACGGACAACTTCCTGGGCCAGAGACGGTTGATCCGGGACAAGCGGTCCAAAGATCTTATCTCCCGGAATATCCTCTGCGGTAAGGACCTGAAGCACACCAGGCATCTTCAAAGCGTTTGTTGTATCAATCTCCAGAATGCGGGCATAATGGTGAGGCGATCTAAATACCACACCATATTTTAGATTATCCGCCGGGATATCAGCAGCATAAAGGGCTTTCCCCGCTGCTTTCTGCCAGGCATCTTTGCGGATTTCCGCTTTTCCGATGGTTGTTAAGATTTCAGTCATTGCTTTTCCGTTCCGCAGCTAGATGAATTGCATCCACCATCTTATAGTAGCCTGTACAGCGGCAGAGGTTGCCGGACAAACCATCGCTGATCTCCTGATCGGAGGGATGGGGGTTGTTATCCAGAAGAACTTTAGAAACTAAAACCGCTCCAGGCGTGCAATATCCGCATTGCACAGCACCAGCCTCCACAAAGGCTTTCTGAACAGGATGGTAATCACCTTTTTCAGACAAACCTTCAATTGTGATTATATTCTGCCCCATTACTTGACCAATAAATACCAGACAGGAATTAATCGGTTTTCCATTTAAAATCACCGTACAGGCGCCGCACTCCCCTTCTCCACCGCAGGCGTCTTTTGTACCCGTTAATCCCAGATCATCCCGCAGCACTTCCAGCAGGGTCCTGTTCGGATCACTCGACAGCCTTGTTTCCTTACTGTTCAGGGTAAAAATTACCTCGATTCTTTTCAATTCTTCCTCTCCCGCGCTTGATCCACAGCCTGTTCTAATCCTCTTCGAGCGATTACTGCAGCTGAATGAATCCGGTACTCTTCAGTGGACCTGATATCCGTAACTGGCGTGATTTCTTCCCGGCAGATTTCTGAAGCATTATTGAATAAATCGGGTGATGGTTCTTTTCCGATGAGTGATCTTTCTGTTTCCCGGCAGCGGATAACTGTAGGAGCTACTGCCCCCAGCGCTATTCTAGCATCACGGATCAATCCATCGTCATCCAGGACAATAGCTGCAGATACATTTACTACCGAAATTGACATGCCGGATCGTTTACCTATCTTCAGGAAAACCGAACCCCAGGATCCCGCTAAGGGAGAAAAAGACACACTGTGGATAAACTCACCCGGTTCTAAAGAAGTTTCACCCGGTCCCTTGATGAAATTTTCCAAAGGCAGAATCCGCTCTCCTTCCAGGCTCTGTAGCAGCAAGTCAGCATCATAGACCAATAAAGGAGGAATGGTATCAGCTGCCGGCGATGCATTAGCAATATTGCCACCGAGGGTACCCCGACAGCGGGTTTGGATGCATCCTACGCTTTCTGCAGCAGATGATAAAGCAGGATTTACATTCTGAATTAATGCGGAATCTGCCAATTTTTGGTGAGTAGTTAATGCCCCGATAACCACTTCTTTTCCCTGATCCTCAATAAAGTCCAGGGATACAACTCTACTGGCATCTACCAGGATCAGAGCAGAAAATAAGCCTTGCCTCATTTTAGGAACAATATCAGTTCCCCCGGCCAATACCCTGGCGCCGGGATTGCTTAAATCTTTCTTTAATTCTGAGATTGTTTCAGGCCTGAGATAGTCAAAACCCTGCATATGCCTATTCTCCATCACTCCACAAAAGAACTGATTAACTTATGGGCCAGAACATCCACTAAACCCTTATCCGTTAATCCCAGGTCCGGTACAGTGGGTAAATCGATATAAGAACTCAAGCTAATCTTCTCCCGATTCACCAGGTGTGAACGGCTGGCCAAGTGCAGCGGGAGGTCTTACACGCAAAGCCTGGCGGAATTGTTGCCGAAACCGGATGGGCACGATAATTAACAAGCGATCCGTAATATCGCTGCTGACAAGTAACAATACAGCCAGCATCAACAGCCAAGGTAATGTGTTAAACGCGACAAGCGAGACCTCCGGATAGCGACGCTGAAGCACCGCAGCAAGAGCCTTACTAGCACCAAAAAGCATCGCGCCAATAGCGCCACGAATAGGTGACCAGCCTCCGAAAATCACGATAGCAAGGGCAATCCATCCTAAACCACGGGTAGAGCCTTCTGCCCAGCCTAGTTTGATGTCAAGTGAGTAGGCCGCACCAGCGATACCCACTAGTGAACCACCAATGATAGTGTAGAGATAACGTAGACGATTGATATTCACTCCTCGAGCAAACCCAGCCTCTGGTCGCTCACCGGCACTCCGCAGGCGCAAGCCAGCCTGCGATTGGAATAACCACCACCAAGTAGTCAGCACAAGTATGAAGGCAAAGTAAACCAGAGGGTCATGATCAAAAAAGATCGGACCTAAGACCGGAATATTCTTCAAAAGTGGTATGCCCCAGTGAGCGACATGTGGTCCAGGTATTCGGGTGAAATTCTGGCCCAGGTAAGCACTCAGTTTGTCGCCAAGCAGTGTGAGCACAAATCCAATCGCAAATTGGTCCTTGCGCAGTTTGATCGAGCCAAATGCCACAATTGTGGCAAAGAGTGCACCAACAACTGCCGCTGCAGCAAATCCAACGATTACACTATCGCTCAAATAGGCAGACACAAAGCCGGTCATAGCAGCGAGCAGCATGGTTCCGTCTAGCGAAAGATTCACCACACCGACACGTTCAGAAATGGTCTCACCACAAACGGCGATCATCAAAGGTGAAGCTTGGAGGACGATCGAAGAAAGGACCTGTACTAATTCAGTCTCATTCATCGGTCGATTCCTTTGTCATCCTCTTAGGAAGGAAGTTTAATGTCTTTATATCCCCCAAAAGCAATACAAGCAACACCATCACGCCAGTCAAGATACCACCCAGTGATGAATGCAACTGTGTGCGGAGTTGGAGAGTTATGCTTCCATTGAGTACAGCTGAGAAGTAGTAAGCAATAAACGGTGTGAGAGCGACACGAAAATTACTCAGCATTACCACCAATAGAGACAGGTAGCCTATGCCCCCGGATATGCTTTGCCGTAGGCTATCAAACCAACTTGTCACGCGGATCGCCCCACCCAAACCTGCAAGCGCTCCACATAACATCAACGCTAGTAGAAGTTCGCGTTCGCTCGAGACTCCAAGCAGAAATGCGGAGCGCGGATTCTTTCCAAGTGCCTTTAACTTCAAACCCCAAGAGGTGCCTCGCAGCAACAAATAAACCGAGATAACTGCAATCACCAGCAGCACAATGGAGAGAATGCTCAAACGGGAATCGGCAAATAGCGGAAGGATCGCTTTATCCTGAAAAGGTTCTGTGCCGCGAAAAGTACCACCTTCAGGTGGCTGCCAAGGACCAGATATCAGGTAATTTGTTAAGATGATGGCAAGGTTGTTAAGCGCCAAACCACCGAAGATTTCGTGCACTTTACCTCGAGTCTTCAAGACGCCAGTAATCCCAGCCCAGAGTGCACCCGCGATCATCGCTGCGAGGAGCTGGAAGATTATCTGCCAAGGTTCTGGAAAATCAAATTTCAATGCAATCCAACTGGCGGAAATCGCTCCCATGACAATTTGACCTTCGATCCCAATATTCCATAGCCCAGCTGTGAAAGCCAAAACAAGGCCAGTAGAAGCGAGGGCCAATGGTACCCAGAAAGCGGTCACATTGAGGACCTTATTGACATCGCCAAAAGCGCCCCGAAGCATGGCACCAAATCCCTCCCCGGGAGAAACCCCAAATGCAGTCAGGAACAATCCTGTGATTATCAGTGCGCTGACAATTGGAACTGTAGGCCAAACAGTCCTAAGAAGGTTTCGCCAAGTCACTGCTCACCTCCAATAAGATGTCCAAGCTCTTCTGCTGAGGTCTCAGTAGCATTCACCACCCTTGACATTTTGCCCCCTGAAAAAGCTGCAATTCGGTCACTTCGGCCCACAAGTTCATCAAGATCAGCAGACATAAAGGCGATCGATGTCCCTTCTTTCACACGCTCAAAGAGGAGTTGCCAGATGTGATCGGTTGAACGCACATCAAGGCCTCGAGTAGGGTGTTCTAAAAGCAACAACTTTAACGGCGTTCTTAACAGCGCGAAGAGTGCACGTTGTTGGTTACCACCTGAAAGCGCATCTATCATCGTGCTTGGTATCCCTACAATCTTAAACTTATCGATACGCGTTTTTGTTAACTCTGTGAAGTGAGTTCTGTTAATCACAAATCCAGTATCGGGGTCCGACAGGGCAACATGTTCGAGAAGCGTGAGTCCCGCAACTAGCCCTTCCTCTAGCCGTCCAGCGGCCAGATAACCCACTCCGGAATTAAGCAACCTATGATAAGGCTTGCGGGTAATTTCCTCGGAACCAAGAAGGAGTTGACCAGATGAAGGGTGGATCAATCCAGCACAAGCCTGTAGCAACAAACGCTGGCCACTTCCCTCGAGCCCGGCAAGGCCAAATACTTCACCAGCCTTGATAGCCAAGTTTAAATTGCGGATCGACACCCTGTCGCTCTCCAGATTCACATCATTTACCTCAAGGGTGAATTTGTCCTGCACAAGGCTCTTCCGTTCCTGACGAGGTGGTATTTCTTCAAACATCATACCAACCAGTTTCTCCATCGAGCATGGAATGTCCGACTTGCCCACAAGCTTGCCTTGCCGAAGTACCATAACGTGCTGACAAAGCTCCTGAACTTCGGAGAGTTTGTGGGAAACCAGGACAATGGTCTTTCCTTCTTTATCTGCTAACTGTCGAATCGAAGTAAATAGTTCTTCCTTTTGCTTGGCACTGATACCGGTTGTCGGTTCATCGAGGATTAGCACTTCAGCTCCCATCGCAAGCAATCGTAATAATTCAAGCTGTTGACGTTCACCAAGCGAAAGTGTATCGATATAGGCTTTCAAATTAATGGGATATCCCATGCGCTTAGCCGTATCCAGCAATTCACCTTTTCCGCCCTCACGATCCAATCTAATCCCTGAAGACCTCCCAAGTAAATAATTATCAAGTACACTCATTGAAGGCACGTCATGTGGATCTTGATAAATCATGCCAATGCCACTGGCGAGAGCCTGAGCCGGGGAACGGAAAGAGCAGGCCAACCCATCAAGTTTAATCTCACCACTATCTTGTGCCTGATATCCAGAGAGGATCTTCATGAGAGTTGATTTCCCAGCACCATTTTCACCCAGCAAACCATAGATCTTTCCCGCCTTAAACGTGAAAGTGATTCCATCATTAGCTTTAACTGTACCAAAGTACTTTCGGATATTAGTTAGGGTTACTTCCATGCATCACACACCAAACAGGATAAAGGTTCTAGTTTGGCCTGCGGAGAGCGGCCTGAGCCGCCCTCCGCTGTTGTACCTGTCTAAGTATCGGATCTATTCGCTGGGGCCAATCATACCTTCGAGTAGCATGGGAAGATACCAGATCTCATTATCAGTGGCTTCTACGCCATCGGAGACATACTCCGTACCATCCTGTAAGATAATCGGACCGGTCCATACATTGATATCACCGGAGGCTAAGCCTGCAATGAAGTCATCAAGATCAGTCTTCATTTCTGCATTAAGGCCAGGACCATCGATCCAACCAACAGACGTCTTTGTGGGGTCATCTAATGCATCCCAGATGGGGGTAGTCCAATCCCATGTTTGTGTATAGGTTCCTGCGACAACCTGTTCTGCAATGGATAGATATTCCGGCCCCCAACTAAAGTAAGGTACACCAAGGCAAATTTCTGGTTTTTCATCGCAAGCACCAAGGTAATCATATGGTACAGCCCATACTGATTCTCCCTGATCGGCACGCTGTCCAGCGACAACGATACCTTCTGTCGTATCAATCCCGCTCATTACAACATCAGCACCGCCGTCAAAGAAACTGGTGGTAACCTCTGTTGGGTCAAGAGTCACGCCGGGGATGTTGAACCAGAACCCGATCCAGGTAACTATAAAGCCGAGATCATCCGGCGACTTACCGCGGTAGTTTTCATAGCAGTACTTTCCGCCAAGATAGGCTGAGGACGCCAAACGCAGAGTCTCGTGGTTAACCAGCGGTCCGAGATAAGCGAGTTGTCCGGTTTCGGTGGCAAGTGCTGCGGCACAGCCTGCTATCGCCTTCATGTCTTCCATACGCCCCATGACGTTGCCTTCATTTGCTGGAGCTTCACCAGTGAGAGCATCATCTCCCGAGACATTGATTACGATTACATCCGGATATTTTTCTGCCACACCAAGTGTATCTTCTTCGAACTCGTCAGAAGTGGTAATTATCAATCTGGCGCCATCTGCCACCATGTCGTCTACAATACCTTCCAACGTAGCTTCAGGTTTGTCTGCAGGATTAAGGCTTTCGAAAACAATCAAACGTGCGTTGCTAAGGTTTTCTTCTACATATAAACCGCCTTCGTAGTGCGCCTGGCTCCACCCGTGATCGTTCTTGGGTCCGACTAAGATCATGCCGAAAACAAACTCTTCAACTACAGCTTCTTCTTCCTCTTCAGCTTCTTCCACTACTACTTCCTCTGCTGGCTCAACCTCAGCTGGAGCTGGCTGGCAGGCAGTGAAGACAAATGCTGCAATCAGCATCAGGCTGATCACTAACCATAAACTTTTCTTCTTCATAATTTACTCCTCTGCATAATTGGTTTATCCAAACGGTTTTTAGAAATCAGTATTTTCGAGATATTTTAACCTCCTTCACAGTTATTATTATAAAAACTATACGGTAAGTATACTTGAATATTGTTTTTCCAATTAAGAACAATATCCTGATAAAAACCGATAATTACAACCTTCTTAGGGGACGATCCTGGTCCCGGTTTCTCCATTCAGCGCCCTTCCAATATTTTCCGGGTTGGTAACAAGTGCCTCTTTACCACCCTGTTCTAAAAATCGGACAATGGCTTTGATCTTGGGTTCCATGGAGCCTTTTGCAAAATGTGTTCCTTCATCAAGGTACTTCTTTGCTTCGGCAACAGTCATTTGGTCAAGGTCAATCTGGTCTGGTTTTCCAAAATTTAAGGAGACTTTTTCAACAGCAGTAGAAATCAGCAGCATATCAGCATTAATTTCATTGGCAAGGAAGGCGGAAGCAAAATCCTTATCTATTACTGCTGCGGTTCCAGCAATGCCTTGATCAGTATCAATGACAGGAATACCACCGCCGCCCACGGTGATGGTGATCGTACCGGAATTTATCAACGCCTTGATGGCTTCCAGTTCCATAATCTCAACCGGGAGTGGAGAAGGGACGACCCGGCGCCAACCCCGACCGGCATCTTCAACAATATTCCAGCCAAGTTCATCTTTCCTTTTTTGCGCCTCATCTTCTTCCATGAAAGTGCCGATAGGTTTGGCGGGCTCCTGGAAAGCAGGATCGTTCGGGTCCACACGGACCTGGGTGATCACTGTTGCAGCTGGCTTATTGATACCCCGTTTTTTCAGCTCATTCTGAATATTCTGCTGTAAGGAGTAACCGATTGCGCCCTGACTGTCAGCGCCGCAGACATCGAGAGGTAATTCATGCATTCCCTCGACCTTATGGGCAATTTCACTTCTGCGTAAAATGAATCCCACCTGGGGTCCATTTCCATGTCCAACTGCAATATCCCATCCAGCTTCAATCATGTCCACCAGGTGGGTTGCAGTTTCCTGTGCCGCTAGATACTGGTCTTTTACGGTTTGATGCTGTTTTGATTTGATTAATGAGTTGCCGCCAATGGCAACAACTGCTATTTTTCTCTTTTCTGACATCATTATCTCCTAACGCATGGTCAAAGCCATGACTGCTTTCTGGGCATGCATCCGGTTTTCAGCCTGGTCAAAAACTACTGATTGGGGGCCGTCCATTACTTCACTGGTGACCTCTACATCGCGATCTGCGGGAAGCGGGTGCATGTAAATCGCATCCTTATCAGCCAGAGCCATTTTTTTGGAATCTGTGATCCAATCTTTGTATTTATCCTGGATCTTCTTTCCTTCCTCAGGATCCTGGGTTGTGAGCAGGGGTCCCCAGGATTTGGCATAAACGATGTCCGCGTCCTTAAAGCCTGCTTTCATATCATGCACAACTTCAAATTTGCCGCCATATTTATCAGCTTGTTGCTGTGCTTGTTCCATAATTTCCGGCATTAACTTAAATTCTGGCGGGTGAGCCAGGGTGACATCCAGACCAAAACGGGGCATCTGCAGAATCAGAGATTGCGGGACTGAAATTGGTTTCAGGTATGAGGAAGCATAGGCCCAGGAAACGACCATCTTTTTTCCTTTTAAATCCCGACCTTTTTTCTCAATAATTGTCATAATATCTGCCAGGCACTGGTGGGGATGGTAGATCTCACACTGCATATTCAAAACCGGGACCCGGGAGGAGGAGGCAACGTTATTAAGATACTGATTGCCGATACCCCAATCTACATGACGAATGGCGATCCCATCAAAATATCGCCCGAGAATCTCACCTAATTCTTTCTCGGTATCACCATGTGATACCTGCGTTGTCCGGCTCTCCATAAAAGCAGCGTGTCCGCCCAGCTGCGCCATTCCAGACTCAAAGGAGGCCCGAGTTCTAGTGCTGGAGAAGAAAAATAACATTGAGAGTGTTTTATCAATAAGCAAAGCATGCCGTTCACCCAGGGCGCGTTTTTTCTTAAGATCCCAGGCTACTTCAAGGACAGTTTCTACTTCTTCTTTTGTAAAATCCAGATCGCCAATTAAGTCACGACCTCGTAAATCAGATATCATTATTTTCTCCTTATCTCAATAAATAATGAGTTGATGTCCAATTAATTGCTGACTTCCTGGTAGATTGGCAAACATTAAACCAATCTACCAGTAATTTGCAGCTTCTTTTATAGTAACTACTCCATCTCGCCTAATACCAACGCCAGGAGGGCCATGCGCATCACAACGCCGTTAAATCCTTCCTGCCAGTAGCGGGCCCAGCGGGTTTGATCCACATCGGGAGGAATTTCATCCATGCGGGGCAGCGAGTGCAGCAGCACTGCATCCGATTTTGCTTTGGTTTCCAACAGTTCTTTGGTGATTTTGAATTCCGGAGGGGTTAACCCAACATCGCCATCCCGCTCATCGCGGGATTTTGTGTAATCAGGCTGTACAACCGGCTCAACCAGAATGACATCTGCATCTGCGATGACTTTCCGGACATCATCACCTTCGGTGAAGTTTAAACTATTTCGTTTAAAATCTTCCCGGTATTCATCAGGCAAGGACATATCTGCAGGTGAAATAAAGGTGATTGGGCAATCAAATTGGGTTAATGCGTGACCCAGGGAGTGCATGGTCCTCATTCTCATATCACCAACAGCAACCCACTTTAATCCATCAATGCGGCCTTTTTCGCGTTGGATGGTATAGAGATCAGTAAGAATCTGGGTCGGGTGTTCACCCCAACCATCGCCACCATTGATAATGGGAATGCTTACCCATTTTGCTGCTTCCTGGGGTGCGCCTTTTTGGAAATGCCTCATGACAATGACATCGCCGTAATTTTCAAGCATTTTAAAGGTATCCTTGATGGATTCCATATAAAAGTCACCGGCGCGGGTCATCTTAGCGTCCGCAAAACCTGTCACCTTACCACCCAGCCGAAGCATGGCCGATTCGTGAGCCAGGCGAGTTCTAGTAGAAGGCTGGTAAAAAGCCGTTACCATGGTTTTTTCTTTCAGCATATCAACATTCTTCCGGTTGTGAGCAATCGGGGCTAATTTTTCCGCCACCTCAAATACACGCTCAAACTCATGGCGTTCAAAATCTTTCAATGAAATAATGTTACGTCCTGCAAAGCTTCTCATGATCATACTCCTTAGATGAATAAAGTGATTTTTTTCGCGGATAAATCAGGTTGATCTAAAGACAACTGCTTTTATCCATTTTTACCTATCAATTAAACTAATTAGTTCAAACCAATATTTAGTCTCCTACCCGGCGAACGATATAAAAATGGAAATACCCGGGAATGAAGTAACTAAACGATGAATCGATAAGCCTTCCTCTGGATGAGTACAGCAAGGATGAAAAAACCAGTAAAGGATCGTGCCGCTGGATTTCCAGTGCCCTGGCAATTTCTGGTGTCGCGCCGATGGCGCTGATATCGCACCGTGAACTGGCCAGAGGGATATCATCCCTATTAATCAATAAATCCAAAACTGATCCGGTAAAATGCTGCTTTACTTCCTCCTCACTGATAACATCCACAGGTAAATTGTCTTCCAGGAATGCTACCGGCCGGTTTTCTGCCAAAATAACTCTGGATACTTTAATGATTTCCTCATTTTTCGGCAGACCCAGGTATTCAGAAAACTCACAATCAAGCACTTGCCGGGATACTTCCAAGTCGCCCATCGACACTTCCAACCCGATCTGGGCAGCTAATGATTCCAGGCTGACAAGTTTATCCAATCCGCTGTCAAACACAGTTTCAGGATGGATAACAAATGTGCCAACTCCCTGCTTCCTCTGCAGCAGCCCCCGGGTCTCAAAAGTCATCATAGTTTCTCTCAAGGATGCCCGGGAAACACCCAGGTCTTCCGCCAACCGGGGCTCGGACGGCAATCTGTCACCTGATTCGGTTTCTGAAATCAGAATGCTCAACTGCTCATGTAGAGACCTTGAGACGTCATTATCTCGAATCACGATTATTCTTCCTCGATGAGCGGTATTAGTGAAAAAGTTTCCACATCAACCAGCCCCAGATCTGAAATACGCAAGGAGGGTATCACAACCAGTGCCAGTAAACTCAGCTGCATATTGGGATTGACAATCGTACAGCCGCAGGTTTCGAATCCTTTCAGGACAGTGGCAGCCTCTTCAGCTACCAGGTCTGCCCGTTTATTGGACATTAACCCTGCAATCGGCAAAGATACCTGCCCAATAATCTCTCCATTCTTTATCACCACCTGACCACCGTTTATTTCTGCCAGATGGTTGGCTGCCTGTGCCATTAGTTCTTCGTCTGTTCCAACAACAATCATATGGTGGGAATCATGCGCGACAGTGGTACCAATAGCACATCTCCCTTCCAATCCAAACCCGGAAACTAAACCTACAACAACACCGCCAGTAGCCTGGTGGCGTTCCACCACGGCTATTTTTGCCAGATCTTCTTCTCCATCAACTTGAATTTCACCGTTCGCTATCGTAACCGGAACCTTGAGATGTTGGGTTGGCGCCTGTCCTTCCACGACTCCTATCACATGGGCAGTCACAGAATCTGATTTATTACCTTCCACCACCAAACGAAAATCATCAGGGGTCAAGGGCTGCTTCATATTTATTGATTTTGTTACCCAATCAGGATAGGTCGTTTGCGGCAGATCCTGAATCCACTTCCCTTCTTCTGCGAGAATTTGTCCTTTTGCGATTACTTTATCTGGATTGAAATCCATCAGATCTGCAACCAGCAGGATATCCGCATATCTTCCCGGCGCAATTTGGCCCATATCGTTGGCAACCCCAAAATGTTCCGCAGTGTTTATTGTCGCCATTTGCAGAACAGTAAGTGGATCTACTCCCAAACCAATCGTGTGGCGAACTACCCGGTCCATATGACCATCATTTACCAGCGTTTCAGAGTGAGAGTCGTCTGTACAAAGAATAAAATGGCGGGAATCAAGGCCTTCTTCGGTAATCGCTTTCACCTGGGCTTCAACATCCAACCAGGCTGATCCATAGCGGAGCATGGATTTCATTCCTTGTCTCACCCGGGCAACAGCGTCTTCTTTGGTTATCCCTTCATGGTCGTCTTCCGGTCCCCCGGCGGCATATCCATGAAAAGGAATTCCCAGATCCGGCGCAGCATAATGCCCGCCGATTACTCCACCAGCGGCACGGGTTGCAGCCATTTCATCATGCATCTTGGAGTCGCTGGAATAAACGCCGGGGAAATTCATCATCTCTCCCAAACCGATAATTCTCTCCCAGTCCATCGCTTCTACCACATCTTCTGGACCGATTGAAGATCCCGATGTTTCCAATCCCGGTGCGGAGGGCACACAGGAAGGAACCTGAACCCAAACGTGAATTGGTTGGGATTTTGCTTCATCAGCCATGAGCCGAACACCCTTTAAACCAAAAACATTAGCAATCTCATGGGGATCAATAAACATCCCGGTCGTTCCCCGGGGAGCGACAGCCCTGACGAATTCTGTGATGGTGACCATGCCTGATTCAACATGCATATGCGCATCCAGTAATCCGGGAACTAGATATTTTCCATCCGCATCGATGATTTTTGTATTTTTACCTATTGTGTGTCCAGCATCTTCACCCACATAAGCAATCCGGTCTTTCAGCACAGCTATATCTGTTCCTGGGATAATCTCCCCGGATTGAACACAGATCCACTGTCCGTTGCGAATTACCAGGTCAGCTTTTTCCCGACCCATTGCGACATCTACCAAACTACGTGTCCGAGTACTGATCTGTTCTCTTGTCATTGGATCTCTCCACTGAAATGAAGTACGCGCAACCTCTTAATCATTTAATAATCGAGCTGCTGCCCGGTTATGGGTTTCAATCAGCTTTGGCAGCTCTACAGTAGTCAGTTTTCCTTCTTTAACCACTAGTTTTCCACCTACAACAGTGTAATCTACTTTTACCGGGGCGCAAAAGAGAACTGCTGCCACCGGGTCATGCAAAGCTCCGGCATAGTCAATCCGGTTGAGGTTAATGGCTGTAAAATCAGCTGCTTTTCCCGGTTCAAGCGAACCGATATCCTTTCGCCCTAAAACTGCTGCCCCTCCCCGTGTGGCTAATTCAAGGGCTTGCCGGGCTGACATTATCGGGGCCTGTTCCTCTCCAGAACGAGAGGCGCCTTGCATGCCTGCCCGGACCCGGGAGAGCAGCATCGCCTGCCTGGCTTCCTCAATCAGATGGGATCCGTCATTACTGGCAGATCCATCTACACCTATTCCGACATCCACTCCTGCTGAAATCAGATCAAGGATCGGCGCTGCCCCGGAAGCCAATCTCATATTTGAGCTGGGGCAATGGGCAACTCCACAACCATGATCCGCATAGACACCGATTTCTTCATCGTTGAGGTAAACCGAATGGGCAAACCAGACATCCGAACCGATCCAATCAACCTCTTCCATGTATGCAACCGGTCTTTTGCCGAATTTTTTGATTGTAAAATCTACTTCGTCTTCTGTCTCAGCCAGATGTGTGTGCAGCTGAACGCCATACTCCCGGGCTAAAGCCGCGCTTTCACGCATCAGATCTCCAGTAACACTGAACGGAGAACAGGGAGCGAGGACTATTTGAGTATAGGACCCCGGTGTGCTGTCGTGATAAGCCTCAATCAGCCGTTGAGAATCCTTGAGAATTTGTTTTTCATCCTCGACCACGCTGTCAGGGGGAAGTCCGCCTTTACTCTCCCCAAGGCTCATCGATCCCCGGGAAGCGTGCAATCGCAATCCGATTTCCAGAGCAGCTTCGATTTCATCGTCCAGCCGGGAACCATTTGGAAATAAATATAGATGGTCGGAAGCGGTGGTGCATCCAGAGAGTGCTAATTCAGCCAGGGCAGTTTTAGTCGAAATCCGGATATCCTCAGGCTTCATCCTGGCCCAAATCGGGTAAAGCGTTTTTAACCAGTGAAATAAATTCGCATCCTGCGCTTCCGGAACCACGCGGGTCAATGTCTGATAGAAATGATGATGGGTATTTACTAATCCAGGCAGCACAATATGTCCTGACAGGTCCAAGACCTGGTCTGCCTCAATTGGCAGCTGATCTGATCCTCCGACCTGCTCAATAAAGCCGTCTTTAATAAGAAGACCACCATCCTCTATTTCACGGCGGTGGTCGTCCATTGTAACAACTACTTGAGCATTTTTAATGAGGAGAGTCGACATAGGAAATCCCTTGATTTAAACTTGTCTGACAATCTTAAGTTTAACAAAAATTCCCACTTCTGTCAATTGTCTGACAAGTGCTGGGGCAAGAATATGATTTTAATCATGTGCTGCCGGGAAAATAGTTATTCTGCTCCGCTGAGCTGGATCTCAAGCGAGCATCTCTCTTAGTATTCCCCCTCACATCCAAGAATTAAAACAGGAAATTATACAAATTCTTAGCCAAAACTGGATTCAACAGGGAAAAGACGGCTAGACTCAAGATCAGGATAAAACTGAGCAGGGCAACCAATGCCAGGCATCCTCCCCGATCAATTCTTTTCCGGGGCACACTCGGTGTTTTCTCTTTTACAGGTGCTCCAGCTTTCTTTTTATCATTCTTTTTGGTGATATCTTTGGTAATTACACCAGGCGAAGATAACTTATCCTTCTGCTTTTTACCTGATTTTTTTGTTTGTGTTGGGCTTTCCTGGTCAAGGTTAAAATTTACATTGAAACGGCCGCTTTGTGCTTTCAGCAGCTCATTTTTTAATTCTGCAGCCAGCTGGAATCTGTCAACAGGATGAACCTGAAGTGCTTTTTCCACTGCTTCTGCAACCCGTTTGGAAATTTTTGGATTTCTTTCCCGAACAGGCGTCAATTCTACTTGGTCCATGGTTTGGGCCAAACTGTCTTCCGGAGTTAACCCAGTCAAAGCAGTATACAATGTGGCACCCAGGGAATAAATATCTGTCCTGGCATCTGTCCTGGCTGCACCATACTGTTCCGGGGGAGAAAAACCCATAGTCATCGCCCGGGCACCAGTAGTGGTCGTTAGATCCCCTTGGATGAGTTTTGCCAGACCAAAATCTACCAGGTAAACCTCTCCCCTCGGTGTGATCCTGACATTGGCTGGCTTGATATCCCGGTGCAGGACAACTGGATCCCGGGAATGTAAATATGCCAGCGCATCACATAACGAAGCGCCGATAAAAACGACTTCTTCCTCTTCAAAGGGACCGATGCGTTCCAACCTCTCCTGGAGATCTTCCCCCTCAATGTAATCCATGATCAGGTACTGACCCTGGTCATCAACACTGAAGTGGTCTGAAACGCGGGGTAAATTTGCATGCCGGAGATTGGCAAGGATGGTTGCTTCCCGGCGAAATTGCCTGGCATAGTCATCTATCGTAAACAGGTTCTCCTTAACAGCAACTTCGACACCCAGGTTTTCATCCACCGCACGGAAGATAGAACCCATTCCGCCGTGGCCTAACACCTCGACGATTCGGTATCTTTCAAGAAGGAGCGCACCTTGTTTAAGAGTCATCAAGATATACCTGCTGCACCTCAGATATCTAGATTTCTGACTTCATTTGCATGAGTAATAATAAATCGTTTCCTTGGCGGGACAGAAGATCCCATCAACATATCAAAGGTCCTGTCAGCCGCTGCAGCATCCTCAATTGTGACTTGGAGCAGGGTTCGGGTACCCGGATCCATGGTTGTATCCCAAAGCTGCCGGGGATTCATCTCTCCCAAACCCTTATATCGTTGAAGTTGGGCTTTTTCAGGGGTTAATCCCAGTTCTTTAAATAAGTCCAGCTTTTCTTTCTCCGAAAAAACGTACATCTTTTTGTTTTTATATGAGAGCCGGTACAGTGGTGGTTGCGCGATATATAAATGACCAGTTTCGATCAATGGCTGCATATATCTGAAGAAGAACGTCAATAGCAAGGTACGGATATGGGCGCCGTCAACATCTGCGTCTGTCATGATGATCACTCGCCAATACCTTAACCCTTCAATGTCAAATCCTTCCCCAATACCAACACCCAGGGCGGAAATTAATGATCTGACTTCATTATTTGCCAGAATCTGGTTAAGCCTCGCTCGCTCTGTGTTCAGGATTTTCCCCCGCAGCGGTAAGATCGCCTGAAAATGGCGGTCCCTGCCCTGTTTGGCAGATCCACCTGCGGAATCACCCTCGACTATATAAATTTCGGATTCCTTCGGATCCCGGGAGGAACAATCGGCTAACTTTCCGGGCAAAGTCATGCTTTCCAATGCAGATTTCCGGATAACCAGGTCTCTAGCCTTGCTGGCTGCTCTTCTCGCACGAGCTGAGGTTAAACACTTATTTACAATAGCCTTAGCCGCAGCTGGATTTTCTTCCAAAAAGATTTCAATCCCTTCTCCCACAACCTGCTGGGCATGGGTTTTAACCTCTGCGTTCATCAATTTTACTTTCGTTTGGCTTTCAAATTGGGGAGAGGGATGCTTAACACTGATAATCGCTGTTAAACCCTCCCTGGTATCATCCCCGGAAAAATTGTTGTCAGAATCCTTAAACAGTTTCTTGGTCCTGGCGTAATTGTTTATCGTCCGGGTAATAGCAGCCCTTAAACCGGTCAGATGCGTCCCCCCGTCAATGGTATTGATGGTATTGGCAAAAGCATACACTGATTCTGCATAAGAATCTGTGTATTGAAATGCCGCGTCAATCACAATATTATCAATTTCCTTTTCAACATGGATCACAGGATGCAATTTTTCTCGGTTGCGGTTGAGATAGCGGACAAAGGAAGTGATTCCACCATCAAAGAAAAAATTCATCTCCTTGTTGGTTCTTTCATCTGAGAATTTAATCGTGACACCCCGGGTGACAAAAGCCATTTCCCTGAACCGCTGAACCAGTGTTTCAAATGAAAAAGTAAGCTCTTTATCAAAGATCGTTTTATCATACAGGAACGTCTGTGTCGTGCCTGTTTTCCCCTTGGGTACTGCGTCACCAACAATTTCCAGTTTTGTGACAGGGATACCCCTTTCATACCGCTGATAGTATTCTTTTTTATCCCGCCAAACCCGGACTTCAAACCACTCTGAAAGCGCATTCACAGCTGACAAACCTACACCATGTAAACCACCGGATACTTTATACCCACTGCCGCCGAATTTACCCCCGGCATGAAGCTTGGTCATCACCAGCTCCAGTGCTGGTATTTTTTTCTCCGGGTGAATGTCAATCGGGATTCCACGGCCATTATCAGTGACCGTGACAGTTTCATCATCATGGATGATTATCTCAATCTCATCACAATATTCTGCCAGGGCTTCGTCAATTGAATTGTCAACCACTTCATAAACCAGGTGATGAAGGGCTTTGATATCGGTTCCGCCAACATACATACCAGGACGAAGACGGACAGCTTCCAATCCCTCCAATACCTGAATATCTTTGGCATCATAAGACATTTTTTTCTTCTTCGTTGCCACAAAAACCTCCCGCAAATAATACACAAAACCGCATCATACCATGATTCGGGTTATTTCTCTATCGTCGGACGTTCTTCCTCAATCGGCTGGAGTTTACCCATCAGTTGGAGTTCTTCAAACCAGCGAATCATTTCCTGGTAATAAACAAAACTCGCTGCCAACGTACCGGTAGTTACAAAAGCATGACCAATTATACTGATCATCATTAACCAGGAATTCTCCGGTGGAACCTGCCATACCATATTCAACCCCTGATTAACCAATATTGCCAGCATGATAAACAAACCGGTTTTAAAGAAAGTCGTATTGGTCAACCGGATGCTTTGCAGCATGGATTTCCAGGCTTTTTGACCCTGGGAAAATATGCCGTGAGGCGAAAAAAACAAGGGAAATATCAGCCAGAAAGAGACAATTCCAAAGAGGATGATCACGAGCTGTCCCAGAGTGACGCTAAAAAATGTAATACCCGTAGCTGTACAGCTTCCCAGCACTAAAATTCCCAGGAACAGGATAAACAACATCAAGCTTAACAAGAATGATTGGATGCTAATCCGGGGCCACTCACGTAGAATTGTCCGCCATTTCACTTCATCAAAGAGAGCTGCCTGCCTTACACTGGAAAAATACAAGACGCCAAAAGCTAACCCGATCAAAAACAGTCCGAGGCTGATGATTGCCGCGATGCTCAACTGGTTTATATCCCAGAAGATCGGATTACCAATAGGATTTTCAACCGGCATTATTGAAGTAAACAAACTGAATATACCAATTGGATAAGATCTGAGAGTGATTAATAGATTGATACGTTCAGCGGCGATCAGCCAAATTTCTTGACCAGCTTCTACCATCTCCCCGAAGTCCGGCGAGAGAAGTGCTGACAATTCATTCATTTCCGCAATTACCCCCTCAATTTGAGTCTTTATTCGGAGGTGCGGTGCGAACCATAAAACCAGATCCAACCCAATCGGAAACAGCAGCAAAAACAAATGCTTGGTGATGGCGTCAAACCCATTTCGGATGGATTTAAGAACATTGGGGGATTCTGGCAAGGCTATTTTGTTTATCTTCATTGATGCTCTATTTTACCATACAACATGCTCTCAAAATCCTATGAAAACCCCTGCCGAAGAGCGCCCAAACCCTCTGGTTAAGCCCCTGTCAATGACACTAATTGGTAACCATTTTGGGAATGAAATTTCCTTTTTAGAGTTGTTCTGAAGTGATACAATCTCTTCTACTCCTTCCATGATACTAATGGCAGTTATCAAAGAACAAAAGTATCACGCGTATCTATAAGATGAGACAAGTGGATTATCCGCGGATATGCTTGAGGTTGGAGGGCATTGTGTATAGGTTTGGCTAAAGATAAAACCCCAGTACCAATTATCCTCAGATCTCGCTGGAGAAGAAACAGACAGTAATAGCAAGCTGGTCCATAAAAAGAGGTAAATATGACCAAGAAGATTGACACTTTATTTATTAATGCCCACGTTCTCTGCATGGATGAAACGTTTACCAATTATGAAAATGGAGCCGTTGCCGTTCTGGATGATCACATCCATGCTGTCGGTCCCACAGATGGGCTCAAAAACACATTCAACGCTGGGGAAGTGATCGATTGTGAAGGTAAGGTCCTCATGCCCGGCCTGGTAAACGCCCACACGCATGTCCCGATGAATTTGTTTCGCGGACTGGCTGATGATCTCCGGCTGGATGTGTGGCTGCTTGGTTACATCATGCCTGTTGAGCGGGAATTCGTGAATCCCGAATTTGTCCGGCTGGGCACTTCCCTTGCTTGCGCCGAATTGATCCAATCCGGTGTTACATCTTTCGCGGATATGTATTATTTTGAAGACCAGGTGGCCGAAAGGGCTGCAGAAGCTGGTCTGCGGGCTGTCTGCTGTCAAACAATTCTAAAATTCCCCTCACCTGATGCCGCATCTTATGAAGAAGCTCTGGCAGCTTCCGAAAAAATGATCAAAAAATGGAAAGACCATCCCCTGATCACCCCGGCTATAGCTCCCCACGCGGCTTATACATCCACAGTTGATATCCTGGGTTCAGCAACCGCTTTGGCCCAGAAATATGATGTGCCATTACACATACACATAGCTGAAACAGCCCAGGAAGTTGAAAACAGCTTAAGAAATCATGACATGCCTGTTGTTCCCTACCTTGAAGGGCAGAATGTGTTGAACTCCAAAGTTATCGCTGCTCATTGTGTTCATATCGATGAACGGGAAATGCATACCCTGCAAAAATTTGGTGTCGGGGTTGCTCACAATCCCACCTCAAATTTAAAATTGTCGTCAGGGATCGCACCTGTCAGCCGCATGCTGAAGCTTGGCCTCAATGTTGGTATTGGTACAGATGGAGTATCGTCCAATAACGACCTGGACATGTTCGAAGAAATGCGTTTGGCAGCGCTGCTCGCCAAAGGAAGCAGCGGAGATCCCACAGTTGTCCCGGCCAGGACGGCTGTCGCTATGGCTACCAGCATGGGCGCAAGATCAATCCATCTGGGAGATCAGACCGGCTCTATAGTTAAGGGGAAAAAAGCGGATCTGATCCTGGTAAACCTACAGACCCTGCATAATACTCCCCAGTTTAAAAATGATCCGGACGGTGTTTACGCACAACTTGTTTATTCTGCAAAATCCACCGATGTCACTGATATGATGGTGAATGGAAAATGGCTCATGCGGTCCCGGGAATTATTAACTGTGGATCTAAGCCGACTGCTGCCAAAAGCCCAGGCTCTTGCGGAAGAAATTGACCAATTCTTGATCAAGCGCTTCCAGTCCGTTTACTCCAAATTGATTGCTGTCGGCGGCGCGGAAGAACAGGAAAGTTATGAGGTCCAGATAAAAGTTAAAGTGGATGATCCACAAGCTGTCATTGATAAGCTGCTCCAATCTGAATTGAAAATCCATTATTACCGTCATTACCATGAATTCGACACTTATTTCGAATTTGAAGATCCTGAAGAAGGTTGGCTCCGCTACCGAGAAGATGAGTTCATGGATGAGGATGGCAAGGTAGAGAACATCCGCTACAGACTAACCTTAATCGGACCAAAACGCGAACGTCACTTCCCCCAGGACGTTTTATTATCACGGAGCAGGTTCATCGCCCCTGCCCCGCAAAGCCTCCGGTTTTATCGAGAATATTTTAATCCCTCGAATGAAACCTTCGTAGAAAAAGACCGGCGGCGCTGGAAAGTCTGTTTTCGTGATATTGAATTCTATATCAATGTAGACCGTCTGGACGACCCCGCTCTGGGGACCTTCCTCGAGGTTAAGAGCCGCACCTGGAGCCTTGATGATGCGGAAGAAAAAGCTCAAATTGCCGGAGATTTGCTGAACCTGCTGGGCACTTTCCCGCAAGAGATAGAAACCCTGGATTACATACAAATTGTCGGGTCAAAATCCTGAATTATGAAAATTGCTGCCCTGGCAGACATTCACGGTAATTATCAAGCCCTGATTGCCGTTATCGATCATGTTGAACGCTGGAAACCCGACCTGGTTATTGTCTTGGGGGATATTATCAACCGTGGACCGCGTTCCAGGGATTGTCTGCATTTGATCCAACAAAAACTGGAATCTGATTCCTGGCAAGCTATCGCCGGAAATCATGAACAATACGTTCTTAGATTTGACAACCCGGATGCTCCCAGAGCCGGGAATCAATTTGAAATGTACAGAATAATCCATTGGACGTATCAATCTCTATCTCCCGGGGATATTCAATCGGTCAAAGAATTGCCGCTGGAGATCGAAACTCCTTTACCAGGGAATCAAATTGTGAAAGCAGTACATGCATCTATGAGCGGAATACGGGTTGGCATCTACCCGGACTCCAGCCGAAAAGAACTCCTTGAGCTTATTCAACCTGATGTGGATTTATTCCTGGTTGGACATACCCATCAACCGCTGATAAGGACAATCGGAAAGACAACTGTCATAAATGCCGGATCCATCGGCCTTCCGTTTGACGGCGATACCCGGGCTGGATACGCCCAGATCACACAAGAGAAGAGGCAGTGGACTGGAAAAATCATTCGCCTGGAATATGATCAAGAAGCTGCACGTCAGGACTTTTACAGCACTCAATTTATTCCGCAAGGAGGCCCATTAGCTGAGCTTGTCCTCAAAGAGATGAATATTGGCTGGCCTCAATTGTCGCACTGGTTTCGCCGCTATGAACAGGCAGTTTTAGACCACGAAATCAGGTTAGAAGATGCAGTAGAACAGTATCTGAAAAATCCTAACCTGAAATAAAACACAAGAATCTAGAAACATCCTTAACAACAGGATAAATATGTCTAATCAGAGATTGGTGTTCGCAAAATCCGCGGTAATAGAAACAGGAAAAAAATTACTGGACTATTTCCACAACGGGAATCGTCAGGGGGAATTAAAGACAGATCAGACCCTGGTCACAGAAGCGGATCGGGATGCTGATCGCTTATTGCAGGACTTGATCGGGAAAGAATTTCCGGGTGATGGAATCCTCAGTGAGGAAGGCAGTACAGTTTTTCCTGAGAATGAACATGTCTGGGTTCTGGACCCGCTCGATGGTACAGTGAATTTCAGCCTGGGATTGCATTACTGGGGTGTATCTATCGCTCATCTGGAACATGGGGTTCCGCAAACTGCCGCGGTTTATTTTCCTGTTATTGATGAACTGTATACGGCATCAAGTGGTGAGGGAGCAGAACTAAATGGAACACAAATCTTGGTGTCAAATCCACCAGTTGATTCTCCCTACTCTGTGTTTGTTCATTGTTCCAGAATGCATAATCTCTATCAGGTGAACCTTCCCTATAAAACTCGCTCATTGGGTGCGGCAGCGTATCATTTATGTCTGATCACAAAAGGAACTGCCCTTCTGGCTTTTGAAAGCACCCCAAAGATATGGGATTTTGCAGCCAGTTGGCTGATAATAAAAGAAGCTGGAGGAGTGATTCGGGCAAACGGAGATCTCCAGCCCTTCCCAGCCCAAAGGGGTATTAAGTATAATAACCAAGCCTATTCAATTCTCGCTGCCGCCACCGAAGCGGTAATGGAAAAAGCGGCAGCCGGGATTTTTACTAAATAATTATCAGTAGAGGAGTAAATGCTATGAAGTACAGATATTTAGGAAATTCGGGATTACAGGTGTCCGCATTATCCTTTGGATCCTGGGTAACATTTGGAAGCCAGGTAGATATTGATAAAGCTGTTGAGCTAATGACGATAGCTTACGATGCCGGAGTGAACTTTTTTGACAACGCAGAAGTTTACAGCAACGGACTTGCGGAAACAATTATGGGGGAGGCAATAAAAAAGACCGGGTGGAAACAAAAGGATCTTGTCCTCTCAACCAAAATATTCTGGGGTGGAGAGGGTCTTAATGAAAGAGGACTGTCCAGAAAACACATAATTGAAGGGTTGGATGGATCCCTGGCACGGATGGGTGTCGAATATGTGGATTTGATATTCGCCCACAGACCTGATATCCACACCCCTATTGAGGAAACTGTCCGGGCATTTAATCACGTTATCAATCAAGGCAAGGCTTTCTACTGGGGAACCAGCGAGTGGTCTGCCCAGCAAATTATGCAAGCGTACGCGATTGCCAGGCAGGAACATCTCATTCCGCCGCTGATGGAACAGTCCCAATACAACATGTTCCACAGGGATCGCATCGAAAAGGAGTATCACCGGCTTTATACTGAAATCGGGTTAGGGACAACTATCTGGAGTCCGCTGGCAAGCGGATTATTAACCGGGAAATACAACCAGGGAATTCCAAAGAATTCAAGGGCAAACCTTGAAGGGTATGAATGGCTGCGAACGCGGTTTACTGATGAGAAAGCGAAAGACCAAATAGAGAAAGTGATCAAGCTGGCCAGTGTAGCAGAAATTATCGGCTGCACCACAGCTCAGCTGGCTATTGCCTGGTGTTTGCTAAATCCAAACGTGAGCACGGTAATCACAGGCGCTTCTAAAGCCTCTCAGGTGAAAGATAATATGAAAGCGATCGATATCGTGGATAAACTTACCACAGAAGTGGTAGAAACAATCGAAGAAATCCTGGATAACAAGCCTGAAATGCCGCCTGATCTCAGATAGAAAGTATTCTAGATTTATTCTGTAGGTGGCAAGGTAAAATTGACAATATTCAAGCATTCAGCGGCTGAGTTGTGACAATCAGCCGCATATTTCTTCCTTAATTTTCGCAGAGAGCTTTTTCGCTCTCTCCACCGCGTCCCCCAGGTAAGCCGATCCATCCATCGCTTCATTAATCTCTGTCTGAGATAAATATTCCAGCAAAGCAGGATCATTTGAAACCAGCTTTAACAATGGATTTGACTCCCCCTCCCGCACTGCTGCCCAGGCTTGCAGGGCGTGGTTCCGCAGCACTTGATGCATTTGCTGGCGATCTGCGCCTGCTTTACTGAGGGTCATTAACAATTTTTCGGTAGCCGCGAACGGACCATAATCAGCTAAGTTTTGTTTAATCCCGTGTTCAAAGACCTGAAGACCGGAAAATATTATCCTGCATTCACGAAGCATTTCATCAGCAATGAGGAAAGCTTCAGGGAGAATCATCCTCCGGTTTGCGCTGTCATCTAATGTGCGTTCGAGCAAGGAATGAGCAGCATTATCCCAGGCAGTCCGTGGAAGCTGTGCCAGGTACCTTCCCAGCGAGTTGATTTTTTCAGCCTTTACTGGATTTTGTTTAAAGGGCATGGCTGAAGATCCAATCTGTTTCTCCCCAAAAGGCTCTGCCAGTTCCGCAAAAGCCGGAGATTGCAGGATCCGCAAATCAAATGCCATTTTGTAGAGAACTGCACCCAAACCTGAGAGGGTGGTCAGCACCCGATAATCTTGAATGCGGGGATAAGTTTGAGAAACAACCTCAAAAAACTCAATACCCAGTTTTTTTGCCAGTCTGTCCTGAAATTCTGCCAGGTTTTCCATACCAATCAAGGATGCAAAAGACGCGCTGGTTCCCACTGCTCCGCAAAATCCCTTTGACTTTGTCCCGCTCTCAAGCTCAATTAATAAACGGTAATAGATCAATAGATCCTGGGCTGACTGAGCTAAACGGTACCCTAATGTTGTCGGTTCTGCCGGCTGGAGATGAGTGAACCCGATCAGGGGTAGTTCTGCCCAGCGGTCAATTAAGCTGACCATCACTTCCAGCAAATCACGAAGTTCCTCAAGAATCAGACCCAGAGCACCTTTAAGCTGGATGATGAGCGCATTATCCTTGATATCCATCGAGGTCGCGCCCAGATGAAGTATTCCGCCTGCCGATGGGCATTGTTTGGCAAACACCTGAAGTTCCGCCATCAGATCATGATGAATTTGCTCTTCTATCATTGAAGATTGAGCCAGATCAATTTCTCCCGCGCTGGTCCGGAGCTCAACTACCTGATCTGCGGTGACCAGCTGGTATTCAGTCTGAACCTCTGCCAAACATACCCAGATTTCCCTCCACAACAGTCGGGTATTGTATTCTCCCCAGATTTTCCTCATCTGTGGTGAACCGTATCGCCAAGAGAAAGGAGATTGGTAAGTTTTTTGGTCTTTCATGATTTATCCTGGTAAAAGCGAGACAGCTCCTGCTGTTGGGTTTATGAATTACATCCCCATTATAATACTTCCAGCATAATTCAGCGTTGATGGTGGAGCAATAACAACCTCTAAAACCTTACCTGTCATCTTCGCGATGTTAGCGGGAAACCGGGCACTTATGATAAAATCCATCAATTGGAACCTACGATGAAAGATCAAAGAGGATATAATATACAAAAGTAATTTCATCAGGGAGGATTGGTCTGGAGACTAGAAAAATAACCCAGAACCTTGACCAGAGATCAAAATCTCTTGAGTACCTTCAACCTGGCACAAAATTAGAAGGCCGATATAAAATCCTATCAACGGTTGGTCGGGGGGGAATGGGAGCAGTCTATCGGGCACAAGACCTCCGTTTTAAGGTTGAAAAGATTGTTGCCGTCAAAGAAATGATAAACAAGGCAACAGATTCTGATATCCAGGCAACGATTGTTGAAACATTTGAACGGGAAGCCAATATCCTGGCAACAGTCAGTCATCCCTCAATTCCTACCATTTATGACTATTTCACGCTTGGCGCCCGTTCCTACCTGGTGATGGAATTCATCGATGGTGACAATCTTGAAATTAAACTTCAGCAAAGACGGGCTCCTTTCCAGGAAGAGGAAGCAATCGGCTGGGCGATAGCTCTCTGCGATGTTCTGGACTATCTGCATACCCATGAACCCGAGCCTATCATTTTCCGGGATGTCAAGCCAGCCAACATTATGATCACCAGGCGAAATCAGGTCAGACTGGTCGACTTTGGTATAGCAAAAACCTTCCAAACCGGCTCAAAAGGTACTATGATCGGCACAGAAGGGTATTCACCTCCTGAGCAGTACCGAGGTGAAGCATCCCCCCAAGTTGACATATATGCCTTGGGTGCGACCCTGCATCACCTGCTTACAAATCAGGATCCACGAACTGAACCTCCATTTACCTTTGATGAACGTCCAATCCGGGCAGCAAATCCGGATATCACAGTTGCGCTGGAAACCATCATCAATACAGCTTTACAGTACAACCCCCCAGACCGATTTGAAAATGCGGCAATTATGAGAAAAACCTTGATCGGGCTGGCGCAAAAAACCGGCATGCTCGAGGATGAAATATCAGTTGCTCAAGCGACCCAGTTCTTCCAGGATCAGAGCCATTCTCCCATTTGGACATTTACCTGCGAGGATGAAATCCGCGGAACTGCAAGTTATCAAGATGGTGTCCTGTATATCGGATCATACGATCACAATCTTTATGCTCTCGAAGCAACAAACGGTAAATTTATCTGGAAATATGCAGCGAACGGCGGCATCGTCAGCAAACCGGCAATTCATGATAATAAGGTCTATTTCGGTTCAACTGATCAATACGTTCACTCAATCTCCTGCCGGAATGGAAAAAAAGTCTGGGTGCAATCAACCGAAGGGGCAATTTACTCCTCGCCGACGATTGCGGAAGGACATCTTTTTATTGGTTCAGATGATGAATATCTGCATGTAATAAATATATTAGCCGGAAGAGAAGCCTGGTGTGTGAATCTCGGTTCACAGGTCAGATCCAGCCCAACTGTTATCGCAGATATGGTATATATCGGCAGCGAAAACGGAGAAATCCAGTGTTACGATTTCAGCGGAAATATCAAATGGAGAACCGCTGCTAAACGGGCTGTCACAGCGTCACCTCATTTTTATGACAATGTTATCTACATCACATCTCTAGATTCTATCCTGTATGCAATCGACGCAAAATCCGGATGGGTGATCTGGCGGTACCGGATGGATAATGGTTCTATCTGTACGCCTATAACAAATGAGAATCACGTTTATGTAGGCTCAACAGACAATACCTTTTACTGCATAAATATCAAAACCTCCAAAAAAGTATGGGGTTATGATACAGATAATCAAATTAACAGCTCACCTTGTTTCCATAAAGGCGCTGTCTATTTTTGCAATATTGATGGTATGGTATACAGTCTGCACGCCGCAAGCGGCCGTCTGCGCTGGAAATACCAAGCTGAGGGACAAATCACCGGATCCCCGATTATTGTTGACGATATCCTCTATATTGGCGCTGCAGATAAAAAAATATATGCTTTGCCAGCTTAATGAATTAACAGCCTCTACTCAACTACAGCAAACGAGAGAAAATGATAAATAGACTGCTTACAACACTCAAGCAACAATTCCAATCCAAAACAGCTGATCCTCACTACGATGACAAACAGGGTCAGGATGCAGAAGCTATAGCTGTGACTAAAGAGCTGGAAAAAGTGACCACCCTGGTTGAAACAGGAACCGTTAGTTACAGCTCACCCCTAATTAATGTGGGTTATGGACTATCTCCCGGGAAACAAAGAACACACAATGAAGACGCGTTCTTTACCCTGACGACCATGTTTTCCTTTAATGAAACCGAGATTCCATTTGGTTTGTATATCGTTGCTGACGGCATGGGAGGGCATAAAAACGGAGAGATTGCCAGCGAGCTTGCCATCCGGACCATCGTCGGTTATGTCTTAACTGAAATATATACCCCCATGATGAGCCTTAACCCTCAACCACGCGAGATGTCATACCGGGAAGTATTTCACTCTGGAATTGAAAAAGCGAACACTGAAATATTAAAGAATTCATACGGCGGTGGTACAACAGTTACCGCTATCTTGATTGTAGGTGAACAAATGACAGTCGCCCATGTTGGCGACAGCCGGGTGTATTCGGTAGATACGGAAGGAAACTTGGAAGCCTTGACCCGTGATCATTCACTGGTGAAACGCCTTCAGGAATTAGGACAAATCACACCCGAAGAAGCCGCTGTTCACCCACAGCGCAATGTTTTGTATCGCGCTCTTGGGCAGGGAGAGCCATTTGAACCAGAGATTATTTCCACCAGCCGGCCAGATAAAGGATCTCTTCTAGTCTGCTCAGATGGCTTGTGGAGCATATTAACCCAGGAAGTTATCAGTGAAATTATTAAGTCCGGTACCTCACCCCAGCAAACGTGCGACAAATTAATCGACGCGGCAAATGACGCTGGCGGTCCTGATAACATCTCAGCTATATTTGTTGAAATATCCTGAACAATGCTCGATAAAACTGATTTTTACGATAGGTTAAATATCGGCACCGGAGCTTCTGAGGAAGCGATTAAAAAAGCTTACCGGTTGGCTGTTAGAAAAACTCATCCTGATGTAAACAAGAATGAGGGGGCAACCCAGCTGTTCCTGGACATCCAGGAAGCTTATAAAATCCTCTCAGATCCCGGCAGAAAAGGCGCTTACGATGATGGCAGAGAACCTCAAGGGACACCGTCTGCTGTCTTGACTGCTATTGAATTCAGCCAGGACACATTGACCAAGTTGGACGAACCCCAAATCATTTATTCACTGGTTGATATTGTCTCCACACAGGCGGAGAAAGATACCACGGATCTTCCCCTTAATATTTCGCTCGTTCTTGATAATTCCACATCAATGGATGGCGCCAGGCTGGAAATATTAAAAGGTGCCACGAAAGAAATTATTCAAGAGCTGAATGAGGATGATCTTATCTCCGTTATCAGCTTTAATGATCACGCGAAAGTGCTGCTCTCCAGTCAATCGCAACCCTCGATAGCTAAGGTTGAATCAAGCATCAACGGCCTGTTTGCGGAAGGCGGCACAGAAATTTTCCAGGGTTTGGAAGCAGCTTATGAAGAAATCAGGAAAAATTCCCCCTTTGATTATGTAAATCACATAATTCTCATCACTGATGGACATACCTATGGAGATGAAGAAAACTGTATCACTCTCGCAAAATCAGCTACTGAATTAGATATAGGAATCAGTGGATTGGGTATTGGGATTGAATGGAACGATGAATTCATTGATGCGCTTTGTGCACTCACCGGCGGACAGTGTATGTTTATTCAGGAGCTGGATCAGGTGAAAGATTTCCTGAAACACAGTATAACCTCCTTGAAGGAAGCTTATTCAAGGCATCTCTCATTGGAGATAATTCCTGCTCCTGGAGTTCAAATACTTTCCGCATTCAGAATTTTACCGGAAGCCCTGCCCCTACCCCATCAGGAAGAATTTTCGCTAGGAATCCTGAAGAAGGATAAACCTCACAGGGTTCTATTCGAGTTCCTGGTGAATCCTGTTCCGGAAGAAATTGACCAGGCAGTCATTGCTTCCGGGGAGTTCTTCCTGAAACGCAAACCACGTGATTACACCATTCCCTTCACATTGGATCGACCAATTGTTGCAGAATTCGAAGAACCTCCGCCGCCGCCAGAAGACATATTCAGAGCAATTTCTCATCTAACGTTTTATCGACTACAGGAAAAAGCGCAGAAAGATGTTGCCAGCGGTAACCCAGGAACAGCATTCCAGAGGTTAATCAACTTATCTTCCCATCTTATGGCAAAGGGTGAGGAATCCCTGGCAAAAATCGCTATGCATGAAGCGGAATATATTAAATCACACAACAATTTCAGCCCTACCGGAAAAAAGCAGCTGAAATATGGAACCATTCGGCTGATGCTTCCTGATAAAACATGATTACCTGTAAAGTGTGCAATAACCAGGAATATCACGGCGTTTTCTTTTGCGGTGAGTGTGGATCGCAACTGGTATTAGTTGGTGATAAAAACGTAAACACATTCATCTATCCCTCTCAGGAAAGAGGATTGGAACTTGATATTTCCAACACCATACCAAAAAAATTACTGGAAAATAAAACCTTCATTCTTTATTGCTTGGAACAAGAGGAAGTGATCAATATTCCTGATCAGGATGAATTTACCATAGGCCGATTTGTAGAAGGACAGGTAATTACTCCGGATGTAGATCTGAATTTATATGAAGCCTTCGACAAAGGGGTTTCCAGGCTCCATGCGACAATCCGCATCGACCAGGAGAAAAACAAAATTCACCTTATAGATCTGGGATCTGCCAATGGATCTAGTGTAAATGGTTACGAAATACCAGCGAATTCAGAAGTACCTCTGAATCACGGTGATGTGCTTACCTTGGGAAAATTCAGCATGAAGGTAATCCTGCCAGAGGAATTGAAATAAGGAAGGATATTATGTCTACTACAGTCATAGTCCACATTAGAAATGCGGAACCTATACTTGCGGAAGTTGAAGAGCTGCCACAAGCGAGCGACACGTTAATCACACTCATCAATCCACGACAGCGGGATGGAAAGGATTTGATGTTTCTTGAGCGAAATGTGGTAAACGTCATTTGGCCCCTTGCAGAAATCAGCTTCATCGAAATCCTGCCAGGAGAAACAGCAGAAGATGTGGTCAGCTTCATCAGGGAATAACACTTATGAGTTCTGAAAGCTCAAAATATAAAATACTTGTGGTAGATGATGAAAAACGCATGGTGAGATTCATCCAATTGAACCTGGAACAGGATGGTTTTCAAGTTGTAACAGCCAATAACGGATCGGAAGCCCTGGAACAGGTGCGCACCCAGCTTCCGGATTTAATTCTGCTGGATATCATGATGCCGGATATCAATGGGTTTGAAGTGTTAAAAAGAATCAGAGAGGTCAATACTGTTCCTGTTATCATGCTAACTGCAAAAGGCGAGGAGGAGGACCGAATCCAAGGTCTGGAACTGGGCGCGGATGATTATATAACCAAACCATTCAGTCCCCGGGAAATGGTCAGCCGTATACGCGCGGTATTACGCAGGACCCGGTCATTTAAAGAAGACCAGGTTGACCTGATCAAAGTGGATGATCGGCTGACTATTGATTTTTCACGACGTGAAGTATGGGTTGAAGACAAAAAGGTTGATCTTCGACCAACAGAATACCGACTCCTCTACCATCTGGTAAAAAACGCTGGCTGGGTTAATACACACGAGCAGCTACTGTCAAAAGTTTGGGGTTTTGAATATCAGGATGAACCCCATTATGTTCGCCTTTATGTAAATTACCTTCGTAAAAAACTAGAGCAGGACCCCTCCAATCCGCAATACATCTTAACCGAACGGGGCGTCGGATACCGATTTGTTAATTACCGAAGGGACCAGGAGAAAGCAGAATAATATCAGGCAATCCTTTATAATACTCTCCCCCTGATAAATGAGCTTACTTGCCATCTTGTACAGACTGGTTTATACTCTCTCAAGAAAAAAACAGGAGTTCAGAAAATGCCTTTTCAGCGAATATTATTGGTAGATGATCACGAAGTCGTGCGTCTGGGATTAAAATCCCTCTTAGACCGACATACTAAATTCCAGGTTGTAGCTGAGGCTACCACTGGTGATGAGGCTATTGCCAAAACAGAACAGTATCATCCCGATGTGGTAGTTATGGACATCCGCCTGCCTGGCGGCTCCGGGATCGAAGCCTGCGAAAAAATCATTGAAATGTATCCGGACACACGGGTCATTATGCTGACCTCTTATGCTGAAGATGAAATGCTCTTCTCTGCGATCCGGGCTGGTGCATCTGGTTATCTCTTGAAACAAGTCGGAAGCAATGAGTTGATCGACGCCATCGAGGCAGTAGGACGGGGTGAGGCACTGCTTGATCCTGCGGTAACCCAGAGGATATTTAAGGAAGTCAGAAAAGCCGCCAGAGAAGAAGAGGCATCAGCTTTTTCTGACCTCACAGACCAGGAAAAACATGTTCTGATCCATGTGTCTGAAGGAAAAACCAACCGGGAGATTGCAAAAACGCTCTATTTAGGGGAAGGTACTGTCAGGAACTACGTCAGCAGCATTCTCTCAAAGCTGGATGTAAGCAACCGGGCAGAAGCTGCGGCATATGCTGTAAGACATAACCTGCGGAATCACCTGATTCATCTCACCAAAGATTAGGCTCAAGTTAGAGATCGATCCAGATAATCAAAAAACAGAAGGGATCTCTCTTCTGTTTTTTCTTTACGGGTTTTGGGCTGGTTGAAGGTAAATTGACACTGCCCACCCATTCCGGGTTTCATTTAGCGGGGCTTCCAGATACCACCATAGATATCCATCCTTATCCTCCGGTCCATCCTTAACCAGGAATACTTCATCCTCCAAACCAAGGTATATGATGTCCCCATTCAGAGAAGGATCCCTCCTTAATCTGAGTCCCTCCTCATCAGTACCTGAAATTTTTACGTAACTTCCGACCTGGATACCCCTGTTGGTTTCAAGTGTAGCAATCAAACTAGGGGTTGGTAGGATAACGGTTGGCGTCAGGGTTGGAACCGGTATCACAGTTAACACAGCTCCTCCAGAATAGGTTAGCTGATCGGCTGAAGTGACACTGCCGGCAGCCAGAAAAGTCACTGCAAGCAGCACACTCGCAATAAAAACCGCTCCAGCAATTACCCATGGATTCAATAAATCTTTCATTCTTGACTCTCAGAAAATAAAGGTCTTGGCACATTCCGGGGTACAAGAACCCGGAGTGATTTGGGACGAATATCAATGCACACTTCTTTTGCTGGGGAAATTGGTTCACCATCAAGCTGTAGATATAAATCCGTCTTTGATATTATGCGGATTTCCTTACAGGGAATATAGTTGGTGTTATCTGAAGATAAGTGATTTCCCGAGGCGAGATCAAAGAGATGCTGAAGGGTTTCCAATAATGTGTCTCCTGCAAATAGCCATAAATCCATACATCCATCATCTATGCGCGCCTTGGGAGAAATCTCAGCCAGTCCCCCGGCATAAAGATGAACGTTTGTCACTAAAGCCAGAACAAATATTCCAGATACTTTCTCGCCATCAGCCCAGATATCCAAATCCATGCCAGACCAGTTTCTGGCATACCAGGCAACATTGGCTGCATAGTGAGGTGTTGCTAATTGTTTTTGCCAGCGGGATCTTGGTTCAAGATGGTGAACAATAAAGGCATCAAATCCAATTCCTGCCCAGAGTAGAAAAGGGATTCCCTGGCAAACTCCCAGATCCATGGTTCGGATCGATCCCTTCAGCAGTTTTTTCACACTGGTTTCCAGTGCTCCCCAATTGGTCCAGGATAAAGAGGGCAACCCCAGTTCCTGGGCCCAGACATTAGCAGTACCTGCTGGCAGGACGGCAAGAGCAGTCTCGCTTCCTATTAAACCCGCCGCGGCATTATGAACCGAACCGTCACCTCCAGCCACAAAAATCGCATCTTGTCCTGATTCAGCAGCCTTTTTTGCCAGCTTCGTGATGTGATCCCCACCTTCAGTGCGGATAATCGTTATATCCCAACCATTTGCTTCAAGGATTCTTGCCGTCCGCTCGACTAACGGAAAAGAGGGAAACCGACCTGCCATGGGGTTATAAATCAGCTGTCCCCGCATTTTTTCTCCAATGGTAACCTTATCAGCCAAAGTTCTCTCTCAGTGTACTCCATCCAGATATCACCGTCAATCAGTTGATGGTACAATCAAACCGGTAGAATCTGGAAGGAAGCTTCCCAATGATTGAGATTTTAAACGATCGGTATCAGTTAGATAAACAGCTTGGTGAAGGGGGAATGGCAATCGTCTACCAGGCGAGTGATCTCATGTTGGAACGGACAATCGCCGTCAAAATACTCAGAAAAAATTTCTCTGAATCCAAAGCATTTCAAGAACGTTTTAAAGAAGAAGCCCGGGCAGCTGCTAATCTCACCCATCCGAATATTGTCACTGTTCACGATTTTGGATTTGATAATGACCGTTTGTTCATTGTAATGGAGCACGTTCCTGGAACCGACTTAAAACAAATTATCAAAAAGTCCGGATCCCTGCCGGCTGATCATGCTTCCCGGTTATTTATTCAAGCCTGTGCGGGTATCGGATATGCTCATCGGGCCGGCCTGGTTCACTGCGATATTAAGCCCCACAACATGCTGATAACTCCAGATCACCGGCTGAAAGTGACTGATTTTGGCATTGCCAGAGCACTGGCATCCGTAAAACATGACGAACAATCCCAAGCTATTTGGGGTTCCCCGGCTTATTTTTCACCTGAACAGGCTGCCGGGAGAGCACCATCCCCAGCCTCTGATGTTTACAGCCTTGGTATTGTATTATTTGAAATGTTAACCGGCGAACTTCCGTTTACCAATCCTTCTCCCCAAGAACTGGCTCTGCTCCACAGATTTGAAACTCCCCCATCTGCCAGGGAAATAAATCCCGAGATTTCTGCCGAATTGGAGGAAATCATTGTTAAGGTCCTTTCCAAAGAACCCAATTCGCGATACAGGACCGCGGACCAGTTGGGGAGGATTGTTATCAGCTTTACCGAAATGCTTGATTCGCAACCGCCGGTGGAAATTCCAGCCCCCCTTCCAGAAGACAATGACCTGCAATCAATCCTAAACCTCGAGAATAAGAAAACCAGTAAACAGTGGTTGACAATCTTGCTGGGTTTACTATCCTTGATAACCGTGGGCGGGTTAATCCCCTTTTGGATTTGGGTATACTTTCAGTTGAATTAAACTGTTCCCCCCTAACCTGCCTTTGTTTGGTAAATAATGGGCAGGGATCTAAGACAATATTACAATTATTTTGTGGTTTCAAATGAAAAAACCTTATTTAATTTCACCATCAATCTTCTCAGCAGACTTCACCCAACTGGGGGATCAAATCAAACAGGCTGAAGAAGCAGGGGCTGATTGGGTCCATGTTGATATCATGGACGGACATTTTGTGCCCAACATTTCTATGGGACCAGTCATCGTAGAAGCCTGTAAGAGAGTGACTGATCTCCCCTTGGATGTCCATTTAATGATTGAAAAACCTGAGGCATACCTGGAAGATTTCGTGAATGCCGGCGCTGGGGTTCTGACAGTTCATATTGAAACCTGCCCGGAGATGGAATTGACTTTGCAAACCATCCACGACCTGGGCTGTAAAGCAGGGATTACATTAAAACCAGCAACGGAGGTAGATAAAATAATCCCTTATCTGAAAAATGTTGATCTGGTATTGGTGATGACTGTAAATCCGGGGTTTTCAGGACAATCATTTATGCCGGAAGTGGTCCCAAAGATCAGGCAGATCAGGAATATCCTGGATGAGATCAATCCTGATGCATTAATAGAAGTGGATGGAGGGATCAATTCTAAAACTATCCGGCAGGCTTTTGATCAGGGGGCCGAGGTTTTTGTGGCAGCCAGCGCGATTTTTAAACACCCCCTCGGGATTCAAACAGGTATTCAATCACTTCGGGATATGCTTCCCTAAAGAAGGGACCGGGATTTAAAAAACCGGGGTCACGGAGCTTTTAAAGCTCCGTGACCCTCTTACAATGAATTGCGGGAGAAGGTAAAAAATCGACCTATCTCCCACAACGAAATCTATACTTAAGTGTTAATGGTATTGATTCAGACTTTCGTTAGAGTACGGATGCAGCGGGTACACAAAGTTTTCCGGATTTTCTTTCCATCTTCATATACCGTAACTTGCTGTAAATTTGGTTTAAACTTGCGTTTGGTTGTTTTTTTCGACCAGGGGCGGCTTCGCCCAAATTTTGTGGTTTTTCCACATTCCTCACATTTCGCCATTGGTAATACCCTCATTCATCAGTGATTATTTATGATTTCATTTATGCTTGTAAAATCCAGCTTAGTAACTGGAGCAAAATCCAGAATCGAAGCCAGGACAATTCATTCAGCCAAGCCCGCCAATCTTACCATACAAGAGGTCAATCAACAAGAGGAGGCCTGCTTTTCCGCTGTTTTTATGTTATCATTTGGCATCTATAAATTATCCTGACTCATATTCCCAACAGAATGGTGAATTTAATGAAAAAAGAAAAAGAACCTTTAGGCGACATTCAAATCTCCAAACAAGCAATCGCGACCATCGCATTCCAGGCTGCCCAGCGCTCTTATGGTGTTGTCGGTCTGGCATCAAAAAACATCGCAGATGAGGTGGCCCATGCAATTGTCAAAGATCCGACGCATGGAATTGATGTGGAATATAAAGATAAGGTAATTAATATCGATATCTACATCATCATCGAATATGGGACCCGAATCAAATCCGTTGCTGCAAGTGTCGCCAACACAGTACGCTACCAGGTTGAAAAATCCTTGGGAATTCCCGTGAACGAAATTAACGTTCATGTTCAAGGTCTCCGAATCAGCAATGAAGAGGAGCAGTAAACTCCCTGGCACTGGTAGTAATGGCAGCATCCTCTCTTTAGGAGTACTAAGGCATGAATGACGAACACCCAGGAAACAAGACACCTACAATTGACGGGGATCAATATAAAAAACTGATGATGGCCGGCTTAACCTGGCTGCGGACAAATCAAGAATCAGTGAATGCTCTCAACGTTTTCCCTGTACCGGATGGAGATACGGGCACCAATATGGTTCTCACCCTCCAGGCGGCATATAATGAAATATCCAACTCCTCTGAAAAACATGTAGGTCCTTTAGCCGAAAAACTGGCCCATGGGGCACTGATGGGCGCCCGGGGAAATTCCGGCGTGATTCTGTCCCAGATCTGGCGGGGATTTTCCAAAGGAATCGGGGAATCCGAAATTCTGGATGGGAAAAGCCTGGTAGAAGGACTTCTGCAAGCCCGCGATACCGCTTATAAAGGAGTTGTCCGTCCTGTGGAAGGCACAATCCTGACTGTATGCAAAGATATGGCTCTAGCAGGTGAAAAAGCTATCCAGGAATCAGAAGATCCCTATTTTCTCCTTAACAAAGTTACCGAAGCAGCCCAGGTTTCCGTTGATTACACACCAGAGCTGCTCGATGTACTTAAAGAAGCCGGGGTTGTTGATGCAGGAGGGAAAGGACTGCTGCATATCTTTGAAGGCATGCTTCGTTACATCAATGATGAACCTTTGGATATTGAACCGGTCCGTGTCCAGCCCTTGTCAGTGGTAGGAAAACAAGAAGCAGTCAGCAGCGCTGAACCCGGACAGGATTACGAGGTTATCGTTGATTTCCAACCTCACAAACCATTGATACTGGAAGATTATTACCAGGATTTAGAAGAAATTGGCACTTCCATTCAAGTTGGTGAAGGTGACGGCATATATCGGATGCACATTCATGTGCCAACTGAAAAGCGGTATGAGCCAATCGACTACACCATGACTATTGGAACGATTACCAAGGTTCATATTGAAAACCTGATGATTCAAATGGATTCCTCCACCGGGCAGGAAGAAGAACCCATTAAACTGACTAAAGTATCTCAGGGAGATGTCGCTTTGGTAACTATTTCTCCCGGGGTTGGTTTTTCGCGAATCTTCGCCAGTCTGGGAGCGGCAGCTATCGTAGAGGGCGGACAAACCATGAATCCCAGCACGCAGGAGATCCTGGCAGCCTTCGAGGATTTGCCAACGGACCAGGTAATCATTCTGCCAAATAACAAAAATATCCTCATGGCAGCAAAATCTGCTGCTGATCTCTCAGTCAAGTCGGTAGAAGTTATTCCTACAGTCACCGTTCCCCAGGGATTAGCCGCTATGCTGCGCCTCATTCCAGGTCAGGAACTGAGTCAGGTATCTGCTGAAATGCAATCCGCTGTGAGTGAAATTGAAAGTGGAGAGATTACCACTGCAGTCCGGGAAGTGGAGATTGACGGTATTGATGTCAAAGAAGGAGAAATTATCTCCCTTCATAACGGGAAGCTGATAGGTTCAAACAAAACTCTCAAAGAGGGTTGTATCACCTTCCTGAAAACGGCAAAAGCAAACGATTTTGAGTTGATTACCATGTTCTATGGTCAGAATATCAATCAGGAAGACGCTGAATCTATGGCTGAATTCATCCAGGAAGAGTATCCTGACCAGATTATTGAACTCCAATACGGCGGTCAACCCCACTACCAGTTTATTTTATCTGTTGAGTAAAACTGCTTTGAAGTAATTAATAATCCGATTCAATCCGGGTTCTTCCCGGAAATATAATTACGGCGGACTTATCAATAAGCTCCGCCGTTTTTACAGCCAGGGGAGGTTCTATTGTCTACAGCCATCATAACCGACAGCACATCGGATATTCCGCTTGACGTACTGGAAAAATATAACATCTTTCAGATCCCAGTGGATTTGATGATTGGCAATGAAATTTATCTGGATGGGTTTGATCTATCCAGGAACGACTTTTATATCCAGCTTCCCAGCCTGAAACAGCTTCCGACAACCGCAGCTCCCTCAGCTGGCAGATTCCTGGCTTTGTATGAGCAGATCTTTACTCAGGGATTTTCCGAGATTATATCCATCCACGCAGCGAGCGCATTAAGCGGCATCTATAATGCTGCGAGATTGGCATCACTGGAATTCTCACAAAAAATCAAGGTAGTGGACAGCCAACAATTATCCCTGGGGTTGGGATTTCAGGTAATCGCGGCAGCAAAAGCAGCCCAGGAGAACCTCCCTTTCCAAACGATCCTGAAAAGTATTGAGTCGATCAAAAAAAGAGTTCATGTTTATGCCTTATTAGACACTTTTGAATATATCCAGCGCAGTGGTCGAATATCTTGGGCGAGAGCCCAAATAGGTTCAATTCTGAATATAAAACCAATCATTGAGCTCAAGGAAGGGGAAGTTATTAACCGGGGATTGTCCCGTGCCCGGGAGAAAGGCATTAAATTCCTTGGTGATGTTCTGCAGGGATTGGGTCCTCTAGAAAATCTCGCTGTGCTTCATACCAACGCAGCCCGGGATGGAACAAATTTCATTCAGCAATTTGCACCTGACGGGATCCGAAATCCCCTCCTGATGAATGTAACTACAATAATTGGCACCCATGTCGGACCCAATGGGTTAGGTTTTGCAGCAGTGGTAAAATAATTCAAATGAAAACATCAATTAAAAAGTTAAGAAAATTCTTCCGCTTGGAGGCTGAACGGGAGTATGACAATAAGGCGGTCATGGGGGGATTGGCTAATATCCTATCCTCCTGGGAACTCGAAGCCAGAGAAGATCAATTGCCTGAACAGATTATTCAGGCTGTTATCAGCCGCTTAAGGGATTACCATCGCTTAAGCGAGGAATCCCGAGAAGTCGCATTAAAGGGGATCTGGAAGCGGGTCAATAAGGAATCCTTGGGGAAGAAAGAACAGGATCAAGTGAATGAGGTAAATCAACCAGCTGATAAACCAACTCCCACACCCCAACAGGTTTCAGAACCTCCTGCTCAGGTTGATGAACCCAGTCAACCGGAACAGAAAAAACAGCAAACAGAAGAATCAACCCCCCCTCCAGCAGAAAAACTGGATTTTGATGCCCCGGTTAACAGCATAAAGGGTATCGGCGAAAAGAAAACATCAGCTCTGACCAGGATGGGTATTTCCTCCATCAGAGACTTGCTGTACACCTTCCCAAGGCGGCATGATGACTACTCAAAACTAAAACCTATCGGCAGTTTGTGGTTTGGTGAAGAAGTCACGGTAATTGGGACGATCGATAGTGTATCCACCCGCAGCGTTCGAAGCGGGAAAATGAAACTGGTTGAAGCCGTGATTTCTGACAAAAGCGGGGCCCTAAAGGTAACCTGGTTTAACCAGCCCTGGTTAGAGGGACAGCTTTCTCGCGCAAAACATGTTGTCTTAAGCGGAGAAATCGAACAGTATCTTGGCCGATTGACCATGAATAACCCTGAATGGGAGCCGCTGAGTAAAGAGCAGCTGCACACTAACCGGATCGTCCCGGTTTATCCTCTCACCAAAGATATCACCCAGAAATGGCTGCGCGGGGTCTTGCATGATACGGTCCAGAAATATGGACCCAGCATAGATGATCCCCTACCGGATAAGATCCGTTCAAGCACCTCCCTTCCTGTATTATCTGACGCAATCCGGGAGATTCACTTCCCGGATTCGGATCAATCACTTCAAAAAGCAAAACAACGACTGGCATTTGACGAAATATTCCTGCTTCAGATGGGTGTCCTGAAACAGAAAAAACAGTGGGAAAATCGTCCCGGTCAGGTTTTTGACAGCCCCGATGTGTGGATAAATTCCAGATTGGAACAGCTCCCTTTCCAGCTCACGAAAGCACAAATAAAAGCTCTGACCCAGGTTCGGGAAGATCTGTGCTCAGGTCATCCTATGAACCGATTGCTCCAGGGAGATGTAGGTTCTGGCAAAACGGTCATCGCAGCGCTAGCGGCATTAATTATTATCCGCCAAGGAGCCCAGGCTGCATTTATGGCCCCCACCAGCATTCTGGCTGAACAGCATTTCCAGAGCCTGAAAAAACTATTGGGCAATAATCCAGATGAAGTAAAAGAAAATGAAATCAGTCTTCTGATTGGTTCTACGCCGGAAGATCAAAAAGAACAAATTCGCAAAAAACTCTCCCAGGGTGAGATTAAATTGGTGATTGGCACCCATGCTCTGCTCCAAGAACCGGTTGAATTCCAGAACCTGCAGCTCGCAATCGTCGATGAACAGCACCGCTTTGGCGTTGAACAAAGAGGTACCTTGCGCCAAAAAGGAAACAATCCGCACCTGTTGGTGATGACCGCTACCCCAATTCCCCGTTCACTAGCGCTGACAACATTTGGTGACCTGGAACTATCCGTGATCGATGAATTACCACCCGGAAGGTTGCCGGTTGAAACCCATGTGCTCTATCCCAGGGAAATTGAACGGGCATATAGTCTAGTCCGCCGGCAGGCCGATAACGGCAATCAGGCATTTATCATCTATCCGTTAGTAGAAGAGAGTGATAAAAGTGATGAAAAAGCTGCTGTGGAAGAATTCGACCGGCTCCAGAAAGAAATCTTTCCCACTTATACGCTTGGGTTGCTGCATGGACAGATGCGTCCGGATGAAAAAGAGAGTGTTATGACTCTTTTCCGCGATCAGGAAATCCAGATCCTTGTTTCCACTTCAGTGGTGGAAGTGGGTGTGGATATCCCGGGAGCAACTGTGATGTTGGTCGAAGGCGCTCATCGTTTTGGGCTTGCTCAACTGCACCAGTTCCGGGGACGTGTGGGACGCAGCGATCAAAAATCCTACTGCATCTTGATACCAGGAAGCGCTGAAGAAGTAGAAAATCAAAGACTGGAGGCAATGGTAGAAACTAATGACGGTTTTGTCTTAGCTGAAAAGGATCTGGAGATCCGCGGACCGGGACAATTCCTGGGAACCCGCCAATCAGGGTACACTGAATTGAAATTAGCCAGCATCACAGATCTGAAATTAGTCGAGCAGGCTCGCCAGCATGCATCAGATCTTTTCCGTCAGGATCCTGACTTAAGTCAGGAAAAACATCAGAAATTAGCTCTCGCAGTTAACCAATTCTGGACGCCGAAAAACTCAGGCGATATCAGCTGATAAATCTGCTGCCAGAAATGTCGAGGAGAATTTTATGATAAGAGCTGTCTTTCCTGGAACGTTTGATCCCATCCACCACGGGCATATCGATATCGCCCGGCGTGCATCCCGCTTATTTGATGAAGTGATCGTTGCCGTGTACGACCAGCCGATAAAGAAATTGCTTTTTTCTCCTGAGAAAAGGATAAAGCTGGCTGAGCTAACACTTCAGTCCATCCCTAATGTAAAAACCATGGGCTACAGCGGATTAACAGTTGATTTCTGTCATCAAATTGATGCCCAAGTCATTGTTCGCGGTCTGCGGGTGTTTTCCGATTTTGAATATGAATTCCGGATGGCTCTTGCCAATCATAGATTATCCCCGGATATTGAAGTGGTGGCATTTATTACAGATAAAGACCACACCTTCTTAAGCGGATCAACTGTGCGGGAAATTGCTGCCCTGAACGGAGATGTTAGTTCAATGGTCCCGAAAGTGGTTGAGGAAGCCTTAATAGCCCGGTTTAAGGAACTCGGAAGCGATCAGAACATCGTCCCCTATACATCACTTAGAGATTGAACAAATCCTTTTCATGATATACTAAAAGGACACTTCTTTTGAAGGGGTAAATCATGGATATCCTACATCTTGTGGATCGATTGGAAGAGTTGATAAATCACAGCCGTTCCGTTCCATTCACCCATAATGTGATACTTGATGAAGATCGAATGCTTGATATTATCGACCAGATGCGGGTAGCGATCCCGGAAGAAGTAAAGAAGTCCCAACAGGTACTATCCCAGAAAGATCGGGTTATCGCCCAGGCAAAAGAAGAAGCAGACCGGACGGTCAACATTGCCAAGGATAAAAGCGACAAGTTGACTGACCGGGACAGTATTGTCCAGGATGCCAGGAAAAAAGCCTCCCAAATTGAAGCCGAAGCCGAGATGAGGGCCAAGACAGCCCAATCAGAAGCAGATGAGTATGTTACGGAAACATTGACAAACCTGGAAATTGCTTTAGAAAGAGTTCTCAACCAGGTGCGCAACGGGATTTATATCTTGGAAGAGGAATCATTACAAAAAGAGAATCCAACAGAAGAAAAACCAGAAGAGGAACAGAAATAGCAGGTTTTTCCTTTCCTTCAATAAAAACAGCCCTTTTACAGGGGCTGTTTTTTTTTATTCTTCGGCATCCCGCCAGGCAACCGTTTTTCCCTCTTTGCGGTAAAAGAATTTTGCCAACAGCCAGCTGACAGTCTCCGGGAAACTGGCATTTATCCAGACAGCCAACCGCATGATTCCCGGATTAATGGCGTTATTTTTCTTCTTTTTTATCACTTTTAGGATTTGGTGTGCTACATCGTCTGCGGTGAGTAACAGCCAATTTGGGGTGACTCTTGTGGTTTTCCAATGTACTCCCGCATGCTGATCAAATTCTGTGTCCACCGCTCCTGGGTATATTCCAGATACAGTTATCCCCGTTCCCCGCAGCTCCCGCCTTAAACTTTCTAAAAATCCTCTTAATCCGAATTTTGTCGCCGCGTATATGCTGTAGGTTGGCAAACCTACCCAGGAGGCGATTGAAGCGATGTGGATGATATGTCCTCCATCCTGGGCTATCATTAAAGGCAGGACTTCCCGGGTAATCTGGATTGCTCCCGTCAAGTTTACCTGAAGCTGGTCCTGAATATCAGCCTGAGTCTGTTCATCCAGCCAGACCAGTTTACCGTATCCTGCACTGTTCACTAAAACGTCAATCCGGTTGTAGGCTTGCAGGGTGTCCTCTACCAGATGTTGAATTTGATCTAATTGCCTTAGATCCGTTGGAATTGCCAGCGCTTCTCCTCCCCCTTCCCTGATTTTAGATGCCAGACTGTTCAAGCGTTCCTTCCGCCGGGCTGCCAAAACTACCCGGTATCCATTGCCGCTTAAGGCTCTGGCAGCAGCTTCTCCAATACCTGATGAAGCTCCAGTAATAATCGCAACAGGTTGAGACATATCTGATCCTTATTGCCTGGTAACCATTTTAATAATACCTTCATTCTACCAGAGGTCTAAATTCGACATACTGAAAATCTGGTCCAAAACTCATTATTTATTTGATTCTATAATCAGTTCCGTTTAGAATAAAGACAGAATGATCCCAGCTGATCAATTTGGCAAGGGGAGTCTTCAACCAATACCTCATCAACAAAAAGGAGAACAAGATGGATTTCCGTTTATCGGAGGAACAAAGATTGTGGCGAAAAGCTGTCCATGATTTTGTGTCTAAAGAGATCAAACCACTGGCCCAGGAAATCAATGAAAAGGAAGAGATTCCCCGGACTGTAATTCAAAAAATGGGTCCTATGGGTTTATTGGGGATGAGCGTGCCGGAAACATACGGAGGTTCTGAGCTGGATTCCATCAGTTCCGCTATCGCAATTGAAGAAATCGCCTGGGGAGATGGAGGCACTGCCCTAACAATTGAAGCTCATAATGAATTAGGATGCGCATCTGTAGCGCTATTTGGAACAGAGGATCAAAAACAAACCCTGCTTCCTCCAGTAACATCCGGAGAGGGGAAATTGACTTCTCTGGCTTTAACCGAACCCCAGGCAGGTTCGGATCTAAGAAATATCCAGACCAAAGCGCATAAAGAGGGAAACCAATGGATTATTCAAGGATCCAAGTCCTGGATAACCAATGCTGGTGAAGCAGATTTTATCGTCACTCTGGTAAAAACCAGCCCGGATGAAGGGTCCAGCGGAATGAGCATGATCATAGTTCCCACTGATGCGCCGGGATTATCCGTCGCACCTCCTGAGAAAAAAATGGGGGCTGGAGGTACACACAGCCATGAAGTCAGGTATGATGCCGTAAAAGTTCCGGCTGAAAACCTGCTCGGTAAAAAGGGAGAGGGATTGCAGCAAACCCTGAAAATTCTCGATGGGGGACGGGTGAGTGTTGGCGCCTTGTCGGTAGGGATCGCTCAGGCAGCCCTGGAAGAGGGATTATCCTATGCTAAAGAAAGGGAAACCTTCGGAAAAACTCTCTCAGAACACCAGGCTATTCAGTGGCTGGTTGCCGATGCAGCAACAGACATTCACGCTGCCCGGTTGATGGTATACTACGCGGCCTGGTTAAAAGATCAGGAGAAACCTTACACCAAGGCAGGAGCAGCGGCTAAATTGTTCGCCACAGAAATGGCAGAACGAGTAACCTACAGTGCCATCCAGATTCATGGGGCCTATGGATACAGCAGGGAATATCCAGTGGAAGCGATGTATAAGGCGGCCAGACTAATGACCATCGGAGAAGGAACCAGCGAAATCCAGCGCCTGGTAATCGCCAGGAAGCTCTTTAAAGAGGGTCCGTTGAGAATTGAGTAAATATTATTTGAACAATTGAAGAATAACGATCAATTAAAAAAACCTGTCGGGCTGTGATGGTATTTCCCCCCCAGAGGTTAATCCAGGGACTTAATCCACCTGGTCTCTGTTACCTTGGATCTATCAATCACGGTGTCATCGAGATTGTAACCAAGCGATCCTCTACCAGGTTAGGATAAATTGAGTTCTCCTGCAGATTCTGCCTTGTTTCTCAACCCGCTGCTTTATGCCGCCAGCGGACGCTGATGGCTTTCTTCCGCCCCGCTGTCATTTTCCAGCAATTGAACTGCATGGGGTAAAACCGGAGCGATAATCCGGAAATTCTCCAACGCTCCTTTGGGACTGCCTGGTAAATTAATGATCAGGGTCTTTTTCCTGATGCCAGCCACAGCGCGGGAAAGCATCGCATGGGGAGTAATTTTTAAACTCCCCGCCCGCATGGCTTCTGCCAGTCCTGGTGCGTTGCGGTCCAGAACCGCTTTGGTAGCTTCAGGGGTGACGTCCCGGGGGGTAAATCCTGTGCCCCCTGTAGTCAGGATCACATTGATTTTTCCAGAATCGGACCACTGACACAATCTTTCTTCAATCGCAGAAATTTCATCAGGGACAATATCAGCCCGGGCAACTTCCCAGCCATAATCTCCTACTGCGCCCTGCAGCACAGGACCCGACAGGTCTTCTCTCAAGCCGCTGGATGACCTGTCAGATACTGTAAGGATGGCGAATTTTATCGACATCTCATTTTCCCTTTAGATAAGTCCTTCCCAGCTGCCGTGAATGCCGTCATCAGTAACACCATAATAATAGCGGTAACCTTCCTGGGTCCGCTGGATCAAGTCATAGCTAGTATAATTCCCCCGCTTCTTCCGGGATATCAATCCCAGATCTCCCTGCCAGGTAATTTCCTTATTTTCCTTAACCTTGGGAAGTTTTGAATATTGGGAAATGGCATAATGCCACAGGCGGCGAGAGGATTGCAGGGTGACATTTTTTACCACACTGCCGTTCCGTAGATCCCTGACAGTGTAATACGTGTTACCTTCCCGCTTGGTTACGGAGACAATTTCCACACCGGTGCGGGGTGGATCATTAGGCTGTAGTTCGTTTTCAACAGAATCCATCTTATCAACATCTTTTGATCCTGGAATTGGGAGCGGTTCAGCCTGCACCCGATCCGGTGGGGCAGCTTTTTTCTTCTCTCCCTGGAGAACCATTTCAACAATTTCATCCCGGACAGCCATGCCGGTTTCTGTTTCCGTGCGGAGATATATTTTATTGTCATCCACCGCATAAGGCGGGTCTTCTCCCCTGGGAATCATAATCTGGATGACCTTCTTCCCTTCAGTTTCTTGGACTTCAAACTTACATTCCAGTTCCGGGCTGATGCGTTTACTGATCTCTGATTTTAACTTTTCTACGCCCTGTTTCGGACGCGGCACTCCTTCAAAAGGCTTGCCCTTATCGGCTGATAAACCCAGGTACAAGATCCCTCCATTTGAATTCGCGAAAGCGCATACATCGGCGATAATGGAATAGAGATAACCGCCTCGAACAGTGATTTTATCGTGAAAATCCTGAACAAAGGTTGCCCCTTCCTGCCTGGCATCCCGGATAAAGTCATAGGCTGGTTGAGAACTCAGCTGGTGGGGACGAGTCCGGGAGAAGTTGTTGCTATCAAAGAGCTCCCGCAATGCTTTAAAACTCCTCTCCTGTAAGCGGACATCAGTTGTTCGATCTCCTACTCCTAACTTGTTTTGAAAAGTGGATTTTTTGGTTATCAAATGAGCGTCAGAACCCTGGATGCAGTGCATTCGGCGGGGATATTCCGGTTTATTTCCACTGAAGAAAGACGCTGTAGAATGCCTGCCCTTCTTTGCCAAATCTGTCACCTCTATTGCAATCAAATGAGGATCCTGGGTATAAGCAATTTTGGTTTGCCCTCCGAAAGGAAAGCGGCGCATCGCAACCCCATTATTAGAGTTAGCATGGGCGGCGATTGCCATGCCGCCTGCATCATGGATGCTTTTGTAGGCGGTTAACACATCTACACTTGCACCTACGGTAACTGAGCCTACATCCAATTTTTCGGAAGGGATGTTTAGCTCTAGCAGCAGGTGTTCAATATCCCTGACCGGTTTGCCTTCTGGAAAAATAGCCAGGATATGAAAACCAAACGTAGCGGTAAATTCAAATCCGGGCAGTACCAGTACCCTTTTTAATAAACGCTGGTATTCCGCCAGGCGGGTTTCTTCCTCCGGGAGCAAGCGATTTAGCTGTTGAAGCAATTTTAATTGCTCAATCTCTTCCTGCATCCGGCGGTACCCTGCCACAGTGTTATGGTCTGTAAATGCGATAATATCCAGACCTTTATTTGCGGCTTGTTTTAATATATCTAAATATCCAATTTCCGGCTGCAAATAATCTTCAGAAGCCGGTGTATGTAAATGTAAATCCATGGTGTACCAGGTCAATCCGGTACGGTTATTTTTTGCAGACACAATATCCTCTCAATTTTAGAAACAAGGAGAACGTATCAGGAGAAAACAATCAAATCAATCGAATCCGTCTCTGGATTCAATTCAATTTTCTCGCTGAAATCCCTGCTATCTATTATCTAAATTGCATCACAATGGGAACAAAAGAAGGCGTTTGTAACCAGAATATTGTAATAACCACTCTAAAAAAACTACAAATGATTGGTATCGAAGTGGATTTTTAATATTTTTTTATTCTAGCTGTCTGGTTATCTACCTCAAACGTAATGTGTGTTCCTCATCGTAACATTAATAATAATCAAATTTCACCCGGCAAACAGGTTATCTTTCTTTACTGCCTAACGAGAACTTCAAATTAGGCCAGATATCACTTTCCGAAAGCCTTTCCACCCAAATTCTTGTTTATGCCTTAGGCTTCCTCTTTTTGGGTGCAGCCTTCTTTCTTGTTAATGCGGCATCCAGGACTTCTTCGATATTTTCAACAAAGATAAAGTTAATCTTCTCTAAAACTTCTGCCGGGATATCTTCTTCAAGATCTGCCTGGTTCTTTTTAGGCAGAATCACTGTTGTCGATCCAGCCCGATAAGCCGCTAGAACCTTCTCTTTAATGCCTCCTACCGGCAGCACCTGCCCCCGTAAAGTGATCTCACCAGTCATACTGACATTGCCTTTTACCGGGCGTCTTGAAATCAAAGATACCAGAGCAGCTGCCATGGTTACACCAGCAGATGGACCATCTTTTGGCTGAGCGCCAGCGGGTACATGCAAATGAATATCCTGATCCTGGAAAAAATCCATCTCAATACCCAATTTGTCAGCCTTGGATCGCACATAGGACAGCGCCGCCTGGGCGGATTCTTTCATCACTTCACCGAGAGATCCGGTGAGCTGGAAGTTGTTTTTACCAGGCATTGAGGTTGCTTCAACAAACAGCACCTCTCCTCCGGTGGAGGTCCAGGCCAGACCAGTAGCTACTCCAGGCACTGAAGTTCGATTGGCGATTTCTTCATCTCCATAATATCTTGGCCGACCCAGGTATTCCGCGACTTCTCTGACCCCGATTTTGACCCTCTCAACTTTTCCTTCTGCGATCTGGGTAACTACTTTCCTGCATAAAGATCCGATTTCCCGTTCCAGATTCCGGACACCGGATTCCCGGGTATAAGATCGGATGATCTTCTGAAGTGCTGGATCGGTGAAAGTAATTTCCTCAGATCTTAGTCCATTCTCTTTAATCTGACGCGGTATCAGGTACCCTTTGGCAATCGATTTCTTTTCCCTGTCTGTGTAACCGGATAATTTAATAATTTCCATCCGGTCCCGCAGCGGGGAAGGGATTGGTTCTAATAAATTTGCCGTGGTAATGAACATCACCTTCGAAAGGTCATAGGCTACCTCCAGATAATGATCTCTAAACTCGCTGTTTTGTTCCGGATCCAGAACTTCCAGCAAAGCAGATGTTGGATCTCCGCGGTAATCCCGTCCTAATTTGTCAATTTCATCCATCATGAAAACAGGATTGTTTTTCCCTACCCGGCGGAGAGCCTGCAGAATCCGACCCGGCATGGCACCGATGTAAGTACGCCGGTGTCCGCGAATTTCCGCTTCATCCCGGACTCCGCCCAGGGAAATGCGGATGAATTTCCTATCCAATGAGCGGGCAATCGACCGTCCTAACGAGGTTTTCCCTACCCCGGGAGGGCCTACAAAACACAAAATTACTCCTTCCCGGATTTTACGGATATCATCCTCATGGGTTTCTTCAATCTCGCCTTCCCGTTCCTTGCGGAGTTTTCTGACGGCGAGAAATTCCAGGATCCTTTCCTTTACATCCTCCAATCCGTAGTGGTCTTCATCCAAAACCGCCCTGGCACGGGAAATATCCAGGTTATCGTCCGTCATCTTCGACCAGGGTAAAGAGACCATCCAATCCAAATAAGTCCGGATCACACCGTATTCCGCTGCTGCTGAAGGCAGATGGGATAAGCGGTCTAATTCCCTTTTAGCCTGTTTTTCGCTTTCCTCCGGCATGGCAGCTTCTTCAATCTGCTGCCGAAATTCTTCAACTTCTGCCGTTTGATCGTCCGCTTCCCCCAATTCAGTCCGGATGGCTTTTATCTGCTCCCGCAGGAAGTACTCCTTCTGGACTTTTTCAATTTCGGATCTGGCCTGGTTCTGAATGCGCTGTCCAATTTCAAGCATTTCCAATTCCCGGGTCAGAAAATTCACCAATTTTCGCAGTTTTTCCGAGACGGAGTTAAGTTCCAGCAGCTCCTGAGCTTCGGATAAGTCCAAGCGTTGAAAATTAGCTATTGTGTAAGCAACCTGCAGGGGGTCATCCAGGGATATTACCGCATCAACTAATTCCCGGGGCACTGAAGGCACCAAATTGGTGATCTCGGCAAATTGATCTCGAGCCTGGCGGGTAAGGGCATCTACTTCCAGATCATGCTCAACTTTCACCGGGGATAACTTGATTTTAGCTTTAAGATACGGTTCTTCTTCAACAAATTTCTTAATTTCAAATCGGGTGATACCCTGCACCAGCAAGCGGATGGTGCCGTCCGGTGCTCTGAATAAACGGTGGACTGAAGCAACCGTACCCACCCGGTAGAGGTCTTCCGGACCGGGATGTTCGTTTTGGGGGTCCTTGGAAGTAACCAAACCGATCAAACGGTCATCTGCAGAGAGCACATCATCAACTAAGCGGATGGATCGGGGTTGACCGATGGATAAAGGAACTGCTGTTTCCGGATAAACCACTAATCCCCGCAGAGGTAAAATGGGAAGCTGGGAAGGGATTCGCCCAATCAGATCTTCCTGTTTTAACTCATCACCCTCTTCATCGTCCACATCGGAGATATTAGAGACCACAGATCCCAGGAAAATATCCTCCAGGGAAAGATCCTCTCGATTCACCCATTCCAATAATTCTAAAATATCCATACTCCAACGCGATAATGGCATAAACCCTTAATCCTTGATCTCTACCCGACGAGATTTTTGTTTTGGAAGGATCAATTCCAGAAATCCATCCTTATAAACTGCAGTCACCTGTTCAGCGATCACCGGAGATGGCAATTCTACACCGTTGCGGAATTCCCCAAAACCAATTTCCATTTGGTGATAATAACAGGTTTCACTCAAGCTGGGACGCCTCCCTTCAATTAATAACAATTGTTTGTCCAGGGTGATAAAAAATTCACCCTTTTTCATTCCAGCAGCTTCTATCCGGACAGTAAATTGGTCATCAGTTTCATAAACATCAGTTGGAGGACACCAGCTGTGAGATCCCGCGACAACTTGCCACACGGACCTTCCCGCTCGCAGTTGATGAAATGTAAAGGAATCCGCTTTAAGCGGTTTAATCCTTATGATTACATCCGTCATTAATTCCTTCCAAAAACCTGACCAGAGGAAGCACTCTAAAAGTTAATTTTAACACAGAGTAGGTTTTTCCCTGGGCAAGTGAAGCGATTATATACGAGATTAACACTTGAGAAGACTAAAATCTATTAGAATATATATTAGTAAAAAAAAGCCAGGAAATATCCTTGGCAAACAGGATAAATAAAATAATTTATCGGTTGTTATAAATAAGGAGAAAAACATGTTTTCAAAAAAAGTGCACCAGGCAATGAATGACCAAATTCATCATGAGATTGAGTCTGCCTATATCTATCTTTCCATGGCTGCCTACTTAGAGGCAGAGACATATCCCGGATTTTCCCAATGGATGAAAATTCAATTTGAAGAGGAAATGGCTCACGCTTTTCGTTTTTACAACTTCATTCACAGCCGCGGTGAGCGGGTAACGCTGCAAACCATCGGAGAACCTCAAGCTGATTTTGAGTCAATCCTGGCTGTATTCGAAGGCGCTCTGGCGCATGAGCAGAAAATCACCGCCGATATTCACCGGTTGTATGGATTGGCAATGGAAGAAAAAGACTATCCCAGTCTGTCATTCTTACAGTGGTTTATCGACGAACAGGTAGAAGAGGAAGAACATGTCGGCGAAGTCGTGGAAAACATCAAAAGAGCAGGTGACAACAACCATGCTTTGTTGATGTTGGATCGTGAATTGGGCCAGCGCCAGCCTCCGGTAGAAGTCGAGGGGGAACAGGCTTAAGATTGAACCAATTAGAGGAAAATACAGGAAGCGTGATCCTTCGGGAATTACGCTTCCTCCTTCAAATAATATTCCTCCTGAAAGGGGAAATAATTTCACTAAAAACAGATGTAATTTGACATTTGTTTTTTTCTTTTCATGATGTGATACTTAACCCATAAGATTAGATTTAACCTTATTCAAGCTGCAACAAAGGTGGAAAAAATCTATGGACGATAAGTCATACAACCCATTTAAAACAGCCCAGAAGCTATTTGACAATGCCGCAGAACTGCTTGAATTAGATCAGGCAGCCAGGGACTTTTTACGCTACCCAATGCGGGAATACCAATTCAATATTCCTGTACGGATGGATGACAGCAGCGTAAAGGTCTTTCGGGGATTCCGGATTCTGCACAATGATGCCCGCGGTCCTGGGAAAGGCGGCATTCGGTTCCATCCCCAGGAAACTGTCGATACAGTGCGGGCTTTATCGATGTGGATGACCTGGAAGTGCGCAGTCGTTGATATTCCTTTAGGGGGTTCCAAAGGGGGAATTATCTGTGATCCCCATGATTTAAGTCTGCTGGAACAGGAACGTCTCTGCCGGGGATGGGTACGTCAAATCGCCAAGAATATTGGTCCTCTCTCTGATATTCCCGCTCCGGATGTAATGACAAACTCCCAGCATATGTTGTGGATGTTAGACGAATATGAAGCTATCCACGGAGCTAAATATCCGGGGTTCATTACCGGGAAACCAGTCGGTATGGGAGGTTCCCTCGGCAGAGTTGAAGCGACAGGATATGGTGTCATGATCACTGTTCGGGAAGCGATGAAAGAACTGGGGATCAACATCCAAAATACATCTGCCAGCTTCCAGGGGTTTGGCAATGTGTCCCAGTATGCCATTCAACTTTACCAACAAATGGGCGGAACACCAATCTGCGTTTCTTGCTGGAACCAGGAAGACCAGACAGCATATGCTTTCCAGAAAAAGGACGGTTTTGAACTCAATGAATTAATGTCAGTCACAGATCATTTTGGAGAGATCGACAAAAGCAAAGCTCAAGACTTGGGCTTTGAAATGTTACCTGGTGATGCCTGGTTGGAGCAGGACGTGGATTTATTAGTCCCCTCAGCGTTGGAAAATCAAATCACAGGTGAAAATGCTGACAAAATATCGCAAAAAGTTAAACTCATTGCAGAAGGCGCGAATGGTCCTACAACTCCGGATGCAGATAATGTCCTCAAAGACCGGGGGATTCATGTAATTCCCGACTTTCTGGCCAACGCAGGAGGAGTGACTTGCAGTTATTTTGAACAAGTCCAGAGCAATGCCAATTATTATTGGGCAAAAGAAGAGACCCTTGGTAAACTTGACTTGAAGATGACCAATGCTTATGTTGACGTCAGCAAGTTCGCCAAAGCCAAGAAACTCTACATGCGTGATGCGGCATATATGATATCCGTGGATCGCGTAGCAAAAGCCTGCAGGGCCCGTGGATGGGTATAATTCTGGTCTGATGAATATTAAATCGGAGGACTCTTTACCCCAGAACCTGATTCCATTCGATCGCAACAATAAAGATCCGGAAATTTGTATCCGCGTCATTGGAACTGGTTCAATTGGAGGCAAAGCACAAGGATTAGTCTTCCTCAACGACCTTCTTTTATCACGTTTTCAGACAACTGATTTTCAACAAATCACGGTCAGGATCCCAAACCTGACCGTGATTGCTACCGATGTCTTCGATGCTTTTATGGCAGAGAACGACCTCTATGGCATCGCCAATTCAGACATATCTGATGACCGGATTGCTCATGCATTTCAAAATGCAGATCTGCCATTCAATATTCTGGGGGATTTAAAATCCCTCATAAACCAAATTTACACACCACTGGCTATCCGCTCTTCAAGTTTACTTGAAGACGCAACTTACGAGCCGTTCGCTGGTATTTATGCCACTAAAATGATTCCAAATCATCAGCATGATTCCGGTACCCGATTCCAAAAACTAACCGAAGCCATTAAATTCATTTACGCCTCAACCTTTTTTAATTGCGCAAAAAGCTTCCGGAAAGCGACCAATCACGATCATTCAGATGAAAAAATGGCGGTGATCATTCAGGACGTCGTTGGCTCACGGCATAGTCTTCGATTCTATCCTGAACTATCGGGAGTGACGCGATCCTACAATTTCTATCCGGTCGGTCGGGCAGAACAAGAAGATGGTGTAGTAAACCTTGCTTTGGGTTTAGGGAAAACCATAGTTGATGGCGGTGTCTCATGGACTTATTCACCGGCATATCCGAAAATTGGACCACCTTTCGGCTCAGTGGAAGAACTCCTGAAGGGCAGTCAAAAAGAGTATTGGGCAATTAACATGGGAACCCCTCTGGTCTATGATCCCATTCAAGAAACCGAGTACTTAATTCAGGAGAATTTAACTACAGCTGAAAAGGACGGCTCGCTGCGTTATTTGTGTTCGACCTACGATTTGCAATCGAACCGGTTGACCATCGGGATGGGAAATCCAGGACCTAGAGTGTTAACCTTTGCCCCCCTGCTGGCATTGAAGGAAATCCCCCTGAATAATTTGATTAAATCATTCCTGTCTGCCTGCGAGGAAGAATTAAAAAATCCCGTGGAAATTGAATTCGCGATGACATTCAATCCTCCCTATCTGGGATTACTCCAGGTTAGATCCATGGTTGTCACTTCTGACATTGTGAAAGTCACTGATGAAGATTTAATTGACGCAAATGCCCTTGTAGCATCTGAGAATGTATTGGGAAACGGATTAATAGATGATATCCAGGATATCATCTATGTCATCCCTGATAAATTTGAACTTGAAAACACCCGCCAGATTGCTGATGAACTTGAAGATATTAACGATTCTCTGCTCGCTAGTGGGAAATCATATTTATTAATCGTTTTTGGTCGGCTGGGAAGTTCCGATCCCTGGTTAGGCATCCCTGCCAACTGGGGGCAAATATCTGGAGCCAGGGTGATTGTTGAGACTTTTCAAGAAGGATTCAAGGTTGAAATGAGTCAGGGATCTCATTTCTTTCATAACATGACCAGCCTTGGTGTCAGCTATATCTCTGTCCCCGCATCTGGAAAACATCAGCTGGACTGGGATTGGCTGGCCCTTCAGGAAGAAATTCAAACCACTCAATTTGTACGTCATGTGCGGCTTTCTGCCCCTTTATACGTTAAAATTGATGGTAGAAGCGGACGTGGAATAATATTAAAATCGCGAGTAGAAAATGACTGAAAACTTTGAAAAACCTGTTAACCGATTAGTTGAAGAACTCAGGGAAAGAGCAAAAGAGCTTAATTGCTTATATGAAGTTCAAGAAACCCTGGGCAAACCCGGCATCAAAACTGAGGATGCCCTCAATAGAATCATCACTGTGCTTCCTCCCGGTTGGCAGTATCCTGAAATCTGCCAATCAGAAATCACTTTTGGGGATATGGTTTTCCGGTCATCAGATTTTGTTAAAACACCCTGGGGACAGCACTCGGACGTAATTGTCCAGGATCAAGTAGCTGGAACAATCAGTGTCTACTACACAGAAAAAAAACCAGAGTTGGATGAAGGACCATTTCTCAGAGAAGAGCGCAGATTGATTAACACCATCGCTGATCAAGTGGGAAACTTTCTTTTAAACCAACGCCTGCAGGATGTGTTTGAAAGAAAAAGCAAACCCGACATTGAAACCAAAGCCGGTTGGAGGGTGATCCTCAGTCTTCTGGAAAAGACTGATCCTAATTTGCTTATAACCATAGCTAGAAAAATGGTCCACCATCTCTGCGGGAGCGGGATAAAAGAAGCCGCAGAACTGCTGGGATTATTCAGTTCTGCTTACCAGGAAGACAGAGAACTGCTCGAAGCGAATTTTCCCTATCAATTCAAATCAGATGAAGATGTCATTAGCGCTATCGATGAAGTATTTAAACTAGCCGGGAAGAACCTGGATGAAGACGTTATATTAACCAATATCCAGCAGTGGATCAGGGAAGATCAATCCGGTTTCTTGATAAATACACTCGTCCAGCCGGGCTCTTCGATACCTGAAATTATTAACGCTCTTGACCGCTACCAACATCTCTCCACCCAGGGTTTAGAGTTGTCTGCTGCCAGAGAGCGGAGCGTTCGAGTTTCTCTCATCCGCCGACTGCTTAGTGGGCAAAAAAATTTCATTGATACCGCAAAACGCCATGTTAATATTGAGGATTTTATCAAGTTATCGTCACATATAATTTTCCAGCCTGGGAGCTACGGAAAATTAGGAGGGAAGAGCGCTGGAATCTTCCTGGCAATGGAGATAATCAAAAAGTCAGTTTTTGGCCAGGGTTTACTGCAGCAGGTAAAAATGCCCAAAACCTGGTACATCATATCTGACGCAATGTTTTCATATATCGAGCATAATAACCTTGAAGAGATCATCGAACATAAATACTTGAATATCGGGGAAATCCGCCAGGAATACCCTTATATAATCCACGTCTTTAAAACATCACCTCTCCCACCTGAAATTGTCAAAGGTTTATCCATGGCTCTGGATGATTTCGGGGATGTCCCCCTCATTGTTCGCAGTTCGAGCTTATTAGAAGACCAGGTTGGGATGTCCTTTGCTGGCAAGTATAAAAGTCTGTTTGTTGCCAATCAGGGAACCAAAGAAGAGCGGTTAAAAAGCCTCATGGACGCAATTGCTGAAGTTTATGCATCCATGTACGGCCCGGACCCTATAGAATACAGGCACGAACATAAATTAATCGACCATCACGAAGAAATGGGAATCCTGATCCAGGAAGTAGTTGGGAGAAAAATCGGTCCCTATTATTTCCCTACCTTTGCCGGAGTCGCTTTCAGTCAAAATGAGTTCCGGTGGTCCAGCCGGATCAAGAAGGAGGATGGATTGGTCCGGATTGTCCCCGGATTAGGAACCCGCGCGGTGGATCGGCTGAGTGATGATTATCCAATCCTGGCTGCTCCTGGCCAACCCGGATTGCGTGTAAATACCTCATTGGATGAAATTGTCCGCTATTCTCCCAAGAAGATCGATGTAATCAATTTAGAAAAAAACATTTTTGAGACAGTAGAAATACAAAAATTACTTAAAGATTGTGGGGACGAGTACCCAAATATCAAGCAGCTGGTTTCCGTCATTACTCAAGACCAGGCCCAAATCCCCACCGGTCTGGGACCTGATTTTGAAAAAGATAAATTGACATTTACATTTGATGGCTTGTTTTCTAACTCTCCTTTTCTAAATTTATTACAGGGAGTGTTAAATGAACTAGAGGATAAACTGAACCATCCCATAGATATTGAATTTGCCTGTGATGGGGACGATTTTTACCTGCTGCAATGCCGTTCCCAGAGTTACGGTGTAGAAAATATTCCAGCTGATATCCCGACTGATATACCTGGAGAACGGGTAATATTCACTGCCGACCGCTATATATCCAATGGAATGATCCCCAATATTAACCATATCGTCTATGTCGATCCGGAACAATACAGTCAACTTCCGACACGACAGGATATGTTAGATGTAGGCCGTGCGGTTAGCATGTTAAACAAAATCCTCTCAAAAAGGAAATTCATCTTGATGGGCCCTGGACGTTGGGGAAGCAGGGGTGATATCAAACTTGGCGTCAGTGTTACTTATTCCGATATCAATAATACAGCAGCGTTAATAGAAGTAGCCCAAAAACGGGGTGATTATACCCCTGATCTCTCATTCGGCACCCATTTTTTCCAGGACCTTGTCGAATCCTCGATTCGTTATATCCCCATCTATCCTGATGATTATGGCATCATCTTTAATTCTGAATACTTATTGGAATCAAAAAATACAATCAAGGATATATTGCCAGACTTTGCCCATCTGGAGAAAATTATCAAGGTGATTGATGTGAAAAATACTTCGAATGGGCAGGTACTGCAAGTTCTGATGAACGCTGAGAAAAACAAGGCAATCGCCATACTCACAGAGGAAGATGAATTAAGTGAAATCCAAAGCGGATTAAAATCCATCCCGCAAATGGATTCCCGGGAAGATCATTGGCGCTGGCGATTAAAAAGCGCAGAAACAATTGCCTCGATGATCGATCCGGACAGATTTGGCGTTAAGGGTTTTTACGTATTCGGAAGTACAAAAAATGCCACCTCCGGTCCAAAAAGTGACATCGATTTATTAATCCATTTTGACGGGAATGATACCCAAGAAAAAGAATTGCGAGTTTGGCTGGAAGGATGGAGCCTGAGTCTCAGCCATATTAACCAATTAAGAACGGGTTATAAAACAAGCGGTTTGTTGGATATTGTTATCATCACAGATGAGGAAATTAAAAACCGCAGCAGTTATGCAGTGAAAATTGGAGCAATTTCAGATCCTGCAATGCCTCTATCTGTTGGCACAGCTTTGAATAAATAAGGGCTTTTATTAGGGGAGAATTGGGGGAATAATATCAGGGTTCAGTATAATTCGCGCACAGCATTCTGGGGTTTATCCGGATCAAACCGGACCAATGCCAACTCAGGTCCATCGTGAGCAGCTGAATAGATAAAAGTCTTTCCGATCTGCTCTTTCCAGGAGCCAGTTATCCTGGTTGACTCATGAACATGACCGTGCAGGGTAAGAAGAGGCTGGTGATCCATTATCAAGTCTTTGACAGCAATACTGCCCACATGCAGGTCAACGGGCACATGGTCAATCATTTTGCCATCCAATCCAGCTCGGTCCAATTTTGTTTGGTAAGGTGGAGTGTGGAAGAGAAATATCGAATTTGATAAATTATTCTCCCTAATAATATCCTCCAGATCCTGTTTAATTGTCGCATACTGGATGATGTTTTCTGCTTGTTCAACTGAATGCCATCCTTCATCAGGGGGAATACAGCCTGGATCGACATATCTGGACACATCATACCGTTCCCAATCCTTATTCATGAAAGGTGTTGGGGGAACATATGCATAACCGAAAACAGTGTAGGAACCAAATTGAGCTGATTGATTATGGATGTATTCCCAAACACCCTCTTTCATCATGTAAGAAATTAAATCTTCTTCGCTGCTCCGGCTGTCGTCGTTGCCAAGAATCAGGAAAACACGGGGATAATCACCCCCCAGTCTGACTTTTAATTTCATAAACTCCGGGAATAAATAATCCTGGATGAAATTACCTTCCCTCATATTTCCAAAAGACGGCAGCAGATCTCCTCCAAGAAAAACAGCTGCGGGTTTTTCTTCCAGGATCTTCGAAAAAAGGACTTGATAACGGTTCAGATGACCATGCAGGTCTGACACAAAAAAACAAAGAGACATATTCAATATCGCTTCAAGCTTATTTATCCCTCATGATTAATTAACTTTCGAGAAATAAGAACTTCGCTCCAAATTCCTCCCAGCGACTGAGAAAAAATGCTTTTTTGACAGATTGGGTGTTCCATCAGAGAAGATGGTGCTCAATCCAGACAAGGGGATGGTGCTCTCAATAAAAGCAGGTAGTTACAATATCCTTTTCAAATTCGGGGACATCTTTAATTAATCCCCTTCTTCCCTTCCAATAAGTTCAGGGTGAGCTTTCTCCATCTCTTCACGGCTGGTGTAACCAGAGTAATAATATTTTGTTCGACCAATATAATAGTAAACCTTGTAGACACCATTTTCGATTATATAACCTGCCATTTTTGTAGTCATAAAACCTCTGCTTGTGATTTGCGGTGGGATAAATTTTCTTGCACAAGAAAATTTAACTCATGCTCAACTATCTTATCTATCTCCTGTTTGGGGTCGGAGCAAACAGAGATAAAAGATCAACCATAAAAGTGGGATTTCCAACAATTCCGCAGATGATATAGACTAGCATACCATTCCTCCATCCGTTCATCAACTATCTGGGTTTGTTTAGTTGGTCAGTGCAAAATACCACCTAACAAAAAGATAGCAATTATCCCCCCGAAAATTTGGATTACTAACCAAATTATTGTAGCCAGACCTAAGCTTTTAATAACTCTTCCCAGGAGCGCGCCGACAAGGAACCAGTATCCAAGATGAATAGCAATAAATAGAAAGATTGACTCTGGCAGGACTGGTGATAGTGACATGCTAATAATGCTGGGAGCCACAATCCCAAAAGAGAGGATGGAGAGGGGTTTAATAAGAAATCCAACTAGATACAATATCCCCGCAGCAACTACAGAGAGAAACCCTAGCTGAAGCCATCGAGGCCAACTTCGAATTTTGTCCATCTTACACTCCTTTATTCTGTGAGGATTCTAACCTCATTTGATAAGAAGAGGGTTCCCTGCTAATAAGGGGAATACCTTCAATATAGCAAATTAATTGACTTTATTCAATTCAGCAAACAAGATATGTTCCATCTATCAACAGGACTGACTTTATATTGGCTGATGTTTTGCTCAACCAAAATAAAAAGCCTCCTTTTCCCCACATTCAAGGCAAAGAAAGCTTTAGGACTAATCCTGGCGTTTCTAGCGCCCTCGGCAGGATTCGAACCTGCAGCCGTCGGATTAGAAGTCCGGTGCTCTATCCATTGAGCTACGAGGGCATTTTGTCCAGCTGTACAACCGGCCCTTAATTTCCAGGGGCGGGCCGGATCCCTTTATAAACCCGCGGACCGGAAATTGTCTGTAAAATTTTCTGAGGTTGACGATCAAGCACTTCTGCCAGCTCATTTGGAGATAAGGGCTGGTTGCCATTGGAGAGGAAAAGCCGGAATAAGGATTCGGTGAGTGTTGTGTGCTCAGTAATGAACTGATCTTCCCGCGCGCAATGGGAAATCAAGGTATGCTGCAATCCATCCACAGATTGTACTTCCGCAGTATCAGGATCTATCCAATCTACTTCCTCATCTCCGGAGAGGTCCGCGTACATCTTCTGGTGTTCTTCACAGAGGCAGCTCCGCAAATGAACCCGCCAGGAACGGTCAGTTTCTTTCCACCAATCGAAGTCTATTTGAAACGGTGTTTCAACCGTAGGTTTCAACATACTCGATAACTTAGGTTTTGACACCACTTCTCTCCTTCCTCCAGATCTGGTTTAAATTATTTCCTTTCAGAATCATCAAACCTGAAATGCAAATCTCCCACATGGACAAACCAGGGTCGGCTTTCCAACAAGGACATCAACGGTCCCGGCGGGCAGCGGCGGACAGTATTGACAGCCGCGTACAATTCGGTCACATGGACATGTCCCTGAGGGTTAAGTTTTGTCAATTCACGCACAGAATCCACTACTATTTGCTCAAATGGCGGCGGATCATTCTGGTTTTTTTCCCAGACCAGATCGACTGGGTCAATATCCGGGACGATTATCGCCATCCTTTCATTATAATCTGAGGAAACAATTTGCTTCAGGGTGGCAAAAACCAATTCCCCATCAGATCCAACCAGGATCGTCCGCATCCATTCCTTAGTTGACCGGGATCTTTTAGTTTCAACGATCACTTCCCCGGGTTCTTTTCCGGATTTGATATAGACGATACCTCCCGGAATCAACCCGTTCTTTTCGTACCATCCCTTTAATCCCGAAACATAACGCTCATTTCGAACTACCCAGCCAGGAAATCGTTCTCCGGTATTTCCATCAATCAGGGTAAAGCGGATCCGGGGAGCTTCATAGGCGGTTGGAAATAACGGCAGTACCCGCTCGGATAAAGGAAGCGTACCCGCCCGCCAATGGGGAAAAATTAATCGGACTTCAACATTCTTCTCCGCTTTCAAGCGGTGAGCTTTCCAGGGAGTTAACTCATCATCGAGAGATTTCTCCAAAGAGAGCATTTCCTCAGTTAACGAGTCAGGATCATACTCAATCGGCATATACCGCAGGAACACTGGTGTTTCCTGAACACTCTCTGGTTCCAGTGATTTCAAATACCAGGCAACAATTCCCGCTGGCCCCACTTCGTCAAACCGGGGGTCTTCCTGCAGTGCATGGTCGAGAGAAAAATCGATTAAATTTGAATTAACATCTGCGGGCAAATCTATTTGTTTTACCAGATCAGCAGTAGAAAGAGGACCACCCCGGTTCATATCCAGGACAGCTTCTGCCAGATTCAAATGCCCTGCATTCACATCGACCAGCAATGCCTGTAGGAACCAACGTCCCGCGATCTGAACAAAATCCTCAGAGTCTGATAGTCCCAGCTCAATTTGGTCCACAAGCAAGTCACTGTATTCAGCAGCCACTGTTTCCGTATTTAACGAATCTGCCTCGGCAGCTTCCGGGGGAATATTCAGGAGATGATCATCAAGGCCCGAAGCGAATTCATGCTGTTCTCCCCCATCAAATTCAACCTTAATAACGCTGAATTGACCAACAGCGGGATTTTCGCCGGACCGCAGACCAACTACTTCACCTTTTTGCCACTCAAATGCGGGGAAAACCAGCTTATTACCCACTTCATATTGATCTTTCGGATAAAAGATATCGTTCCCATCCAGACGTTTCTTTTCCAGGTGGATTTTCTCCCTGGATATCCTCTGGGCAATCAAAATAGGCATGAGCTGTTCTGAAGTCAATGGTGTTTCATTTTCCAGAAGATACTCATAGAGGTATGTAATATCTTCTTCTTCCAACTCATATTCCTCCCAGTAATTCTCTCGGAGGGATAATACTGCTGTAACCATAAATCTGCCTCAAACAAATGGAAAAAATAATGACCTGAAAACATTTAGATTTCAAGCCTGTATATTATACTCTACTCTCTCTGCCAGACAACCTTTGAAGAGAGCGAATCCCCCCAGAACCTGATGGCAGCCGTTTTTCAAGGATAACTATCAACCAGCCAATCCATCGGATCAACTTGAATACCGCCCACCCAAACTTCCCAATGCAGGTGCGGACCACTGGATCTGCCGGTTGATCCTACTCTCCCTACCAGATCCCCGGTTTTCACACGATCCCCCTTCTGAACCAGGAATTCGGATTGATGAGCATAAAGAGTATATACCCCCCACCCATGGTTAATCATAGTCGTATTGCCGTGGATCAGCAGGTTGCCAGTGTAGACAACCTTTCCAGGCGCAGGCGCCAGTATATTTCCTCCCATCGCCCCGCAAAAATCCAACCCTGAATGGAAATAAAAGAAACCACTGCCGTTGTAGGAGCGGCGGTTGCCAAAAAAGGACACCCAGCATTTGCTCAGTTCCACCGGAACCGGACTCAGGAAATCTCCTTCCCAGAATTTATTACCAGTCGCCTGGTCGGCGAACTCCTCCAAAAACTCGGTTTCCTCATCGGTGAGATCCACACCAATAGTTTTCGAAGGCACATTTAAGATTTCCTCGTAGGGATATTCCCCGCTTCTAATCTGCACCATTTGAGTATGGGCAAATGGTGTACCATCCGGCAGTGTCCCAAAAACGGAGAGCGGTTTTAAACCCAGGTTTTCTTTGGCATGTAAACCCTGCAGTGCCAGGTAGTTCACCCCGGTTTCTGAGAAGAAAGAAAGCGGATATTCACCCAGGTATCCCTGGATAATTGTGCCTTCGGGAGCCTTTACTTTAAATACAGAAGTATGCCCCTGAATAAAGCGATTGGGTGTGTAAGTTACACTCTGTATCTCTTCCGGAAATGCACCTGGTCCAGAGGAGTCTGTACCCTGAACGTAGAGCACCTCTCCGGGGATCAGGTCCCATTCTCCACCCTGATCATTGGTGATTATCAGGTCCCAGGGATTGAGGTTTTCAATCACAGCCAATTCAAGGGAAGATTGTTCAGGCGCGAGTGAGACCCGCTTTCCTGCCTGGTCAAGGGTTTCAGTTTCTGCCACCAGCACCGTGGATACTCCAACATAAAGTTCCATCGGGCTGGTTAACCGGTTCAATTTAACCAAAGCATCCAGCGGAACATCATAACGCCGGCTGATGCTCTGTAAAGATTCCCCATACTCTACCTTAACTATTGAAAGCACACCAGAAACATCTTCCAGTCCGGGTATTTCCAACACTTTACCGGGGATAATGGAACTCTCACCGGTTAACTGATTGGCAGCCAGGAGTTCGTCATAAGAGATATGAAGATTTCTGGCAATAGTCCACAGCGTATCTCCAGCCTGGACAATATAGGTTGGTCCTCCGGCCTGGTTTTCCCTGGCAAACACAGGATTAAACAGACTGAAGGTCAACACCAAAAGAACACTAATCTTGATAATTTTTTTCAAAGTCCAGTTTATCTCCTAGATTAAAATCGGGGATCCTATCCGGGGTGATTTCCAGCACATATCGGGCAGGGTGCTTTGGGGTATACATTGGTTTCCAGCTTTCCGCCAGTTGAATATCGACAATCTCCCGGTTGTTGTTCAACCAGATAACACCCAGATCCATTCCCACAAAAAACATGTGAATGGCAGCATTGCCCCGGCTTTCATTCTTTTGGACAAGCAGTAATCCATCAGCTGAATCCAATTCCTTCCGGAACATTAAACCCCGTAAGCGGCAGAAAAATGTGTCACAATTTTTTACTCGAAGCGGTTTCTCCAAACTTCGGGTTTTATTAATGACATTTACTTTCATCATGATGAATAGTTGCTGGAACCAGGGAAGTTTATTCCCCTGTTTGAGAGAGCACGTACTTCACTCGTTCAGCCAATTCTTCTGGGCGGAAAGGTTTTGTGATATAGTCATCCACTTTTGCTACCTGCCGCCATAATACAATATCAATGCTCTGGACTTTTGCCGTAACAACGATGACCGGGATATCCCGTGTTTTTTCGTTTTCTTTTAAGCGTTGAAACACCTGTGTTCCATCCATTTCCGGCATCATTAGATCCAGCAGGATCAGATCAGGAGGTTCTTCATTAACCAAAGCCAGACCTTCTTCACCGCCATTTGCTCCCAGGACTTCATACCCCTCTCTGGCCAGAATCAACTTCATCAGATTTGTGGTCTCTGGTTCATCCTCAATGCAAATGATCCGTTTTTTGTCCGCCATTGTCAAATCCCTTTCTAATCAACTGTAAGTTTACCATAATTTGGGAGGGATTACACTTACTTACCAGGTTTGCCTCAGAGGGCAGATTCAGAATGATTTCCAGTCGAAATTAGCGAAATCTGAGCTTAATAAAGAAAAAAACGGGGCACCTTCTCTCCCTTGTCACCAGTTTGACTGTAGAATATAATCACGAGGCAGATTTATGGTCAACTTTGGACAATAAGGGTAATAATGATTGATGTTAACGAATTAAGAAAAGGCGTGACATTTGAATTAGATGGACATATTTATAAAGTACTTGAGTATGATCATCATAAACCCGGCCGGGGAAAAGCTACTATCCGGGTAGATGTAAGAGATCTTCGTACAGGCACACGTCTGAAGAAAAAATTTAACTCCGGGGATTCAGTTCAGGATATACGTCTCACCTTCAGGAATGCGAAGTACATGTACAACGATGGGGAAATGTACTTCTTCATGGATGTTGAAACTTATGAACAGCCAGCTCTCCGGGGTGATATTCTGGGAGACACGACCAAATTCCTTACTGACGAAATGGAAGTGAAATTAACCTTTTTTGAGGGCGCCCCCCTGGATATTGATCTGCCAACTACAGTAGATCAGCAGGTTTTGCGGGCTGATCCCTCCATTCGGGGAAATACTGCCACCAGTGTTACCAAATCTGTGACAACCTCAACCGGTCTGGAAGTAGATGTGCCGAACTTCGTCGAAGAGGGAGATACCATCCGGATCGATACCAGGAGCGGAGAATACGTCACCCGGGTATGAAAACTCCTGCTGGAATTGAATGCGGCTATTTTTTTGGGGATTATCACCGTGGAAAAAACCATGAAGAATGCCGGCTTCTTGGCTCATCAAATCCTCCCCTGACCTGGCAGGCAAAATTGTGTGTAAACTGTCCTATCCCGGAGATATTACGGGCAAATTCCTGTGAACACATGGAGCTGAAACCTGAACTCAAACGGCCTTTACCCTTTCTTCCCCAACAGATTCAAGTTAAAGCCTACTGTACAAAAACACATCAGGACGTTCAGGAACCACAGCTGGGTTGCGGGGAATGCCACGACCTTCCAGAGATATTTGTCAATAAGTTATCGTAAGTAGAAAAATAATAAGGGACCTAGAGGATCCCGGAGTTTCTAAAACTCCGGGATCCTTTACTTTTATCTCGGACCTGTTCTGCTTTGCTATCATGAAGAAAGTTTCGACTAAAGTCGTAGAAAGCTTGCCCTGAATCCTGAAGTGTACCGGGTGATAAATCACCCGGCTAAAAGCAGCGCCCTGAAGGGCTTGGATGAGATACTGCAATATAAAATAAGCCCCCGTTCGGGGGCGCAGTTCTTAGCCCGGACATGAATGTCCGGGTATTCTTAAAGGGTTTCTTGATTTGATAGGATTGGTTTTTTAACTGTCCCTTTTCCTTAAATTATCTCGGACCTGTTCTGCCAAATTTCCTTTCCAGCAAATCAACCGACAAATGAATCATTGTTGGACGTCCATGGGGACATGTCCGCGGAGATATGCAGGCTTCTAAATCCAGCAGCAATTGTTTACTCTCCTCAGGAGATAAGATCTGCCCGGCTTTTACTGAAGCCCTTTTGCAGATCCTGGCAATAATTTTCTGTTCGATATTTTTCTCAAGCGGGGTTTCATCTTCCTCAAGATCTTCAACTGCCGCTCTGAGGATTCCTTCAGGGGATGTGCCCTGCAGCAGCGCTGGTACAGCCCGGATAACAAAAGCGCCTGGTCCAAAGCCTTCCAGGTCAAATCCTAATTCCCCAAACAATTCAAGATGTTCATTCACCAGATCTGCGCTGCTGGGGGATAACTCAACCACCACAGAATCGAGCAAAATCTGAGAAGGCACGCTTTTATCTTTGATTGAGATAAATTTCTCGAATAAAATTCTTTCGTGAGCAGCGTGCTGGTCAATCAGGTACAATCCATCGGGACCTTCCGCTATCAGATAGGTTGCGGCTACTTGCCCGATCAGCCGTAGAATTGGTGTTCCCATTCCTGCGCTGATCTGCCCGGGTTCCACTAAAGCGCCAAAAGAACCATCATCTTTCGCCATCTCCCAGGCCGGGTCTATCTGCCGCTGAACATCCCGATGATCCGGCGCTGGACCACTCCATAACCTGACTCCCCCCAGATTACCTGCCCCTGGAACAGGAGTGTTGGCCAACAAAGCCCGTCTGACCGCCCTCCCCACGCCGCGAAAGATTTCCCCCTTATCCTCAAATCTCACTTCTGCCTTGGTTGGGTGCACATTGACATCCACCTTGTCCGCTGGGAGTTCCAGAAAGAGAACCGAAATGGGATATCTGCCCTTCATTAATAAGGTGTGGTAAGCCTGAGTCAGGGCTTTTGTCAGGGCAGGATCCTGGACCGGGCGCTGGTTGACAAAGAAGAGGATTTCCCGCCGGTTAGATCGCGTTAATCCCGGAGGGCTGATAAATCCATTCACCGCCAGCAGATCATCCTCGGAAAGAACCTCTATCATCTGCCTGGCTGTTCCAACGCCGTATACCGCAGTGATCACTTCCCTGAGATCTCCACTGCCGCTGGTTTGAAATACCAGCTCATCATCCTGATAAAGTTTCAGACGGACCCCGGGGTTTGCAAGCCCATAGCGGCTGACAATATCATTGATATGCCTTTTCTCTGTCCGATCGGTCTTGAGGAATTTTAATCTCGCAGGTACATTGTATAACAGGTGCTCTACCCGAACGGTTGTCCCGGGCGGTATTCCCAGCTGAGTGGATGGTTTAATTTCTCCTCCCTCTACTTTTATACTGGCACCCAGGTCCTCACGCTGGACCCGGGATATCAGTGACAGCTGAGAGACAGATCCAATCGAGGCTAAAGCTTCACCGCGGAAACCCAATGTAGAGACCCGGAACAAATCCGCCGCATCTCGCAATTTGCTAGTTGCGTGACGGTGCACAGCCAGTGTCAGTTCCTCAGCCGGGATTCCCGCCCCATTGTCCACTACTTCAATCAGGCGTTTTCCTGCCTCGCGGACCAGAATTGTGATCTGATCTGCCCCGGCATCAAGCGCATTCTCGATTAATTCCTTCACCACTGAGGAGGGACGTTCCACAACCTCTCCGGCAGCAATTTGTGAGGCAACTTCTTCTGACAATATTTGGATGGACATGAAGATATTATAACGGAGTGGGGACAATGAATGGGGAAAAATCTCCCCGATTTCTTAGTCAGTTTTGCTTGATATCATTCGCGCGGTTCATCCTGCAGGATCAGGATCAGGTATAATGCGGATATGCATTTTTCTACCCTTTTTTTTGATCTTGACGCGACACTTTATCCTGCCTCGAACGGACTATGGGAACAAATCAGACTCCGGATCTACAAATTCATGCTGGAAAAAATTGGAATCCCTGAGGCTGAGATCCCTGCCACAAGAGACAAATATTGGACCACTTATGGAACTACACTGGAAGGCCTCCGAATTCACCATCAGGTAGAGCCAGATGACTATCTGAAATATGTTCATGATCTCCCCTTGAAGGATTTCCTGGAACCGGACCCGATTCTGCGGGACTTACTGAAGACCCTTCCCCAGGATTTATGGGTCTTTACTAACGCGGATCGCCGCCATGCAGACAGAGTTCTGAATGAGCTGGGAATTAGCGATCTCTTTTCAGGGATTGTGGACCTTCTTGCGCTGAATTTTATAGTTAAACCTAACCGAAAAGCCTACCAGATTGCACTGAAGCTAGCAGGTGTGATTGATCCTGAAAGATGTGTGATGTTTGATGACCTGGTTCAAAACCTGATACCTGCCAAAGAACTCGGGTTTTATACCTCGCTGGTTGGGGAAAACGGTTCTAACAACCAGGTTGATATTCAGTTACAGTCAATCCATGAGATGAAAGAAAAAATGCCCCAGCTATGGTCCCGGGAATGAGCCAGGTCAATTCCTGCCAATGATGAGGAAAAACCAATGAGCGAAAAAGAGTATCCTCAGCAAATCCGATACAGCTACAGCATCAGCCTCTTGCGCGCTATCTCAATGAGCCTGGGTGTGATGCTGGTAATCTCTGTCCTTGTCCTGCTGGGTGATTTAATAACCACAGACGGAGCTTCACTCCCCGTTATTATCCTGCTGTCCTCATTAGTCATAGTAGGAAATCTGCTCGGGTACGTTGAACTTTCTATGAGCGTTCCTCAACCCGGCGGAGCTTATCGGCTTATTCAAGACTGCGAGGAAGGAAACTGGCTGGCATTTTTAACCGGCTGGGCGCTGCTTCTGGCAGGAATTACCGCTGGCGGGATCCTTATCCAGGGTTTTGCCCGGCAAAGCACTGCCCTGGTTGAAACCCTGGCTGGTATCAGTCTACCGCAATTCCCCTTTGCAGTCGGAATTCTCCTGCTCACAGCCGGGATTAAACTTCTACCCCTCAGGAAGAACAGGAATGGCTATCTGCTGCTGCTCCTCCTCGCTATAATCCTGGTTTTCTGCCTGGCTGCTTTACCAAAAATAAATTTAAATAACCTGGAACCAACAAGTCCTGATTGGAGTGTTTCATTTAATCTGCTGCTGATTTCTTTTCTCGGCCTGGAAATCACGGCTGGTTTGCAAGGTGAAATTACCAAACGCACTACGAATGCTCCCAGAGCTTTGTTTATTACCCCCATACTCGCCGGTATAGTCACTGCCTTGATTGCCGGTATTGTCAGTGGAGTATTCCCTCCCGGATCCACCGCTGCGCTGGGACAGCCGCTGGCTGCGTTGGCTGATCTGGTCGCTGGAAAATGGGCCGGGGTCGGAATATTATTCCTGAGCATTACAGCTATCCCCCTGGCATTAAACAGAATCATAACTCTCCTGACCCGCCAGGGGTATGCTATGACAAGTGATGGATTTTGGCCTGAATCCCTTAAACGAACCAACCAACACTCAAACACACCGATACTCCTAATTGCCGTCTTCACAATTCTGATTGCCCTGACACTTTTTTTCCCCCTGGATTATTTAGCCCAGCTGGGCGGGCTGCTCTACCTGATCGTGCTAATGGCGGTTAACTTCACCCTCACCAGAAGGAAACAAATCACCGCAGCTCCCTTTCACCTTCCCCTTCACCCCTGGATTCCAGCTCTGGTTTTGGTTTTTGATTTACTGCTCATTCTGACCTGGGCAGAATACCTTCCTGCTGCTGGATTGCTGCTTTTGATCGGGTTTGCCATTTTTATTGGATACGGACGGCACCACAGCATCAAAGCCAAAGAAGGTGTCACAGTTTTTAAATCACCCTTGGAAGAAGTGAAAACCAAACAGAGCGTTCGTGTTCTAGTCCCAATCGCTAATCCGGATACCGCGGAAGCTTTACTTCGTTTAGCCGGCACACTTGTCCGCCAGCAAGGAGGAAAAGTCATCGCCCTGCGGGTGATTACTGTGCCCGGCCAGGTTCCCCTTTCCGAGGGCAGTTCACAGGCAGAAACCGACTATGCTCTTTTGGACCGGGCGGTAGACCAGGCAACAAAAGAGGAGTTCCGGGTTCAAACCATGACCCGCGTATCGCGCAGTGTTTCGGAAGGTATCCTGGATACCGCAAGGGAGGAACAGGTCGACCAGATTTTGCTCGGATGGCTCGGTGACACCCGCTCTATCTCTAATTCGCTGGGACCGGTTATTGACCCGGTCATTAAAAATGCTCCCTGTGATGTTTTAATCGTGAGGGGAGACCATACTCAGGAAATAAAGTCCATCCTGGTTCCTACTGCCGGAGGTCCCAACGCTCCAATTGGAGCCCGCTTGGCAGCTACACTTTCTCAGATTTATGGGGCTGCTGTAACCGGACTGTATGTCCAGGTTGGCCGGGCTACCCCCCGCCGGATGGACGAAAACCGGCAGACTATTGAAGATACCCTAGAGGGGCTGACCTTCAACCAACCGCCTGAAAAAAAGGTAGTAATGGCCAACAATGTCCTGGATGGCATCCTTAAGGAAGCCGAAGGCTACGACCTAGTCATTGTCGGCGCCACAGAGCAGGGATCCTTTGACCAATTTGCTTTTGGAAGCATCCCCCTCAGAATTGCTGCCCAGGCGCCGAACACATCCATTATGGTCAAAGGATACAGCGGCGCCCGGGAATTCCTTTTTCGCAGAACACTGACCGCGATCTTTAACCTCTTTCCTACCTTAACAACGGAAGAACAGCTTGGGGTCCGGGAGGAACTGATTGAAGATGCGCAGCCCGGCTCAGATTATTTCGTGCTGATTGTTTTATCTTCAATCATCGCTACCCTGGGACTGCTGCTTAATAGCCCTGCAGTTGTCATCGGGGCTATGCTTGTAGCCCCGTTGATGTCACCCATACTTGGGTTTTCACTGGGAATAATCCTTGGCGAAGGACGGTTGGTCAGGGCCTCACTGGAATCCGTCTTCAAGGGCGTAATGGCATCAATAATTGTCGCGATCATAATCGGTTTACTTTCTCCCTTAAAGGAGATGACACCCGAAATCATCTCCCGAACTCAACCGACTCTCTTGGATTTATTAATCGCCCTGGCTTCCGGTATGGCCGGCGCTTATGCGGTGAGCAGAAAAGATGTCAGCGCAGCTTTACCTGGCGTAGCAATTGCCGCGGCCCTGGCGCCGCCTCTCGGTGTAGTTGGTTTGGGGTTCGCAAATGGGAACATGCCGGCAGCTGGCGGCGCTCTACTGCTGTTCACCACTAACCTGGTCACCATCAGTCTTGGCGGTGTAATCATCTTCACCTTGCTGGGTATTCATCCCCTGAATCTGGAACCAGAGACCAAAAAACGAATCCAGAGAGGTGTGACAGGAATTTTATTTCTGGTCTTTATGATCACCATTCCCCTGGCAATTATTATGAACGGGATCATCAAACAAACCCGGGAACAACAGACCATTGAGCGAGTCTTGCTGGAATCCCCTCTCACAGAAGATATGTCCATCATCAATATCGAAAGGGCCCAGTCCCGGGACAAACTGTTGATCAGTGCGACAGTTCGATCCACAGAACCGCTGGACCAGGAGACTGTTAATGACCTGGCTACAACTTTGGAAAATGAACTGAATCGCCCCCTGGATCTGGATATAATATTCCTCCCTATCATACGATCAGAATAGAAATAATTGGGGTAAGATCTTATCCTTAACTTGATTCAATAAGATTGGGGCATCTTAATAATTATTTGATATACTTTTGAGAGTGAATTAATCTCCCGGTGATAACCTTTTTGGTATGACAAAATAAGTTTAGGAGATCTCCCGGGGAACTTTATAGCGAGGAAATTGGATGAAAAAGAGAACCTGGATCATTTTCGGAATAGTAGGCGGGTTGATCATCATTGCCAGCGCTTTCTCAGCTGGCGCGATTGTCGGCAATATTTTATTACCCAAACCAGACCTGTCCTGGTTTTCCAAATCAACCCAGATTGTGCCAACACAAGCTGTTGATAACGCCCCAACAGTTGATCCCTCCGTCATTATCTCGACTGAGGAATTGTTTATTCCTTTTTGGGAGACCTGGGAAATCATTCATGATCAATACGTTGACCAACCGGTTGACAATACAACCTTGATGAGAGGAGCAATTTCAGGCATGCTGGATTCATTGGGAGATCAGCATACTTCCTATATGAATCCAGACCAATATATGCAGGCCAATATTCCAATGAATGGAGAATATGAAGGAATTGGTGCCTGGGTTGATACCACGAGCGAGTACCTCACCATCATCAGTCCGATGCCTAATTCTCCAGCAGAAGAAGCCGGGTTATTACCCGGAGACCAGGTGATTATGATTGACGGGGAAGATATGACCGGTATTGATGGTTCTCTGGTGATCAGGAAAGTTCTTGGTCCTACCGGTTCCAAAGTTGTTTTAACCATCCGCCGCGAAGGAACTCCGGAACCTTTTGATGTCCCCATTATCCGGGAAAAGATCATCCTCCCCAGCATTGAAAGTAAAATGCTGGAAGAGAATATTGGCTACGTTCAGATCATGACCTTCGGAGCTGATACCCGATCTGAACTCAGAGAAAACTTGGAAGGATTGCTGGAACAGAACCCGCTTGGATTAATTGTGGACTTGCGAAATAACGGGGGCGGATACCTTCAAACAGCTGTAGAGGTGGGATCTGAATTCATTGCCGAAGGTGTAATTCTCTATGAAGATTATGGTACTGACGAGGAAATGGAAGAATTCCACGCTCATAAGAGAGGTCTTGCTACCGAAATTCCTCTTGTTTTACTGGTCAATGAAGGTTCAGCTTCCGCATCAGAGATAGTTGCCGGAGCAATCCAGGACCATCAGCGGGGGCCTCTAGTTGGCGCAATAACCTTTGGCAAAGGTTCGGTCCAGAATTGGGTTGAGCTGAGAAATAACCAGGGTGCGGTCCGGGTGACTATTGCCCGTTGGCTGACCCCGGACAAGAGACAGATCCATGAAACAGGTCTCACCCCAGGGTTCCTGGTAGAATTTACCGAGGAAGATTTCGAGGCCGATCTGGATCCCCAGCTGGATAAAGCAATTGAAGTAATGCTGGATATGATAGATTAATTAATCAGGAAACGAAACAATGTTCTACTTTAATCCACAATACCTGTTGTTCATGGCGCCGGCGATTATCGCCATGCTGGCAGCGCAGTGGTATGTAAAATCCACCTACAATAAATGGGGCAAGATACCTACCAGCTCCCGTCTGACCGGCGAACAAGCGACTCAAAGATTAATTTCAATCGGAGGGCTGCATGATGTTGAGATTCAGCAGATTCAGGGTCAGCTGACCGATCATTATGATCCCAGGAAAAAATTGCTCAGTTTATCCCCTGCTGTCTACCAGGGCAATTCAGTTGCTTCCCTCGCCATTGCTGCCCATGAACTGGGGCATGCTCTGCAGGACAAGGAAAATTATTTTCCACTTCGTTTAAGATCAACCCTTGTGCCGGCTGTGAACATCGGTTCCACATTGGGATGGATCTTGATTGTGGTTGGTTTGTTAATTAACGCCATTGGCCTGGCCTGGCTGGGTGTTATTGCATTCTCTGGCGGCGCAATATTTGCCCTGGCAACCCTCCCGGTAGAATTAAATGCTTCCTCCCGGGCAAAACAATTGCTGAGAGACAGCGGGGTTATCTCCTCCTCGGAAGAAGAGCGGGGAGTTAATAATGTCCTGAATGCAGCGGCGTTAACCTACGTTGCTTCCCTGTTTACGGCAGTGATGCAGCTGCTCTACTGGATTTCCATCGTCTCCGGAGGACGGGGAAGACGGCGATAATCCAAATAACAAAAATCTCCCCCATCGACTCATCAATAAATAATACCAGGCATAATTACCCCCAAATGATTTCTGCTATAATCATCCCATGCGAAATTTCATCATCGCCGTAGGCTTGCTGCTGGGAGTGATCTTCTTAGCAAGCAATTTTACCGAAATCGAACAGATCACAGCCACCCTCCAGCGGGGAGATTGGCATTTTATTCTGCTATCTGTCTTATTGGTATTGCTCTGGCTTGTCAATATGGCAGCATCCTATAAAACAATTTTTCATGTAATCGGAATCGAGGAAACTTTAGGTCAGCTGCTGATTCTGACTGCCGCCGCCACGTTTATCAATGTGGTTGCACCTTCCGGAGGGGTTGGCGGGGTGTCTGTTTTCATCGCTGATGCCAGGCAAAAGGGAAAAACCGGCGCCAGGGCATTGGTCGCAGGAGCTTTGTTTGTAATTTTTGATTATCTGGGATTTTTTCTGCTATTAAGTCTGGGTTTAATTGTCCTCTTCCGCAGGAATATCCTTGGCGGAACAGAGATTGCCGCTTCGGTGATCTTACTTCTTATGTTCACAGGCATGAGCTTGCTGCTCTATCTGGGGTTTAAATCCGAACAAGCGCTCGCTGATGCGCTGGCCTGGTTAGCCAGAGCTGGAAACCGCCTCTTGAAACCATTACGACGCCGCAAAGAATTCAGCGAAGAAGGAGCAAGGTCCATTGCCCATGACGCGGTAGGTGGACTTAATGAACTGCGCAATCGCCCCCTGGAATTAATTTATCCCTTCCTTCTGGCAATCTCCAATAAATTACTCCTGCTGTTAATCTTTTTCCTGATCTTTAAAGCATTTCAAGTGCCGGCATCCATAGGCACCCTTATCGCGGGCACGAGTCTGTCTTATTTATTCCTGATTGTCTCCCCTACCCCTTATGGTTTGGGTGTCGTGGAGGGCGTCTTAACCCTTGCCCTTCGTTCAATGTATATTCCGGTCAGCGATGCGCTGGTGATTACCATAGCATACCGGGGAGTGATCTTCTGGATCCCCTTCCTCCTGGGCGCAGTGTCTGTCCGCTGGGTAGGAAGGCCGACAGAGGAGAAACTCGACAGATCACCAGAAGCAAGCGATTAGAATCGCAGCTAGCTGTAGAACCCATCTTCGGGGGAGAACAGCCTTTATCTTCTCAACTGCCCTGATATTCCAAGATTAAAGGAAGCGGTATCCTTCTGAGGATACCGTTTCCAGGGTTGTGGGGCTCCTGCTCTAGCGTTGTAAACAAACTCCGTGGGATAAATCCCCCGGCTAAAAACTGCGCCCGTTGGGCTTACAATCATAGACTGAGTATTAGTTTAGCCCAATTTATTGGGCGTTGTTTTTAGCCCGGTCATTCATGACCGGGTGAGAGAGGGAATGGTTTCCTTTCTCTACCGATCAAGGGAGGGATCTCAATATCAAAGGAAGCGGTATCCTTCTGAGGATACCGCTTCCGGGGTTGTGGGGCTCCCGCTTCCAAGTTTGTTCCCAGATCAATCCTGGGTTAGCTAAACAAATCTATCATCTGATAATTTTCCCCCAACTCTTCTTTTGTTTTTTTCCAACCACCCCACTCTATCTGCTTCCGGCTGATCAAAGTAGGGAATATAAGGTTTGATATCCAACAGCGGGGTCCCATCCAGGATATCCACATTGGCAATGGTGAGAATGTTCTGCTTGATTTCCAGCAATTTTACAATTGATAATCCAATGCCATTCGGCCGCCTGGGTGCCCGCGTCGCAAATACACCATGTTCTATATCTTCCAGAAATGGCTTCAGGAGCAATTCGGGATCACCTGCCTGATGAAAATAATAGAGCAAAATCAGATGTGAGAATCCTTCCAGATCCTGTAAACCTTCCTGAAGTGCTGGATCAAGAATCACCTTGCCTTCTACGCCTTCAGCCGCGCTGGGCTGAATGGGCATGCCGGATAAATCCTGAAACGGAGTGTGGATAATTCCAATTGAACTAAAGGTAATCCTCTTCTCTTCCATTAGATTTCTCTTATATATCCTAGCCACTAGATGGGATTTGAGTAATTAAACGAACTCCTGCCTGATGAATCTGCCGGAAGTTACCTCCCTGCCCCAGGGCAGCTAACACTGCAGGAATATTTTCCACCGTAGAACCTGCCAGCAGGTTTGCTCCGAATTCATAAAGGACAGGGGATAACGGTGTTGAAGGACCGAGAACGATTACATACGCTTCAGGTTTACATAGAGATAATAACTCGGGGAGGGTATGGTTGATAAAAGTCATCCCGGTGATGGCAACCAGGTCAGCCCTGGGAAGTATTTCCGGGGCAGCGCTGGCAGGCAAATCATCTCCAGAAGGACTCTGATCCAGCACGGTAAACTCCCCCAAATCCTCTTTTAATTGATCCACAAAAGGAAAATGCCCGATAAGAACAGCATTCTTTCCCCTGCCGTGCTCCAAAATTACGCTTTCGGCATTCAGATCCACCCATGATGATGGATCCCGGGGCAGCAAGGCATTAATAGCGGCGCATCCTATGCTTCGCCGCAAGGGGATTTCCGACTCAATCCATCCTGCCAGTGTTAAAGCTGAGTTAGTTTCCAGATTTCCCGGATCGGGAATTGTCGGCTCCCCGGTATGACCGTGATCACCGGAAAGTGTAGAAGCTAACCCGCACTGTTGGTGGTCCCCTTTATCCACCACAACAGATGTCCATTTTAATCCAATCCGAACTTCAACGAGCTGATGATTCGACAGGGTATTTAGTATTTTGTTATACATAGTCTCTCTGGGATCGATTTTAATCAAGGGTGAAGTAATAAAATTATTATACTTTATGACCACCCTTGAGGTCAGTTCCCAGTACTCCAATTGATCCTGGATATACCTCTCAAGGGGTTCAGATTGGGGATTAATATCCCTTAATCATTTCCCAAAGGAGTTTGACCAAACTCTACCCACACGGTATAATGTTTCGTCGGTAGTTGAGTTTGAACTTTGAAGGAGTTACAAGAAGATGCCAAAACGGACATATCAACCGAAAATAAGACGTCGGGCCCGGGTCCATGGATTCCGGTCTCGCATGAGCAGCAAAGGCGGACAAAATGTGCTAAAGCGGCGCCGATTAAAGGGCCGTTATGTACTTGCGCATACAAAAAACAATCACGTTAAGAAAACAAACTGGAATAGTTAACTCTGATTAAATAAGATTCTTGTGGAACGGAGATTTCGCCTAACAAGTTCAATTGAGATCATGCGGGTGCGGCGATCTGGAAAATCATATCCCCACCCGCTTCTTATTTTGATAATTCAGAAAGTGAACCACCCGCTCTCCCGATTTGCGGTCACAGCAGGGATTTCAGTAGGAAACGCAGTCAAGCGAAACAGAGCGAAACGGATTATCCGGGCAGCTTTGAGAGAGTTAATCCAGGATATTGAACCCGGATATAACGTAGTCTTAATTGCCAGGAAACCGCTAACGGAATCCAATTGCAGAGAAACGAAAGAATCGTTAGAATCTCTTTTCAGGAAAGCTGAAATATTTCTAACTCAAACCAATGAATAATGAGATCAGCATAAAACAAGCCGAACAGCACCATTCACCCCAGGATCCTCTCCTAAAAGATCTTGAGCTGACAATCTGGACGGTATTTAGATTCCCAGTTCTGGCTTTAATTCTTCTCTATCAGAAGACCTTATCCAGAGCTTTGCCCGGTAATACCTGCAAGTATTACCCCAGCTGCTCACATTATTCATACCAGGCAATCTACAAATACGGAGTACTCCGGGGCGCGCTGATGGGGAGCTGGCGAATTCTTCGCTGCAATCCTTTTTCCCAAGGAGGAATTGACCCTGTTCCGTAAATTAACCAGCAGAAAGTGAATATGAAAACAATGAAAAAATATTTCCTAATCCTACTCTTAGCCCTGATTGTCATCTCGTTGAGCGCCTGCACAGGCCGGCGCGTCGCAGCAACTGGATGGTCCGAGATCACCCTCAAAGAGGATATCGTTTATTTCTCTTATGGTCCCCAGGTTTATGCGCTCAATGTGAAAACCGGGGCACAACAATGGGTATACCCTGTAGAAACGGAAACCGGCGTAGATTTTTATGCGGCGCCTGTGTTTGCTGATAATGAGACCCAGTTGATTGTTGCCAGTTATGACAGCAATCTTTACAGTATTGATCCAGCTACAGGCAGAGAAAATTGGTCGTTTACCAATGCTGAAAACCGCTACGTCGCGGCTCCCCTGGTCACTGAGAGGGGAATATTCGCCCCATCATCTGACAGCAAACTCTACGGTGTAGATTTAAACGGAATCCCGCTCTGGGAGCCATTCGAAACCGGAGAACCAATTTGGGCTTCTCCTGCCTGGTCTGAAAGCTGTGGATGCATTTATCTGGCATCAATGGATCACATCCTTTATGCCATCAGCCCAGAAACAGGTTCTCTTCTGTGGAAAACTGAGGATCTAGGCGGACCCATAGTCAGCCAACCTGCAGTATCGGAGGAAAGCGGACTGGTTATCGTCAGCACGTTTAACAATGAGATCGTTGCCCTGGATGAGAAAAGCCACAGGGTTGTATGGCGATATAATACTTCAGATTGGGCCTGGGCAAGCCCGATGATTGACGGGGAACAGGTTTATATCAGTGACCTTTCCGGCACTTTTTACGCCCTGGAATTGGAAACAGGAAATCTGCTCTGGCAGCTGCAGCCCGGCGGAAGTATAGTTTCAGCTCCGCTGGTACAGGATGGACAAATCTATTTTTCCACCGATGCCAGCAGCCTGGTGGTTGTCAGTACGGATGGTGTTGTGCAGCGCAATCTGCCCATCGAAGGCAAACTGTACTCCAGCCCTGCATCGAACGGAGATATCATCCTGCTTGCTCCCTCAGAAGCGGAATTCTTCCTGATCGCGCTCAATCAGAATGGAACCCAAATCTGGGAATATCCCCAGGCTGAATAAGAAGAGGACCTAAAACAGATCCTGGATTCTTACAACTAACAAACAGGAAAAAATATATGTGGGATACCTTTATTACCTTAATGATTACCGTATTGCTTTTCATCTATGATTTTGTCGGTCAGAATTTCGGCTGGGCAATCATTATTTTCACCGTTTTGGTCCGGGTTGTGACCTATCCCCTAACCGCCAAGCAGATGAAAAGCAGCAAAGCCATGCAGGAATTGCAAGGTTCAAAAAAATGGAATGATATCCAGAAGAAATACAAGGGTGACAAGGAAGCACTGGCTCAAAAACAAATGGAAATCTACAAGGAGATGGGAATCAGCCCCTTTGGTTCCTGTCTGCCGTTATTGGTCCAATTTCCAGTTATCATCGGACTCTACCAGGCAATCATCCGCGCCCTGGCAGTGACGCCAATCCAGCTGGTTAATCTTTCCAAGCATATCAGCAATGGCGCTGACTTGATTCCGATCCACAGTCAATTCTGGTGGATGGACCTCAGCGAACCAGAACGGCTGACCATGTTCGGAGTTGCTGTTCCGATACTTGCAATCCTGGTCGTTATCACATCATATATTCAGACCAAGATGGTCACTCCGCCCACACAGGGAACCGCTGACGCTGGCGGTCAGGGCGCCCAGATGACCAAGGCAATGAGCCTTTATATGCCCTTCTTTATGGGATACTTGGCGCTGACTTTTGCCTCCGGGCTGGCTTTATATTTCATCGCAACCAATCTCGCCACCATCGCTCAATACGTTCTGACTGGTCAGGCGGATTTTAAGAACATTCTGCCAAAACTTCCAGCAAGGTCATAACAGTTAAGCCGTTATACCTAAAATGGAATGATGGCACCTATGAGGTATTATGAAAAACAATCGCGCAACCCTCGAAGTTATTGCTCAGACTGTAGAAGAAGCAATCGAAAAGGGAATAAAAGATTTAGGATTACCACGCGAAGCGGTAGAGATAACCGTACTGGACGAAGGCGGACAGGGGATCCTGGGGATAGGGGCCAGGCAGGCCCGGGTCCGGATCTCCATTCTCAACGATGTTGAGGAAGTGCAGGCAGAAGAAAGCCCTTCCCAGACTCCAGCATCCGAGGAAGATTCAACCTTAAGACTTACAGAAGAAATTGTTTCAGAATTACTTGAGAAAATGAATTTAACGGCGAAGGTTGTCGCAAAGTATGGTGAAGAAAGCGAAAAATTGCCGTTCCGACCTATCCTGGTTGATGTCTCAGGAAATGATTTGAGCATTCTAATTGGTCATCGGGCGAAAACATTAAATGCCTTGCAGTACATCACCCGATTAATCCTGGGTAAGGAACTTGAACATGGAATCCCGCTCAGCATTGACGTGGAAGGATACCGGGAAAGGCGAGAGATGCAGGTCCGGCAGTTAGCCAGCCGGGTTGCCGAACAGGTAATGGACACAAACCGTGAACAGGCGCTTGAACCCATGCCGCCCAATGAACGCCGATTTGCTCACATAGAACTTCAGGACAATTCCTCAGTTTACACAGAAAGTGTCGGCAAGGAACCTTACCGGAAAGTCGTCATTCATCCCGCTGAATAAACTTGGCAGGACAATAAAACCAACTGGCAGGGAATAAGTCCCCGTGCCAGTTTTTTTTTCTGAATTTTCGCTTTCAGGTATAATTCCACCATGAACCTCCAACCGGGGAAGACAGCCGTTGATTATCTAATAGTCGGTCATATTACCCGGGATATCATAGAAAAAGGGTTCAGACTGGGAGGCACAGCCGTATACAGCGGGATACTCGCAAAAAGAATGGGCTTGAATGTGGGGCTGGTCACCTCTTATAATGAGGAAACCCCGGTTGAACCGCTGAACGGGATTCAGATTATCAACCAGCGGGCGAAGAGGACAACAACCTTCAAAAACAACTATACTCCCTCCGGCAGGGAGCAATTCATTCTTGAGAGAGCCAAACCTTTAGGTTTGAACCAAATCCCGGCAGAATGGCGGGTAGCTAAAATTGTTCACCTGGGCCCGGTTGCCCGCGAAATCAGCCTGGAAATCGGGTTTAATTTTCCAGGTGCAGCCCTGTGCTTTTCTCTCCAGGGCTGGCTGAGAGAATGGGATCGGAAAGGATTAATTCAACCTTCACCTTTCCCCAAGATGAATAATTCCTTTGCAGAGAACACGGCCGCATTTCTGAGCATTGAGGATCTGGGATTCAACCGGTCATTAATCGATCCGCTTCGCTCTCTTTTTCCCCTGCTGGTCCTCACCAAGGGGAATACCGGGGCAGAGATTTTTTGGCAGGAAAAGACCATTTCCATCCCTGTTAAGCCGAAGGATGAGGTGGATCCAACCGGAGCTGGTGATATATTTGCGGCAGCATTTATGATAAATTATGTGCTTAAGGGAAAAAAACTGCTTGAATCTGCGCAAACCGCTTCAGCGCTGGCAGCGATCTCTGTCACCCGACCGGGGATCGAGGGAATTCCCACAGCGGCAGAGATACAATCCATTCAAGAGGTTCACTGAGATATGGGATTAATTTATACAATTGCCAATCAAAAAGGCGGTGTCGGTAAAACGACATCAACGATCAACCTGGGCGCTTTTTTAGCCTATTATGGTAAAAAAGTCCTGCTGGTAGACATTGACCCGCAGGCTAACGCCACCTCCTCGCTGGGAATTGACAAGAAAAATACCGCGGGAGGAACCTATGAAGCAATACTGGAAGAAAAAAATATCCGGGATTATATCCTGCACAATCCAAAACTAAGGCTTTCTATCCTGCCGGCTTCCCCGGATCTGGCCGGAGCAGAAATTGAGCTGGTGAATGAGGTCGGCCGGGAAACTTTATTAAAGAGAAAACTACTTCCCCTGGCAGAAGAATACGATTATATCCTGGTGGACTGCCCTCCTTCACTGGGACTGCTCACCCTGAATGGAATAGTAGCCGCTGTGAATGGTATCCTGATTCCTGTGCAGTGTGAATACCTGGCAATGGAGGGTTTGGGAGACCTGGTCACGACCATCGAGAGGGTTCGCCGGGTGATCTCTCCCGACTTGATTATCCGCGGGGTAATCCTGACCATGTTTGATGCCCGAACCAACCTGGCCAATGATGTGGTATTGGAAGTGAAAAAACATTTCGAGGAGCAAGTCTTTAACACCATCGTTCCCCGCAGCATCCGTCTGGCTGAGGCGCCATCTTATGGCGTCCCGATTTCTCTCTATTCTCCAGGTTCAATCGGGGCCAATGCTTATCAAGAATTGGCAAAGGAAATTCTGCTGGGAGATGGTCACCAGCTTCCTGAGGTATAATAAGTTCAGATAAAAATAAAGTTCAGATAAATCAATGTAACCAGGGAAAAACCTTCAAAAACATATGGCAGCCAAACGACCCGGCCTGGGAAAAGGCCTTGATGCACTCATTCCTATCCATCCTGATGGGGAAATCTTATCCGAATTTGGCGGAGTTCTGGAAGTTCCGCTGGAGTTGATCGCAGCCAATCCTCATCAACCCCGGAGAGGTTTTGACGAAGACAAATTAAAGGAACTGGCCGCATCCATCAAGGAGCACGGCATCATTCAGCCGTTGGTTTTATCAGCCCAAGACCCAGCTGTGAAATCAGATCAAAAATATGCCGTGATTGCCGGTGAACGGCGTTTAAGGGCAGCAAAACTAGCTGGATTATCGACCGTGCCGGCCATCCTGCGGGAAGCGGACAGCCAGGATCATCTAGTGGTGGCATTAATTGAAAATGTCCAACGAGCAGATCTCAACCCTCTGGAAGCCGCATCCGCCTACCAAAGCCTCTCGGTTGAGTTTGGCCTCTCCCATGAAGAAATTTCGAAACGGGTGGGCAAAAGCAGAACTGCCGTCACCAACACTATACGTCTGTTAGATCTGCCCGATGTAGTCCAGCAGGCAGTGCGGAAAAACCAGGTCAGCATGGGTCATGCCCGGGCGCTGCTGGCGCTGCCAAATATCAAAGCTCAGAGTTCCGCCCTGCAGACCATCCTGACCCAAGAACTAAATGTGCGGCAGACGGAAGCGCTGGTTAATAAATTCAAGGGTAAAAAGCAGCCCAAACCTCCCAAAAAGGACACCAAGTCACCTGAGCTTAAATCTCTTGAAGAGGAATTGCAGTCCTCGCTGGGAACAAAAGTCCGCCTGACGCGGAGTAAAAGCGGCAAGGGAACCATTACCATTCATTATTATTCGGATGAAGAATTCAATACCTTGATCGACCGCTTCCGGAAATAATTAACACCCTGGCTATTCCCCTCAATTATTAAAACTGATGGAATCTTTCCAGCTGACCAATGCCTGCATCTATACCATGGATCCCCGGCAGCCGCTGGTTTCTTCCCTGGTCTGCCGCAGCGGAAAGGTGGAACGGGTTCTCGCTGAAGACCCTCTGGATTCCGAAAATTCCCTTGATCTTGGAGGACGGATCGTTCTGCCCGGATTGATCGATGCCCATCTGCATCTGAGGCAGTATGCAGAGAGCCTTCAATATATTGATTGTGAGACCAGGACCAAAGAGGAGTGCCTGGAGAAAGTCGCGGAACGGGCTGCCCTTACTCAGCCCGGCGAATGGATTCGAGGACACGGCTGGAATCACAATTATTGGTCCGATGGCTATGGCACAGCAGCAGAACTGGATCAAATTTCCCCTCACAACCCAGTCTACCTGACCGGTAAATCCCTTCATGTATCCTGGGCTAATTCCGCAGCGCTTAAAATCGCCGGAATCGGGGCCCAGACACTTGATCCGCCTCGGGGAACCCTGCTAAGGAATGAAAATGGAAGCCCTACAGGAATTCTGTTTGAAGAAGCAGTTAAACTGATTGAAAAAGTCATCCCATCCCCGAGCGTCGAAGCTGCCGCGGAAGGCATCCGGAAAGCCCAGGAAGAATTATGGAAAATGGGGATCAGTGGAGTTCACGATTTTGACCGCGAGCTTTGTTATCATGCCCTGCAGTACCTGGCAGACAGAGAGCAGCTTAAACTCAGGGTACAAAAAAGCATCCCCGCAAAATATTTACCAACAGCTATTGAGCTGGGATTAAGAACTGGATTCGGAACCGATTGGTTGTGGATTGGGGGAGTGAAGGATTTCGCGGATGGCGCTCTGGGTCCGCAAACAGCTGCCATGCTGGAACCTTATCAAGGATCAAGCACTAACAGGGGCATGCCGCTGTTAACAGAAGATAAACTGCTTGAATTGGGCATCAGGGCAGCGCTGGGCGGATTTTCCCTGGCAATCCATGCCATCGGTGACCAGGCAAACCGGACTGTGCTGAATGCCCTGGAAAAAATTCGGGATTATGAACGGGAACAGGGTATCAATCCCCTACCGCACCGGATTGAACACCTCCAGCTTCTTGATCCAGAAGATGTTCCCCGCCTGGCTGGACTAAACATCACTGCCTCCATGCAGCCGATCCATGCCACTTCGGATATGGAGATGGCGGATAAATACTGGGGGAAAAGGACCTCTTATTCTTATGCTTCCCAGCTGCAGTTTCAGCAGGGCGCACGGGTAGTGTTTGGATCGGATGCCCCGGTAGACAGCCCCAATCCATTCTGGAGCATTCACGCCGCAGTGACCCGCCGGAAAGCCGACGGATTCCCGGGTCCGAACGGCTGGCATCCGGAGCTGCGTGTTCCGCTTGGCAAAGCCCTGGAAGCTTACACAATTGGACCGGCTGCCGCAGGGGGAAAATCCGGTCAACAAGGCAGCCTTGCACCAGGATACTGGGCTGACTTGATTGTGCTGGAAAAAGACCCCTTCAGCTGTTCTGAGGATGAATTGAGGGAGTTAAGACCCTCGGCGACGATGATCGGCGGCGAGTGGGTCTGGCGGGAATTCTGAAAATCCAACAATCCTCACTATTTATTAATTACTGTCCTTCATCTCCCAGTCCCCCAGTCACCTGTCCTGAGTAGCGCGACAGAGGAGCGCGTATCGAAGGGCTCAGTCCCAATTTCACACCCTTTCTCCCTCCGGCGTATCCAGCCGGTCCTCACTATTTACTACTTACTGAATACTGATTACGGGGATGGCATTTTTCATGGAAGAGAATGAATCGTCTGATCCAGCTGGAATAAGCCTGTTCGGTACGGTAGGCGTAATTTTTTCGGCGGATGGTATCCCGTACCTGGTCAAGCAGTTTCTTTTTGGTCATCAAACCCCCTTAGATTGTGAAAAGTTGCTGTTATGCTATACTTTGATTATATACTACTCAACAAGGAGAAAACACTGTACTGCGCGATAACACAATAATATATTACATACCAATAGTAGGATAACAACCTAATGTGTTATCCCGCAGGTGAAACATAATTAACGTTAGGCAGCCATTCGATCGGGGATAAGTATGTCACAGATACTACGAATTCTAATCTACGTCATATTTGGGATCCCACTCATCTTAATCGTGCTGCATACGATAGTGCGAATCATCAGGCACTTTTATAAGTTTCCAATGCCCGAATTCTTTGCCAATATCATCGACAATCCACTTCGCCGGCGAATCCAGCCCCCAAATAACACCCCTACCAGGCATAAGATTGAACCAGGAATGAAAGTTTTGGAAGTAGGTCCAGGAAATGGAAGCTATACAATGGCAACTGCCCGTAGAGTTGGGGAGAATGGAAAAGTCATAACAATAGATATCGAACCGAAGATGATTGATCGAGTTATGAAGAGAGCCCAAATTGAGGGTATTAAGAATATAGAGGCTCGCGTTGCGAATGTATTTGACCTTCCTTTCGAAGATGGTTATTTCGATGCAGTTTATATGATTACTGTGATTGGTGAGATCCCCACTCCAGAGAGAGCGATGAGAGAGTTCTATCGGGTTTTATCGCCGCAAGGCACATTGTCATTCAGTGAACTATTAATGGATCCTGATTATCCGCTCGCAGGTTCGATCGAAAAAAATGCACATTCGGTCGGCTTCCGACTACAGGAAAAGGTCGGGAACTTCTTCCATTACACATTAATTTTCGAGAAGGATAATTTATTGAAAGCTGCCTAACCCCCGCTTCACCCGACAGCCGGTTAGGGCGCCCAGAGTTAGAGAACTGGAAAGGAAGACCCGGCTGCGGGTGAGCTCATCCGTTATGCTAAATCCGAGTGCTTGGAATGCAAATCTTTACAATGACTGATATTACGATGAAGAAAGAGAAAAAATATTCACCGAGTGGCATTATTACTATTACATTACTGCTTTCTCTCGCAGTGGTCAATGCTTTTTGGTTAATCGCAAGTTGGCATGGTGGTGCTTTGATAGCCCTGGCATTCTATTTAGTAATATCTTATCTTTGCCTCAGAAGGCAACATTTCCAAGCAGGTGTAATCGCGGGTATCCTCGGATTTGGAATTCATATATATGAGTTATTTGTACTGGGGACGAGTGAATTGATAGGAATTGATCAAGTTTACTTCTACGTGAATCTGATTCTTCCTATTCCTCTCACTATCACAAGTTATTTGGCATCTCACAAGGAATCTGCTGGACATGAAGAGAAAACAAATTCTTAAACTGAGAGATTACGCATAACCCACGCTCCACCCGAACCTTCGATACGCCCATTCGCTACTCTCAGGGCTTCTCAGGACGGGTGAGCTTTTCCGTTAGCCAGCATAATAGCTCATATATCTGACCAATATAGGAGGAGGAATTCATGCTTACAAACAGTCAGCTGATCAGAATAATTTCCCTCTTTTCCTTGCTTGTGTGTTTGCCCTTCATCACCGCTTGTTCAAACGCTGAGCAGGATCTCCCCCTGGAGCGGGTATCCCTGTCGAAACACGCTTGCATAAGTGGTAGCAGCTTTACCCCACACCTGCCATTAGGCGTCAATGATCAAATCAAGGCACCGGCTCTCGCCGGAGGTACTGTCAGGTCCGGTGATTTCCTGATTTCACTCTGGTTAATTTGCGATCCATCCCTTGCCTCAGATGACCCGGATTTCCCAGAATACTCATGGCAAGAGTTCAGCGAAGTGCGGTATCTGGGCTTCCTTTCTGGTTGGGAGTATTTAGGGGACCCCCCGGACCAGGAGATCAAGGAATCTTTGACAATCAATGGGGAGGTCATAAGTGGGCACATAATCGCATCTCACACCGACCCTGAAAGAAGCTTGTCTAGAGGCGAGGGGCATGCAAGTTATGGTCCGATCAACACCGAAAACCAAATCGTTGCCCAGGCCCTTGCCGCTGGAGAACCCGTTGATATCGTACTTACTATCTTTGGTTCTAAAACCCTTGCCGAAGTGCACCTGCGCGCATCGTTTGAGGAAACGCCGGATGGCTACCGCCTTCTCAGTGCCGAGATCCTGACGAACACTGGAAAACTACCATAATTGATAACAGGAGGGCTTTACCGCCATGTTGATTGGGTATACCTACCATCACTTGATCGGGTATCATTCCCCATAATTATTGGTGCCCCGGTGTTTTACAATCTTCTCTTACCGCTGTTTTCTTTTTCCTTAATGGTCTCCCGTTTTATCTGAATGCGGGCTAACCCCCGCTCCACCCGACAGCCAGGGGCGGACCGGGGACCGAAAACGGAAGACCGGGAAAAACAATCTGGCTGCGGGTGAGCTATTCCGTTGGGCGGCTGCGTTGCATGGTCAAGCTTCGAGAGAGCCAAAATAGTTGAGCAATATACAGATGGCAGTCACAGCAGGAGGTCATGATCTGATGAAATCAAATGTTGAGATAATCCAAGATATCGTTGAGCAGGTCGTTAATCAAAAGAAAATCGATATATATGACCAGTACATCAGCGAGGATTACATCTCGCGAGGATCTCCATATGTCGGTATGGGTTTTTCTGTAGACAGCTCAGGGAATAAGCACATCATTGAAATCATTGTCCCTGGCAGCCCTGCCGAGGGGAAGCTCCAGGTGGGAGACGAGCTGCTCTGGGCAGAGGATGAACACCAGCGTTGGGTCACTTATGAGGATATAAAGCAGCGTATTTTGCAGAGTTATCGGGGCAACAAATACAAGGTGGGAGTACGTCGGGGTAATCAGACTCTCGAGGGTGAATTGACCAAAGATTTATTCAAGGGCTTCGATACCCCCAAGGATCAGGCAAAGTCGGATCTGCGGGAGTTTATGACGAAAGAATTTCCAGATTTAAAAGCCACCATAAAGCAAATTCTCGCAGATGGGGATATGGTTGTTTGTTTGCTGGAGTATCGCGGTAACCACGCTAACTTCGAGCGAGAGGCAGTTTGGCGAGAGGCCTGGTTTGTACGCCTGTCTGAAGGGAAAATCGTCGAGGACTGGACTGTTTTTGATGGAACTTCCTACTTTAATCAGCTTGGCTTCCAGATCATTCCGCCTAGCACCTGATACATCTCGAATTTAAGATCTTTTCCTGCGATCGATTTTGGTATGTTGCAGGAAGAATGGGAAAATAGGATTTGAAAATAGTACTAAACGCCGCCCAACCACGCGTTAACGCTGACCCGGTTGTCGCCACGCTCCAGCCTGCTAGGTCTCGCGTAAAATCTTTTCGTCGTGCGGGGTTTAGAAGTCAAACCGCTGGGTAGGTTACGCAAATGTTGGGTTGCAGAAAATCAAAGATCACATTTAGAACATCAAAGTCATAAGGAGCATCAATGTGCACATGTGAGAAATCGAAGATTGTATTTGATACGACCACGTTAGAGAAGATAGTCAATGATCCCCAATGGGTTCTTGAAAATGAAGAGAAATTTTGGGCTGAGTACCGAGCTCAGATATTGACACGTAAATGGGCAGAACATGTCAAATATGAAATTCCATACGAAGAATGGAGAGAGAAGATTGAAGGGTGGAAAAACTTATCGCTAGATGAACGAGAAAACCATGAATTAATGAAGGTCGCCCAGCGGATACTATCAGCAAAAGATGAGTTTCTAGAGAAAGCATTGCCGCATGATTGTTCATTTTTGCCGGATGGCGTTGATTTGAGCGTAACAGTGCAGTTCACAGCATTTGTTCCACCATTTGCGTTTGCGATGGAAGACCTTGTAATCGATGTGGCCTCGAAGTATTGGAAAGGTAATCCAGAACATGTATTGAATTTGCTTGTTCATGAAATATTTCATGTGGGTTACAGTTATTATCTAACAATACAAAATGAAAAGGAATTAGTTGAAGAAAGTTTATATAAAATTCTGGACAATATTGTGAATGAAGGAATATGCACATATGTAGGGTATTGTGCTTTGCCAATCTTTCCAGTAGAAGATGAGCGGGATTATCGAATGCTGGAATATAATGATGAAGTTCACAGGTTGTTTGCGGATACGAATACTGTACTTTCGCAATATGGCATATTATCTGATGAAGAATTACAAAAACTATCTTGGGATAAGGGTGTCATTGGACGGGCATATTACGTAACAGGTGCCCATATGTGCAAAACAATTGATGAGACTAAGGGCAGAGATGCATTGATTGAAGTTTACTCAAAAGGACCAATCTCAATTATTGAATATTACAACACAGTTGCAAATGATGATCTGAAAATATTACTTCCTGAATGATAAGACAAGTGCAACCCAACCCTCCATGTAGCCGACCCAGCGGGGCTGGGATGGTGAGCGTGGCGAAAATTGCACTCGAAGGTTCTAGATTACAATATTCGGGATTGAAAATCCCCGCTGGATCGGCTAATGAAATCGTTATGCGGTAAAAAGTTTTATCTAGGTAAAAAATGGTTAAGAAAAATGTAATTAATATCTTTTGCTTGGTCCTTGTTCTTTCAAGCTGCTCACCAGTCGACAAACATAACCCCGATCAGCCAAGCACAGAAGAACGTATCGATGATCTTTTCACTCGCTATACCAATGCAGGTGAGTTTTCTGGCTCCATCCTAGTCGCTAAAGGAGATCAAGTTCTCTTTAGGAATGGCTATGGTTTTACGGATCGGGAAGAACAAATTCCCAATACCCCAGATACACAGTTTAGTATCCAATCAATTACTAAACTTTTCACCTATGCCTCTGTAATGATGGAAGTTAAAGCAGACCATATTTCACTAAATGACCCAGTTGAGCAATATTTCCCCGGTTTTCCCAATGGTGACAAGATCACGATTGACCACCTCCTCCACCATCGGTCGGGACTCTTCCATTACCCTCATGAAGTACCCGATCATGAATACGGATCACTCTCGACCCCCATCACAATCAATGCTCTGATCAAAGAATTCGAAGGCTATCCGTTGAAGTTTGAGCCTGGAGAACAATACGGATACAGCAACGCAGGCTACTCTATACTGGCGAGAGTAGTTGAGAATCTGAACGATACACCTTTTGACGAGTACCTTGAGGCAAAACTCTTCGCTCCCACGGGAATGCACCAGACTACAGCTGATTGGGAAACAGCCTCTCAGGATATTGCAATAGGGTACGAGAAAGTGGATGGTGAGTTCATTCGCAGCTCAGCCGATCACCCATCCCACTTCATTGGGTCCGGAACAACCTACACCACGATTGACGATATGTATAGCTGGTACAAAGCCGTTTATATCAACGGCTCGATGTCTGAATTCTCATCTGGGGGAGGAGATGGTGGCGGGATGGGATACCGAGCTATATTCTGGCCTATACCCTCCTTCGATCTGGTAATCATTATCCTGAGTAACTATCGGGATGCACCTGTTTATGAGCTTGTAACTGAGGTGGTTGATATTCTGTTAGAAGAGACCACATTCATTGATCATGATCCAAAAACCTTGGAAGCTTTAATTGGTCACTACATGGCTGATTCGGGTTATGGAGTATTCAACTACCGGATTTATGGATCAAATGAAAAATTATTTGTGTCAGTCACCGATTTCCTTGGTGTATCACGCGTCTATGAACTCCGCCCCATCTCACCAAATCAACTCGCATTCTTGACGGATGGACGGCTCACGGGCCAAACGCTCACATTCAAATGGGGGGAAGATGCCAATTCTCACGAGTTTCTGTTCGACATGAACTTATTGCAGTTGAAGGCCATACGCGATGATTAATATTGGGATAGATTGGTTGCGATTGATCAAGTTTTGATACTGTTATTAATTGTAAGAATTCGACCGCTTAACCCCCGCTCCACCTGACTGCCGGTTTTTTACTGTTATCCCGCTTTTATTCCCCCTTATCGGTTTCAGTTCTATAATCAATACCAGAAACACCTGGCAGCAGGTGAGCTCATCCGTTATAAAGCAATTAGGAATACGGCTAACTCCATGGAGGTAAATTCGTGGATACAAAGAACGTTACCCTTCTACTATTCTCCCTCTTCTTCCTTTGCAGTGCCTGTCAAAACACTTTACCTGAACCCAATCCAACCCAAACCATTTCTTTGACACCTATCGATTCTCCCATCCCAACACAGGTGAAACCAACAGCTGTCCCGGAATCAGAAGTAATCCCAATCAATGAAGACTGGAATGTATATAAAAATCACCGTTTGGGATTTTCAATCAAGATCCCAGCCAACCCGATCTGGAGCAGTGGTGCTCAATGTTCAGAGTTAAATTTACCAGAAGAAGGCTTTTTACCAGTTGCCGTCATTGAAAGAGAAGATCGGATTTACATCACCACAGAAACAGCTCTTCAGTTCCCATATTCAGAACGGGAGGAGTCCCTCGAGGTTAAGCCCGCCAGGGGAGAGAATTGTGAGATTGTTAAAGTTACCCTGGAACTCCTCGAAAACGAAGATTATTTTCCTTTGGATCTCTGGGAAATTGCTATCAAACCAATAATGTCAGAAAATGATCTCGAGTTTTTCGTAGACGAATATTACGGTGATTGCTATTATGTAACAGAAAAAACTCCCCTGAGCGACAGGGGATTAATAAAAGTAAAAATCAGTGGTAATGAAGATCCTAATGTAGATCCTGACGCTACCTGCGTGGTGCGCTGGGGTTATCTCTATTATTATTCAGTGGAGTTCTCAAGAGCTGCCACATGGATGTTCGGCCAGAGCTTGCATTTTTGCGCCAGCGGAGCCAACCAGGATTGTTATGATAACGATATGCTGCGCAGCTTTGAGTTCATTCCTGTCATATATCCACCGGAATAATGTTTTATAACCCCCGCTCCACCCGACAGCCAGGTTGGATGGCAATTATAATGGGATGGGCATTAAATCTTTAATAACAAGACCAGCAGACTTTTTGTTTTATACTGATTAAGGGCTGCGGGTGCCCTTCGCTGTACTCAGGATGCTTCGCGAAGCTCATCCGTTAGGCTTTTTTTTTAATAATCATTGTTTGGCCTTTGGATCATGTGGGTTATGCAGAAACTATAAACGATGTGATTGTCAGTCACAATAAGACAAGTTGAAACAATAAAAGTATAATGCCATCACCATTCACAAGTTCGATATGAAAAATCTATTTAGGAGAATAATCAATGGAAAGTTCTAATAAAACAAACCATCTGGCAATTGTTAGTTTTGTTAGTGGGATGATAGCCCTCATATGTATTGTGTTAATATTTGTATTTTACAACTCGGCAGAAACCGCAGAGGGCATCATCAACATCACAGATGGAATAATAATGCCTGTGCGAAATCTCTGTGTGATAGTGACGCTATTAACGGGTATTCTTGCGGTTAAAGATATAAAGAAAACGGGCGGAACTAAAAAAGGAAAAATATTTTCCTGGTTCGGCATAGTTGTTGGAGCTGGCTGGATCCTCTTTGGATTGCTTGTTGGCATAACATTTCTCATAGCTGAAATTCTTCACTGAATCCTTAAGCTGAGAATAGAATCGCCAAGAGCCACCTTACTCCCGCTCCACTAGACAGCAAGATGGACGCTGCGCTCACGACAGGGGTAAAGAGACGGAAGACGGGAGACCGGAGGTCGCTTCGCTTCCGACCGGGTAGACTGATACTGATACTTAGATCCTTCTGCGAGTGAGTTCATCCGGTAGGCACTTTGAAACAAGATATTTTGGTCGAGATAATCGATATGGGAAAACAAAGCCTTAGCCTCCTTGAACGCTTTTCTTTGAGGGCAGAAGAATTGATAATGACACGATTGGTGCCAAAGGACAATCCAGGCCCCATATTCAAGAGACTGTTCAAAACACCGATATTCTTTTACCGTATTGGCCTTCCTCTGTTTAGCAGCTTCGTCCTGTTATTGACTACAACCGGGCGAAAGAGTGGGAAACAGCGATACACGCCGCTTGAATATCAACGCGAGCAAGGAACGGGTAATCCAATCATCATGGCAGGTTGGGGGGGAAAAACGGATTGGAGGCTCAATATTAAGGCAAATCCGCATGTTCATGTTCAGATCGGACAAGAATGCTTTGACGCCATCGCTGAACCTCTTAGCGACGAAGAAATCGCAGCAAGGTTGACAGAGGCCATGAAGATAAATCCAAGGAGTGCGAAGATATAGTCACGGTGGGTGGGAGAAAGTGTGAGTCTAGCGGATCCTGGCAGTGTAGCCAGAGCTGTGAAGTATTTTCCATGCTTTCGCTTGAAACCGATCAATGAATATGTTGGAAGTGATCAAAGCACCTAACCTCCGCTCCACCTGACTGCCGGGATGGTTCGCTGCGCGAACGACCGGGAGAAAGAGACCGATGACCGGGGGAGGTTTCACCTCCGACCGGTTTTACTGGGAAAGAAATACTGATTACTGACTTTTGTCCCGGATGCGGGTGCCCTTCGCTGTACTCAGGATGCTTCGCGACCCTTCGTCTCCCCCTTGGCTACGCTCGGGGCTCGCTCAGGACAAATGAGCTCATCCGTTAGGATGCAGCTTTGATTAGATCAACCAATAAAAAGGAAGGTCGGAAAGATGACAAATAAAGATGGAGAACCAAAACCTTCAGAAACCGCCTTATTTGCTGCCTTGCGTAGAACCATTGCAAATATAGACTTCAATAATGAGAATTTTGGACCAGACAATATGGCCGAATATTTTTTACCCCCTCACTTTAGATTTTTTCTAAAATTCAAAAAAATACGAGCAAATACCAAAGCAAAATTAAATGACTTTTTGCCTGGGTTGAATGAATACATGATTGCTAGAACAGCCTATTTTGATCGGCTATTCAATGATGCTTTACACAACGAAACACCTCAAATTGTACTGCTTGGCGCAGGATACGATACACGAGCGTATCGTTTTGCAGAGTTAAATCAAGGGACAGAAATATTTGAATTGGATATTGGTCCAACCCAAGAGAGAAAAAAGAAATGTTTAAAAAAGGCAAAGATAGCCATCCCCCAACAAGTCACTCTCGTTCCAATAAATTTCAATAAAGACTCATTGAAAGATGTTCTAGAAAAAGCGGGATTTCAAGACCATAAAAAAACTCTCTTTGTATGGGAAGGGGTGAGCTATTACCTCGATGCGGAATCAGTCAATTCAACCTTGGATTTCGTCAGCCATCTTCCAAATCATGAAAGTTCTATAGCATTTGATTACACTATTTCAATTTCAGAAGAAAAAATAAATGATTATTATGGCGTAAAAGAATTTTCTCAAACGATGAAGGAGCAACATGCAGATGAGAAACTCATGTTTTCCATTGATGAAGATGAAACAGAATCATTTTTAGAGCTGAGAGGGTTGAATATAGTTGAACATTTGGATAGTGAAGAGATCGAGAGAACATTTTTAATAGAAGAAAATGGATCACTAATAGGTCAAATTACCGGGCATTTTCGTTTTGTATTGGCTACACAAAAAAAGCTTCAAGAGTAATGAGAAACCTAACCCCCGCTGCACTTGTCAGCCAGGGGCAGACCGAGGACGGATGACGGAAGACCGAAGCCTGGAAACTTACGCCAGGCAGCAGGCGGTCTTCGCAAACCTGTCCTGAGTGAAACGAAGAGTAATCAAAGGGCATCGCTAAGCTCATCTGTTAGGCACTAAAATGGCAAAAACTAATCCAATATCAAAAGAATTGATCGCACCGTGCGGAATGAATTGTGCCATCTGCAGCCGGTATCTTTCCTACCTCAATAATTTGAATCGCAGCCAGTGTATTGGTTGTCGTCCGCGGAATGAGGTTTGTAAATACCTATTTCAAAAATGTACTGGCATAAATCATTCTTCAAAAGGAGATGCTGCCTTTTGCTATGATTGCGATCAGTTTCCTTGTAAGCAAATAAATCGGATGGATGACCGCTATAGAAAAAATTATGCGATGAGCGTGAAGGATAATTTGATATTTATAGACCAGATGGGAATCAAGAAATTTATTAAAGAACAACAGCAGAAATATCAATGTTCTAAATGTGGTAATCAAATATCAATACATAATAGAAAATGTTTCAATTGCGATGAGGTAACACGCTTGGTTGAAAAAAGTAGTAAGAATTATTAATGATTTATCCTAGTACCTAACCCCCGCTTCACCTGACCCGGCACCTTCGGTGCGGTAAGCAGTAGTTTTGTAAGTAATAAGCAGTTTAAAAATTCAGATTAATGACAGCGTTAGTGCTGAGATTGGTTCTATTTACTATTTACTACTTACTAATTACTAAGCCGAGCGGGTGCCCTTCGCTGTACTCAGGATGCTTCGAGAAGATCATCCGTTAGGTCGCACAGAATTCTATGATGATTGATGTAATACAAATTCTGTTTCTGTTTTCTGTCATACTTGAAATGATATATTTAGTTTTATTTATTCTGACGAAAAAGTTACCAGGCTTTCGCTTCTGGCCTCCCCCAAAGCCTCAATCTTGGCAATTCTTTGTGTCTTGGTTAATTGCGGGTTTGGTGGCTGTAAACTTTCTTGTCTTGGGACTGTTAGATTTCGACAGTTTCATACTCCCCAACTTAAAACAAAGGCTTCCATTTGCCATCAGTCTCTTTTTGATAGGTTCATTGTTAGGTTCTTGGGCATTCGGGACATTTGGGCTGAAGAATACAATTGGTGTTGATAATAAGCTAATCACAGGTGGTCCATATAAATATTCTCGGAACCCACAATACATTGGGGACAGTTTGAACATTGTTGGATATATGGTATTAACGAATTCATGGATGATCTGGATTATCGGTTTGTTAGGTGTATTATTGAATCTTCTTGCACCGTCTATTGAAGAACCCTGGCTAGAGGAACGGTATGGAGAAAGATACCTTGAATACAAACGCAGGGTTCCGAGGTTCTTTGGTAAAGTTGGGACGGGATAAGCGCGTCCTAACCCCCGCTCCCCTTCGACTGTGCTCAGGATCTGCGACACCTGACCGCCTATAAACTGCCTGAGTGACTTGGAGATTATATGATGGAGTGAAGCGAGATTCGCCAAATTGGAATATACTGAATACCGATTACTGATTACTGAAAACTAGTGTCAGGGGGCAGGTGCCCTTCGATTCTGCTACGCTCCACTCAGGACAGGCTTGTCGAGGGGCTTTGCGAATCAGGGGAACAAATTATCACCTGATTGTTTACCACTAACCACAATAGCAGTATATAATCAGACAATATTCACGAAGCCTCGTTGGAGCAAACACAATGGAAACAACTGAAAAACAACCTTTGCTGACACCCCTGATGAGATGGTTCATGTTCGCCATGGTGCTGGCTAATGTAGCCAGCGCCATGTATCCGATGCTCATGCCCATCTACCTGACGGAGCTGGGCGCCAGCATCACTCAGGTTGGGTTAATATTCACACTCACATCAGTCGTGGTTTTGATCTTACAGATTTTCGGCGGCTGGGTTTCCGACTCAATTGGACGCCTGCGTTCGATTGCTATCGGCAGTGTGGGCGGGATATTTGGTTTTGTGGCGGTGCTGCTAGCCCCAACCTGGCAGTGGATGTTAGCCGCCTTATGTGTGCTTCAGTTCCCCTATGCTCTTGTCGGACCAAGTTTTGGGGCTTTTATCGCGGAGAATTCCACCACAGAGAACCGCGGTAAAGTGTATGGGATCACCGACACAATCTTCCAGATCACCGGCGTAATCGGCCCACCCGTAGGCGGGTTACTGGTCGGTCGATATGGGTTCAAAATGATGTTCCTGGTTTCTGGGAGTCTTTATGCTTTAGCGGCTATTTTACGGATCTGGATGGCTTCCACAGTCCGCACCACCACAGAAGCCAACCCCCGAAAACTCTCGACATCTTCCTTGAAAACCAGCGTAAAAACCATGTTCGGCATGATCCTGGGCGGCGGGGTGCTGACCTGGATTTTCGTCACCGATGGGGTGCGTGATACCGCTTTCCGGCTCTCGGGCGAGCTACAGCCTCTTTACCTGGAACAGGTCGCTGGGATCTCCGTGGAGCAGATCGGCATTTTGGGGTCAATCTTCTCCATCGCGATGATGTTTACCCCCATCCTTTCGGGAAAAATGGTCGATAAATATGGGGAACGCGTTCCGATCTCTTTGGGGTTCCTGCTGGTGTTCTTCGCTTTCATGATCTTCTTGCAGGTCGGTAACTTCGTTGGATTTGCGATAACCTGGATCGTTTTTGGGATCGGAGTGGGGCTGCTCAGCCCGGCGTATCAATCCCTGATTTCAAAGGTGGTACCCCAAAAGATGTTAGGTACCTTCAGCGGATTATTCCGCAGCAGCCTGGGATTGATCTCTCTCCCAGCCCCCTACATCGGCGCCCGGCTGTGGGAAACTTTCTCTCCCAAAGTTCCCTTCGTCATCACTTCGATCGCGGCCCTGATTACCATCATCCCGACCTGGTTGTTCTTCAAAGTACCGGATGAGCCGCCAGATCTCGATCCTGCACCCGAAACGAACTGAAATAGCCGGGGGTTACAAAAAATGGCAATTTGCCTTCTTTGCCAAAAAGAAAAGGATGTCTGGTTTTTGGATAGCAAAACGAGAACTAAGCAATGTTTTTGAAAATCTTTATTGGTGGAATTGAACTTAAGTTACTTATGCCATTATCATTACCTATAGTTACAGGCTAACCCCCGCTGCCCTTTACCCGAAGGGCAGACTTGTCCGCGACCGAAGTTCGTGCCGAAGGGCCTGTCCTGAGTGAAACGAAGTGGAATCGAAGGGCCTGTCCTGAGTGGAACGAAGTGGAATCGAAGGGCCTGTCCTGAGTGGAACGAAGTGGAATCGAAGGGCCTGTCCTGAGTGAAACGAAGTGGAATCGAAGGGCTCATCCTTTAGGTTTACAATAAGATTAATCTCACCTGAGAAAAGAAAAACTTAAATTTGAAAAGTAGAGAAATTTGGAGTAAATTGCACCACAAAGAAACCATATAAGTGAAAGGAGAGAGGAAATGGAAGACTTAAATACCCAGTCACAGAATGAACCAAACATTCAAATTAACGAGCATATGGTGCAAGAAAGAATTGAAAATATCAAACAAGAGCAAAACATGGGACTTGGAATCATTGGGGGATCCATCGGGGGATTAATCGGAGCAGTATTGTGGGCAGCAATAACATATTTTTCAGGATATCAAATTGGCTGGTTGGCAGTAGGCGTAGGCTTTTTGGTGGGGTTTGGGGTAAGAAAATTGGGAAAGGGGATAGACAAAGAATTTGGGGTTGTCGGAGGGATAATTGCGTTAATAAGTGTTGTGCTAGGGAACTTTTTAGCATCAATAGGGTTTTTGGCAACAGCATTTGAAATAGGATATATAGGGATGCTATTTGGATTTAACTATGCAATGACATTTGAGCTGCTGAAAGAAACCTTTTCTGTTATTGATTTATTATTTTATGGCATCGCAATATATGAGGGCTATCGTTTTAGTTTTAGAAAAATAACCAAGGAACAATTGTTGGAAGGTGCGGTCACTAAAACCGATCTGAGTTAATTCCGATTAACAGGGATTTGAGTTTTGAAGTTTGGCAAACCTAACCCCCGCTGCCTTTTACCCGAAGAGTAGGTCTGTCCTGCTACCAAAGGAAGGACCGAAGGTCATGCCGAAGGGCCTGTCCTGAACGAAGCAAAGCGAAGTTGAAGGGCTTCGCGAAGCTCATCCTTTAGATAGCTGCAGATATTACCTAAGGATACAAATGGTAAAACGAGTAAAATTTGTTCGAATACTAATTCTTGCCTTATTATTCATTACCTCCTGCCAAATATTGAAACCCCCTGGTGTTGTCCATCGTGATAATGAACCCGATGTCTTTTTCGTTGAATCCGAGGATTCTGAGATGTTAACAGCAATCCAGGAAGCACAAGACACTTTCGATGAATTTAGGGACTATTATCACAGTGAAAGATCTGATCTTGTATATTTTTCTGTGAAAGCAAGATTCCTAATTGATGATGATCCTTCTTCAGGGGAACATATCTGGCTTTATGATATTGACCTTTCTGATAATCAGGTTAGAGGGAAAATCGGAAATGAGCCATTGGATGCCGTTTACTTGAGTATTGATGAGGAAGTAATAATTGGAATGGATGATATATCTGATTGGATGGTTGTAGATGAAGATGGGCGAGTATACGGAGGATACACAGTTCGAGTACTGCGGAACCAGATGACTGAAGAAGAGAGATTGCAGTTTGATGAAGAAACTGGTTTTATCTTTGAATAAGAATGAAGCTGTCTAACACCTCGCTTCCCTTCGACAGGCCTGTCCTGAGTGGAGCGTAGCGGATTGGACTAAGTAAGGTTTTGAAAATTGAACTTCAGGAGAATGATTACAGGGAATCATGAACAAATTTAATAATCAGGTTTTAAAAAGAATTGGTATATTATTATTTTTGATTTTTTTACAATTGCTTTATTTTCCAATAAATCAAAACATGCAGGGGGGAATTACTACCTATTTACCAATTGATGCCCAAATTACATTATCCCCCATCTGGGCTATCCCCTATTTATTGAGCATTTTATGGTGGGCAGGAGCCTTAGTTTGGGCTGCTTTCAAAATGGAGTATATGCGTTTTGTTCATTTATCTTTATGTCTGTCGTTAACAATATTAATAAGTTATGTTATCTATATCCTCTTCCCAACCTATGTGGACCGCCCAAAAATTGTTGATCAAGACTTCCTAAGTCGATTGGTGATGTTTATCTACGGTAACGACAGGCCTTATAATGCACTTCCCAGCGGGCATACTTATACAACTTTGATCATCTCAATTTTTTGGTATTATTGGTTACCCAAACAAAGATATTTATGGATAGCAATAGCAATCCTTGTGATCCTGTCCACACTATTTACAAAACAACACGCAATATTGGATTTAATTACTGCTTCAATTTTGGGGTTCATTTGCTATAAAATATCAGGATATTTAGTTAAGAAAGTTCCTAACCTTCACTTAAACTGACCGCCTATTTTAGTGAGGAGACATGGAGGGGGAGAGGTAGTGACCAGGGTATGTTGAAGGTTTAAACATTCTAACTTTTTAACCTTCAATTCGTCAATTTGTTATTGTAGACAATACATCCCTGCGTAGAAAGTGAATACTGCATACTGGAAACCGGCGCCAGCTGCCCTTTACCCGAAGAGAAGATGTGCCATCCAGGGGCCTTCGATTTCACTCAGGACAAACGCCCTTTACCCGAAGGGTAGATGCTTCGCGAAGCTCTTCTGTTAGGTGTGCAGAAATATAATCGGATATAATTAAATTACCACTAAATTAGGAGACATACGAAAAAATGGCAGAAAAAAGAATAATAATGGAGGAAAGTGTGTAAAATATTGGGCAACTTAAAAGGAGGACATATATTTTAGTAAAAAAATATTAAAATAATAGTAAGGAGTATTTGACATGGATATAGTATTAATAGTATTTTTTGTTGCAGCATTGTTCGTTTTAGGAATCAAGATAGTTAGACCTGTAGAAGTAGGTATTGTCGAATTTCTTGGAAAGTATTCAAGAACTGCGAGTTCGGGTTTTAACTGGATTGTTCCCGGGTTGTTTAAAATGTATCGAATTAACATAACAGAACGACGAGTAGACATTGATCCTCAATCGATTATCACGAAAGATAAATTAAATGCTGTAGTTGACGGAGTTGTTTATTATAAAGTGGATGATGCCCAAAAAGCT
>JBARSJ010000072.1:0-7176 GCA_049644685.1 Anaerolineales bacterium
GATCTAAGGGCATCCCACGATGTCTTGTCAGTGGGTGAGAGCACAAACAGGATATGATCGAGTCCGCTTTGGAGCAGCTCGTTTCTAAAGCTGTCGTTAATAAGTTTATATCCATCTGTCAGCAAGCCAGTGACCTGGCCATTTTTTTCCGCACAGATGATCAAATCAATCAGGTCTTCACGGATAGTTGGTTCACCTCCAGTGAATATCAAGTGAGGGATACCAGCTTTCCAGGAGCGGTTAATGATCTTTTCCCACTCTTCAGTGGATAATTCCCGATCAACCCTTTTAACCGGGGCTAAATCCGGAAGGCTATTTTCTGGAAGCTGATAAGTTATCGCGCAGTCCAACCGATAGGGTGCGGCTGCAGCGCCAGCATATGGATCCTCACGGGAAAAATCCAGAAAACTAACCGGATCGAGGTCAGGGATTTCCAGTAATGTGTGTATTTTTTGTTTCAGTTCAAAAAAATCCAAACGGGCATCATTCCGGTTTATTTCGTAACGATTGGTCATCAACTGTGCTACTTTATCGGGAACAGTTTCTTTGATAAGGTGGTAAGCATATTCAGTTGCAGTTTGATTCAGGTGCAGAATAGTAGAGGCGTTAATAATCAGCAGGCCATCTCCATTAGCGGCTACTCTCAGATGAAGCCGGTATTGATTTTCTGCAGTTGTTGGAGATTGAAAATGGTAAACACCTGCTGGGATTGGTTTAGCCGGTTTAAACAGCTGAGTAATGCTGCTGAAAAAATTATTCATATCCTGCTCCATTCAGGGAATAATAATCCCTGCGTTGTGCTGTATATTCTAATAGTTATATCACCAGGTATCATAGCGGATAAGATCAGACAGTGGTTTTCTGGTTTTATCCTTGGGTTTGTCCAATGGATATCCAAGCGGTGTAAATGCAATCGGCTCTACATGGTCCGGCAGCTTGAGAAATTCTCTGGTCGGCTGGGGATTAAATGCACCAATCCAGCAGGTACCTAAACCAAGATCTGCTGCCTGCAGGGTAATATGATCTACCACTATGGCTGCATCCACAGTTGAATAATTTGCATTGTCATATTTGTGGCGAACCCATCCTTCATCGGGAATGCTGCAAACGGCTAAGATTATCGGTGCCTGGATAAACCAATCCCTGTTGTAAATTTTTAGCAAATCTTCTTTTTTATTTTCAGTCTTGATAATGATGATTTGAAAGGGCTGTTTATTGGCTGCAGTTGGCGCCAAACGGGCTGCATTCAGTACTTTGTCTAAAACCTGATCCTCCACCGGGTCAGGTGAGTAGTGGCGGCAGCTATATCGCTGTTGAATCAATTGTTCAAAATCCATCACGAGCTCCTTTTAGATTCAAGGTAAACCAAATTTCCAGGCTATAAAAGTTGTAATAAATGCCACAGCCAGAGCGTTGTTCCTGCCCCCAGCATACCAAGCCCTATCCCTGCAATTGTATCTGTTAGATAATGAACCCCCATAATCATCCTTCCCAATGTTACGAGGATTGCCAGCAGCAGGAAAGCGGTCAGGAAAAGACCGCTGCCGCCAGCAGCTGCCGGAAGGATCAGAGCAAGGTACCAAATCCGCAAAGTGTCCCCGCTGGGGAACGAGGGGTCAACAGAGCTGTTGGGTTGGAGCATGTTAATATCCGGATGAGCCGTATAAGGTCTGGGGCGATTAAGGGTATTTTTTAAAATATTTTCTATACCGACTGTAATCAGGAAAACCAGTAAGGCAATTGCCCCTATTTTCCATTTAAGGCTGATTAATAAAAGCAGAGAAATGACTGCGAATGATGTCCGTCCAAAAAACCAGATTTCCTGGAATACTGTAAGCCAGGGTTTGTTCTTGAATAAACCCTGTACCTTGCGGACGATTTGGGTTTCCCATCTGTTTACGCCAGTGAATAAATGGGCGTAGCTGACCAGAAGCAATCCAAAACCCAGAAGTTGATAGATCATATTCTCTCATCCTGAAAATCTGGCCATACCGGGTAAAACATTAACCACTGTTCAGGAACTTTCTGAATGAATCCTTCAATTTTTTCCAATACCATTTCTGTATTTAAAATAATTTCATCCAGTTTGTTTCTGTACCTTTTGAGAGTGATTGGTCCTGAATTCATTAAGTCATATTGACCAGAGGGAAGCATATAAGAAGCGACAGCAATCACCGGTACATCCGCCGCGAGCGCGGTTGTGATATATCCAACTGGGAGAGGGCTAGGCTTGCCGAAGAAGTTTACATAATGCCTCTTTTTTCTTCCCGGGACGGGACGGTCCACACCCGTTGCAGCGACACCGCCATTCTTCAGGTAGTTGACGATTTCAGCTTCAAACCTGGAATCGCCCAAAGGTGCCACATCCATCCCGAAGGATGATCTGATCTCGTTCTGGAGCTGATAACCGGTTCCGGGGTTGGGATAGGACAGAACTTTTGCTTTAAATCCATGCTGGACCAACCCGCATACCACCAGATCAAAATTACTAAGATGAGGTGCGATTACCAAGTATCCCTGATCCTGTTGGCAAATCTTGATGAAATCCTTCATTGACTCCGAAAACGGAACCATGGATTCCAGCTTTTCAGGTTTATTAAAGAAATGGTTCAGATCATAGTAACACCTGCCCGCATGACCGAGGACATTTTTTGTTTTTTCAACAAGATCCCGGTGGGAATTGGTCTCGCCATTGACTATGAATTGGTTGGCACGGATTGCTTTGGTTATATCCGCGTTCTCAAATCTGGATACCAGGGAGGCAATTGATTGGCTGACTCTGTACCCAACTTTCGGGGAGAGATAGCGGCCGATCATTATCGATACCCGTACTGAAAATTTACTGTTAAGAATTGATTGAAGGGTCATAGTGGTTAACTTAATCAGGAAAATATTTTAACTATATTGATTTGGATTGTTCTGAACGTATTGATTTAATTCCTTCACTTAACACCGGTACTCCCCGGACAACACAAACAATGACACTGATCCAGGTAAAGGCCATTGCCCCTTGATATATCAAGTTGGTCCAACCAGAACCCGTGGAGGGCAGCGCGTAAGATAAGGTAAGCAGACCAGCAGCGGCAGCTTTCACTGTGCCATACATAGCACGCATGAAGCGGGAGCGGACCAGGAAACGATTGAGCGGTGATTGGAGCTGTTCAAATGCACTGACGCCTTCTTTCATGCCAATTGAACGGACTGCATCCACTGAAGTTCCCCTGATTAGAACAATAATGGGAACGAGAACAGATATTAAACCCAGGTGGGCATACACAACCCAGAGTACATATTCCAGAGTACGGTCAGTAGCAATGTCGAACACACTTCCTAGTAGAGAGGCCTCATTTCGTTTGCGGGCGACCCAGCCATCCACGGTATCAAGGGAAAAGATCAGGATGATAAAGGGGACGTTCCACAACAGGGCAGTCTCGCCACCAAAATACATCAAGGCAAGGTACAAAAATAAAAGAGGAAAACGAGATAAAGTAATTATATTTGCCATAGTGATATTTGTTCCGTTGGTTTCAGGATAATTATGACGGTGAAGGTATCAAGGGATAAACTTTCCGGGGGTACTCGGCGTAAGCCAGTGGGCACCCAGCCCCGCATTCTTCCAGTAGGCTGCATGTTTTACAGTCCTCGGGTACATAATGCCGCTCCCGCAATTCCAAAGCGAGATCATGCTCCCAGATCGATTTCCAGGAATCGTTTAGGATATTGCCCAATTGGTTGTAATAGGATTGACAAGGTATAACTCCACCATCCGGCTCGACACACATATTATAAAGTGCCGCAGTACAGCTTTTAATACCCAGGTTCATCTCCAGCGGGTTTAGATGGCAGTAGAGAGTAGGTGTGTACCAGATTAATTTCTGACCGGTTAACTGGATTTTTTCTTGAGCGAGGGATAAAAGCGGCTTGAGTTCTTCTTCTGATAAGCCGGTTCCCACATCTTTACCCCTGCCAGAATAGATTAATGCGTTTAATCCAATGGTCGGCACTCCCAATTCTGCCAGAAAATCCAGGGTTTCTCCCATACTGGCTTGATTATGTTTCAACATGGTTGTATTGGTCATTATAAACAAAGATCTGTGCAGAGCATTCTTTAAACCGGTGATGGTCTGCTGCCAGGCGCCTTTGAGGTTCACCATTTTATCGTGAACAGCCGGATCGTGAGATTCAACTGTGATCTGGATGTGATCTAATCCTGCTTTCACAAGCTGATCCACATAAGATGGATCAGATAGTTTCCTGCCATTTGTGTTCAGGCCGGTGATTTGTCCCTTGCCTTCCGCATACGCAATTAATTCAGGAAGGTCCTTTCTTAGTGTTGGTTCTCCACCGGTGAAGATTAAATGAGGAATGCACAAATCCCACAAACGGTCGATTATTTTTTTCCAGTCAGCAGTACTTAGTTCTGGGTAGGATCTCAACCTGGCGTTGTAACAGTGGGGACAGTCGTTGTTGCAGCGATAAGTTATTGCTAAATCCATCCGGTATGGGGCAGAGGGATGAAGGCTGTAGGGGGCATTAATTTCCACTCCGGAATAGGTATTTACCGGACTGCCATTGGCGTTAATAAAAGCTTCCAGGTCCCTGGTGATCAGCTCAATATCCTGATTTGCGGTATCAGGAGGGATATCGAAAATCAGGTCGAATTCACTCCTGATTTCCTCTCCAGATCGTCCCTCAAGGTGAAAATAAGCAATGTAAGCCGCGGTAGGGTTGAGATGAAGGATCGAGTTGGCATTAATTACCAACGTTCCACAGCCATCAGGATCAATTCTGAGATGAAGACGGGTTTTGGATTCAGGAGATGCTTTTCTGAAATGATGAAGTCCAGGAGGGATCGAGCAGCGTGTTTCAGCAGACGATACCCCACGCGTATTTCGCGGCTTTCCCTGAAATATCTTGGTAAACATGGTGTTTAGCGGCCGCCACCCGCACAGGCACAGGCACATCCTGCGCAGGCACAGGCACAAGCGCAGGAGCTTCCTCCGCTGCTGCTCCAGCCCTTTCCGCTGGAACTGGTGGGCTTAGGAACCGGGTTTGTTTTTTGGGTGATCCTGCTGGTGAAATCTGTGATATTGCCAACCACATCGCTTGAAAAATTCGAGATACCGGTAGCCATTGAAGCGGCAAAATCACCTCCTGGCAGGTTGGGTAAAGCACCGCCGCCGGAACGGCTTGGGCTGCTTGTTCTGATGCTTGGCCCAGCAGTCTGGGTTGTTCTGTAGGTGGGATCATATCTACCCCACCAGATAGGGACAAAGACCGGGCCACTGCGGAAAACTTCCTGGGTTTTGTCTTCGAAATCTCCATCAAGCATGGTCCACCCCATGTGAGAGTTGTATTTCTCGCTTTTTACCTCTGGGGTATCGGCATCTTCTACCTGTTTCCAGGCCCGTTTGATAATCTCTTCGTAATAGCGGACAGATTCCTTGTGGCTGAATCCTTCCATCTTCTTCCCGACACTCTTAATCAGGCTGATCATTAAATCTTGCAGCTCGGTCTTTCGAATCCGGTCGGTATCTTTCTGAAACGCTTCGATAAATTGGGTTTCATATTTTCTGAGATTTTCTGGCACAGGATCGCTGAATTCCAACTTCAAAGGATCCTGGCTGATAACCTGGGTTGCGGCCTTCTGGAGTAGTGAAAACAGGATCATGGTAAAAATTTTATCAGCAGGACGTTCCAGGAGAATAGCAGCTTCTATTGCGGTAAGGCCGCGTTTAATGCCATGTCCCTCAATACGGATTTTTGGCGGGAGGTATTTCATTTTTCGTTTCTTGCTGCTGGATACAGAAACGACAATGATAAAAACAATAAACCCGATGAAGCCAACCAGGCATACAATCCCGGTGACAGCTTCTGCCGGAATACCTAATTGCTGCCAGAGACTTGGCTTGGATACCGCAGACGCCGGCACATATGATGAGGGAAAAGATGCCCCAAACTTATAACGAGCTGAGGCATCACCAGTTGGATTCCGCCAGGTATAAGTGATTAAGCCCTGGGAATCCTGCGCGGTTAGGGGGGATGACGAGAATCCAGAGGGTGAAGAATGCCAGCGGGGTTCATCAGGCTTTACACCCGGGGGCAGGTGATAGATGACTGTGATATCTGTGGTTCCAGCAACGTACTGGGACCCAATATAGGATGGCATAAATACTGCGCTTGCATAGTCGTCGGATTCTGTGTCGGGGAACAACACGTTCTCAATGCCATCTATATAAACCCTGACGACACCCCGACCACCTGGAGGTATTGCATTGGATCCTAATCCCACGGCGACACCTGTTCCACTGCCTTCATAATCGGAACTGGAAATGTAGGAAAGAGATTGACCGTTAACGTCAGCTGAAATATTGCTGTCTGAGTATTGGCTGTTAGGTAAACCTACGTCTACATAGTCGATGGCATGTCCCTCGGGCTGATTTGTAAAATAAAATTCATATATCAAATCCAACGTACCATCAGCCTCCCAAAAGACATGGACAGTTTCTTTGTCCAGGCTGAAGTAATAGCTCTGAGCCAGTGCAGCGCTGGGAATCAGCAGAACGATAAGCAGCAGGAGAAATAGAGTGGTTTTTTTCATCGATAGCCTCTTCCGGGTTACCATTTTGGTTCTTCAGTAAGTTGATAAGTTGTCCCGCAAGATGGACAGGCAACCACCGGGGCGCCAGCGACCATGGCGATATGTTCAGGACTTAATGGACTTCCGCAGGATTTACAGGTGAGTGTTTCCAGATTTACATCTCCGGATAGATCTATCTGGACTGTTACATCTTCATCTCCGGTTGTCTGTTTTCTCCCTACAAACCAGATGATACCGAATCCAATCAGCACACTTATGGTGCCGACGATAATCCAGGTTGGCTGTCCTTCAGAACCAAAAGCCCCCCAGATAAAAATTACACCAAAAAATATCGCAATGGCTGCAAAGATATAGCCGATTATTTTTCCAGCAGACATGATCGCTCCTCATAAATGATATTTTGGGAAATCTCTCGTTTCAAGGATAAGAAATTAATTGGTAACTTAATGATAGTTTTAGGTCGGATAATTCATTCTTTATCCGTAAATATTATACCAATATCCTCACTGAGCAGGAATTAAATTCCGGCAATTCCATAAACAATAAGAGGATTAGTCCCCTCCGGATATAAGCTA
>JBARSJ010000073.1:0-14300 GCA_049644685.1 Anaerolineales bacterium
ACTGTGGGCAGTCCCCCGGCTTCCAGCACTGCACGCAGCACCTCGTTGGTTAATGGTTCTGCAACTACGTGGCTGTTGATAAATACCCATTCTCCAGGTTGGACTTTCACTGAATAATTGACGAGTAAATCGGCAAGTTTTTTAATGCGGGGATCAGACATCTTGGATTCCTTTTCTAGAGTTATTTTTCATTTATATTAAGCTTTTTTATCTTATCATATTGACCGGTAACTTCAAGCCATTCTGAAAGGCTTAATGTTTCAGCCCGTCTCTGGGGATTAATATCTGCAGCAGATAACAAACCTTCTGTTTTTACGGGAGTCCATTTTAACCCAGTAGAAAGTGAGTTTCGGATGGTTTTCCTTTTGTGAAGGAATCCAGCCTTAACCAATTTGAAGAAGAGCTCTCTTTTTTCTGCGGGAAGAATAGGCTCAGGGTAGAGGTCAATCCGGATAACAGCAGAGTCCACTTTCGGGGGTGGATAGAAAGCTTCCGCTGGTATCCGTCTCACCAGAATTGGTTCCCCGTACATCAAAACACTTAAAGCGAGCACACTCATCTGGCCGGATACAGCACATACACGCTGAGCAACTTCGTATTGAATGGTAAGAATAATTCGTTTTGGTTTTACCCCGGATTCCAGTAAATTCCGGATAATTGAAGATGTGATATAGTAGGGAATGTTGGCTACGACAAGATAATTATCCTCCGCTACCAGATCCCTTGGATTTAGCTGGAGGATGTCCCCCTGGACAATCCTGATATTGCTAAAAGATTGAAGATTCTGTTTCAGAATCGAGATCAAGCGTTTATCCAACTCTACGGCGACAACTTGTTTGGCAGGTACTGCCAAATGCCTGGTGAGGTGTCCAAGACCTGCGCCGATCTCAAGGACAGTATCCTGGCTTTTTACCTCAGCAGCATCCACAATATTGTCCAGGATGCTGGGATCAGTCAAGAAATTTTGACCGAGATTTTTATCAGGGCGCAGATTATGTTTTTTCAGCAAGGCTGAAAGAGATTGGTTCTCTGGTGAGGTCATGATCTAGAGGGCATTATAACATTTGGTTAGCTGAGGAAACCATTTCCAGTGAAGAAAAATATATGACAACAAAATATCCCCAACCAATCTTTAGTACTGAACCTGGTTCCTGGGCTCAGTCAACGGTCATTGACCGCTGGCCAGAAATCGTAAATCGGGTGATCAAAGAAAACGAATTTCACCCGCAGGTTCTTGATCAATTGATCCAGCTCAGGGACGGAATACCTGATCAACCTATTCGTCAACTTAAGGACCTGGGAGCTCCTGACATCAAATACTGGGAATCCTACATAACACCCAGGGCAGGGAAAAACTGGCTGGAAATTCCCTGGTTTTTTGCTGAACATTATTTTTATCGGCGGGTTATGGAAGCTGTGAATTATTTTAAACTCGGGCTGGATCCATTTGGTTACCAGAAAGAGCAAGGCCTGATTAAAACCCGGAAGGAAATTCAGGCGTATGCTTCCGTCTTAATGAATTGGATGAAAGACAAAGGTCAAGGCCAGGGGCATATTCGCCAAGCGATTTATTTCTCACTGTGGGGCAACCAGGCGGATTTGAGCCTCTGGCCGGCAGGAAGTTCCGGGACTCTAAAAAATCTCACTCAACAATCGTTTAAGAACAACCTTTTAGCAGATGACACCAACAGGATTATAAAACTGTTGTTTAAGAACACCCCACCTGTCAGAAGGGTGGACATTATGCTTGATAATGCTGGTTTTGAATTGGTATGTGATCTGGGGCTGGCTGACACATTATTAAATAATCACCTGGCGGATGATGTCCTTTTGCACGTTAAAGCGCACCCGACTTATGTGTCTGATGTAATCAGCGATGATATTACCCAGACTGTAGATTTTTTGAAGGGTTGCGAAGAACAAGATATCAAAGATTTGGGTGAGCGGCTGGAAAAGCACATCCAGGAGAAGAAAATCAGGACCAAAGGCAACTTTTTCTGGAATTCTCCACTTCCAATGTGGGAGATTCCTCTGGATCTTCGGGAAGATTTATCAGGAGCAGATTTCTTAATTAGCAAAGGGGATGCCAATTACCGCCGGCTGTTGGGAGACAGGCAGTGGGATTTTACATTTCCATTTCATCAAGTGGTGGATTACCTGCCGGTACCGTTGGCCGCTTTGCGGACCTCAAAATCAGAGTTGGCAGTGGGTTTGGACCTGGATCAAATCATGGAGGTCTACAATCAGGACCCAAATTGGATGGTAGATGGGAAATGGGGCGTGGTGCATTTTGCCCCGGGTAAAAGACCAGAGGTTAATAGAGCACGTACATGATGTTTTCAGGAGAGGGAACTGGGGTAAGAAAATATACGGTTACATTCTGACTCCAGGGAACATAGTTGTCTTTTTTGTACCCCAGGTCAACCCAGTTAGTGCTCCAGGGAACACCTCCGCCCACATCTTCTATGGTTCCAAAACCATATCCCGGAATATATACTTTAGCCCCTTTCATCATCCGGTACCAATCCAGAGTTACTGCAATAGTCCCTTTTTTCAGCACCGTGCCGCTGGCTGTGATCGTGTTACACCCGGGGCATGTGGAATCGTACGAAGTTGCCCAAGCTGTAATTTTCCGCCAATAGCTGATTTGTCCATCCCGGGTGTTTTCAGTCAGAATGTTGATATTTGTTCCGAAACCGATAACCCTCGGTTTAGATTCCTTAATGGTCCACTCTTTTTCAATTTCCCGGGATACTTCGGAACCATTTTCATATATTATCCGCAAACGTTGAGCTTCGATACCGAATTCTCCGCCAGAGACGATTTGCAGTTGATCCAGATCCAGGTCGGACACTGATTGATATTCTGTTGAAAACTGGATTTGTTCCTGGTTAAGAAGTATCTCTTCTTTGACCCGGATTACTTCAATCTGGCGGTTATCCGGCAGGGATTCACCCTCGGGGGGATTGCTGTAATCCAAACCCTGTAAAGAAAGACCTGATTGAGCAAGGGCAGCTCCGACTGAATTTGCGGTTGTCCTGATAGTTATTGTCTGTTCCGCCAATTGAACCAGAAGTGGTTTAGATCTGATCAATTCCACTGAAAGAGGAGTTCCGTCGAGGGTTGTGTTGAGGGGTACTGATAGATGATCAGCTTCGAAAATCTCGATATTCTCTTTCCAAAGAGCATCTGCCAGAATATCGGTATCTGTTGTGAAACGGAATGTCCCATCCTCTGTTTGGAGTTCGATGGCAGTGCCGCGAAGAACCTGAATCGAATGGGATGAAGCAGGGGCAATGATTGAATTTTCACCCACGGACACCCCATCAACCAGGAGACGATCCTGGGGAAAAAGCAGCAGACCGGCTTCTAAAATAATATTTTCTGGTCTGCGCTCAGCTGTATTGAGTGAAATTGTTTGACCATCCGCGGAAATTTGAATCTCTTTGGAGATGGTGAGGAATATAGTTTCTTCGCCCCAGAGCATAGTCCTAGATGAGGGACTCACGCGGTCAGTTTCCTGGAGCAAGATTCCCTGTTCCTCTAGAAACCCATCTACCGTTAATGCAAATGTAGTATGCTCCTCCAGTTCACCATTGATTACCAGAAAGATTTTTTTATGAGCGGAAAAGGTAATCAGGATAATCCCGATTACTGCGATAACCACAGCGGATATTCTTTGTAACTTAGGGTTTTTTACCAATTCAGGGATATTCATCAACAGAGGGTTAATTCCTGTTAGTTTTCCAATATTTGGGGAGGAAAAAAGCTTCGGGCAGGCACACCGGCGGCACCCAGAGGATCCTCCTTAGTGCTGCTTCCTTTCGGACCTGACACAGTTCAAAGGGCTCTGCCGCGCCGGACCCACCCGAAGCTCGTGGGCATGATACCGCAGGCAGGTATTGGTGTCAATAAATCGATTTGTCAGCTGTTTTGGAGAAACTGTTTTACTCATCTTATTTCAAGATAAGGGTAAATGATGAAAATTCAGGATATATCTGATGAGGTGGGTTTTATTATCAACCGCTGGATAATAACTCCACCCAGGGTAATCAGCACAATCACTCCTGCCCCATAGATTAAACCCAGGGTGTCCCCTGATTCCGGTTCTATGGCACCTTTCCCAGCCTTAGGTGTAACGGTAGCGGTAAGGTCTGGGTTTACCGCCAAAGCGCTGGTTTTCGCGGGGATACTCAGGCCTGAAAAGAGCATAAAACTGATCAAGAGCCCGACTAATACTGCCTGGTAGGTTTTCATGGGTAGGGATTTCATTCAGATCGTGTTTGGTTTATACCAGATTTATTATACCTCAAACTCATTTTTGAAGATGAGAATCTGGATTTGTAAGGCATTTCTCAACCCCTAATAATCGACAAATTTAACTGAAACATTTGCAGGAGATTCCCTCCCCTTTGTTTTTCGGCCAGCAGAGGTTTGCTGAGAGGCAGTCAGAATCTGTTTCCTCTCCTGCCTCAAAGAGTGCGGGAAGGTTTGGTTCCCTGATTAATGGCCGGCAGAGTGAGATAAAGTCCGCGGCATCTGACAACAAAACCCGCTCCATTACATTCCGGGAGCGAAAACCACCTACTGCCAGGATCGGCAGCTCAGTTTTTAAACGGGCCTGTTTTACAAAAGGCAAAAAATAGCCCTCATCAGCTGGTTTATTGATCCCTTTTTGGATGCATGCGAAGAGTTCTCCGCTGAATCCTGAGCTTATTTCTACCCCGTCCAACCCCCAGGATTCAAAATTCTGGAGGGTTTCCAGACCATCTTCCAGGGAAAGTCCATCCTCACACCCATCAGCGATGCCAAATTTTATCAAGAGGGGATAATCTGGTCCTACCTGTTCTCTAGCAGCCAGACATACTTCTTGTAAGAATTTTCTCCGGTTTGATAGTGATCCGCCCCATTCGTCGTCCCGCTGGTTGGTCAGTGGTGAGAGAAATTGGCTGACCAGGTAGCCATGGGCAGCGTGAATCTGTACGGCGTCAAAACCAGCTTCTTTTCCCCTCCTGGCCGCCTGAGCAAAGTCGCTGATGGTTTTCCGGATCTCTTCCCCAGTCATATCCCGCGTTTGGCGATTGTATATGGAATCCTGCTCTGCGGCGGAGGGGGAGATGGCTTGCTGAACGGTCTCTAAGGAGCATTTCCCGCCGCCATGATTGATCTGGACAGCGATTTTCCCTCCTTCCTGATGAACAGTTTTAACCAGTTTTGAAAGTTGCGGAAGGATTTCATCGGTGTAAATGCCAGTCATCTCTGGGTGGCATTTACCATCTGGATTGATGTTCATATGCCCTGTTATGATTAATCCAACACCGCCCTGAGACAGCGTGCGGTAAAGGTTGGTTAAAGTTGGCAGGGGGAATCCTTTATCGTTTGCCATTCTTTCAGCAGTTGCAGAACGTACCAACCTGTTGGGAAGTTCTAAGAAGCCGATTTCCCCGGGTGTAAAAAGCATAATTTCCTCCAGATGCAAGAATCGAAAGGAGTTGAAAAATAATGACCTGATGAGATAAGCATAATCGCTCAGGATTTACTGAGCGATTAAAAAGGCGGAGGGGGTGGGATTCGAACCCACGATTCCGTGAAGAATACGCGCTTTCCAAGCGCGCGCACTAGGCCAACTATGCGACCCCTCCGGTATTAATTTTTCGGTGGAAATTATACCAAACCGCGGGTTATCTGACAACCGGAACAAGATTATCAACCCCGCGAGGTTGACAATATCCTTTAGCCGGGGCAGGTGTGTTATCCTTAAGCAGAAAGGCCATCAGTGACGGATTTACAGATATGGAATCAGATTTAAGAGAGATTATTTACTTATCGCTGGGCTCAAATCTGGGAGACCGGGAAGCCAATCTTGAGTCTGTTTTTGAAGAGCTTCCACCGGCTATAGAGGTGATTTTGCGTTCTTCAATTTATCAGACTAAACCCTGGGGATTTAAGGACCAGCCTGATTTTTTAAACATGGTTGTGCAGGGGGAAACGGAGCTGCCTCCCCGTGACTTGCTGGCTTACCTGAAGAAGATTGAGAAAAAGATTGGCCGGAAACCAAGTTTCATATATGGTCCCAGGTTGGTGGATATTGATATTCTCTTTTATGGGAAAAAGATTGTAGATGAGGTTCACCTTACCATTCCGCATAAAAAGATGCCGGAACGGGCATTTGTTCTTGTTCCCCTTCTGGAAATTGCTCCAGACCTAAAATTCCCAGACTCCGATCAAACGATCAGCGATTTGATAAGTTTTATCGACACCTCAGGTGTATCCCTTTACGAAGGGACTCAGGAATAATTTTGTGAACAGTATTCCCCTCTTGTCCGCTGGTTTATTATTGCTTAATCCAATTCTGCTTCTGGGGTTCCGGCAGCGGAATATTAATCTTCACAAACTGCGGTTCTGGTTTATGGGGACCACCGGGCTAGCCTGGATCCTGTTGCTTTTATTCAGTTTTACAAATCCCGAGGACAGGCTGAATTTTGGTTGGAATTCTGAATTTCAGCTTCTCTCCGAGCCGGGGTTATTACTGGATTGGATATCAATCTCGTTGGCTCTGGCTCTGACAGCGATTGCCCTTTTTACTGCTCTGAGTCAGCGATTTTCCCCTCAACAAAGCGTCTGGATTTATAGTTTGGGTGGAGTTTGTTTTCTGGGGGTTATATCTGATAATGTTTACACATTTTTAGTTTTCTGGACGCTCATTGAGATTATCTGGATTACTTATTTTGCACTTAATCAAGGTGAGAAGGTGAGTGATAACAGATTAATCCTTCCCATTGTTGTCAGGTTGGCAGGACCGCTTTTGTTAATTTATGCAACTTTGATCGGGCTGGAAGAGGGTGTAAATTCATCCTTTTCCGGGCTTAGCTCTACAGCTGGGCCGATTTTAGCCGCTGCTGGTATTTGTGGATTTGGTACTTGGTTCCCTGCTCAGGAGAGATTTGTTAATGAGGAGCTAAAGGGTGATCTTGGAAAGTTGCTGGGGGTGATACCTTCTGCTATCAGCATCATGCTGATAACCAGGAGCGCGGCAATAATGGACCCAAGTGTTATCCAACCAGGACTTATCACTGGTTTAGCTGGCCTGAGTATTGTTTTGGGTTTGATCGGATACGGTGCTTATAAATTACCCTGGTCCCGGAAGTTATGGTCTCTTGGTGTGCTTGGCTTGATCTTGGGAAGCGCGTTAACTGCTTCTCCGGCTGCGAGCCTATCCTGGGGATTGGTTTTAATTCTATCCGGTTCACTTGTTTTCCTTTCTTTCGAAAACAAGAACCAACTGACTGCTGCGCTGGTGATGGTGTCGATCGGTATGTTTCCGATACCATTTTTGCCAGCCTGGAATGGAGCGGAACTATTTGGTAGCGGAGTATCCGGAGTCCTGTTTGCCATCGCTGCTGGTGTCTTGTTTGGGGGAATCTTGTTGAAAACAATCCAGAAGGTTAAGGAAGATGATAATACGCCAATTCAGGTTCCCCTACTGTATGTAATGAGTCCGGCAGTGATAATTCTAACCCAGCTTGTGATTGCTCTTGAGCATGAGCTGCTGGATTTCAGTGGTGGTGTTTTATCCAAACCGATCTCACTCTGGATTCCTTTATTACTCATTATTCTGTTCTTTATATTTGGGGAAAGGATTCCCCAGTTAAATACCTGGAGGGGAGATGAAAAGTTTATAAATACGTTGAATATCATTTCCGGTATTGGTTCCGGGGCAGCCAGACTAGCAGGGAGGACTGTTTTCCTGATAATCAGTTTATTTGAGGGGGAAGGTGGATTAATCTGGGCATTAATCCTTGGGTTTCTTTTATTGACCTTGATCACCTTAAGTGGGGGATTGTAACCAGTGGCGAGTCTGTTCCAAACCTTGTCAGTTGCGGTCCTTTTTTTGTGTGCTGTGGGTATCCTGCTGGTCAAAAACTGGCGCTGGATGACTGGCTTATTGGCCTTGCAGTATATCGGTGTCTTGGGCCTTGTCAGTATCAGCTGGCCAGTGGAGATCGCAGTTGTCAAACTCATTGCAGGATGGATGGCTGCAGCGGTTTTGTTTCTTACTTATGTTAATATCCCTGATTCCTCAGCTGAAATGCAAAGTGAATTGAATTTCCCTGGAATCTTTTTCAGAGGATTTACCGCTTTGTTAATTGGACTCTCTATGTATTCCCTGGTGCCAGTTGCGTTGCGTTGGTTTTTAGGGGCTACCCACCAGCAAACGCTGGGGGGATTATTATTACTGGGCCTTGGATTGCTCCAGCTTGGATTATCCCGGGAGGCGATCCGGATTGTTATTGGAGTCCTAACAGTCATATCCGGATTTGAAATTTTGTATGCGACTCTAGAGGCGTCGGTATTAATGACAGGTTTGCTGGCAATTCTTAACATCGGCATCGCCTTTGTTGGCGCGTATCTCCTGCTAGCAAGTTATTTGGAGGAAACGAGTTGAGCACACCGCTGTTGTGGATTCTAGTACCGCTGCTGATTTCAGGGATTTTCCTGTTTATTATGAATCAACAGCGGATCTTAAAATGGGCGGGAACGATAGTCAGCCTTAGCCTGGCAGCCCTGGCGGCTGTTTTACCCATCAATCAGGTATTTAGCTACCTTTTTTGGGAACTCAGGGTGTCCGATGAACTGTTGGTTTTTGGCAGACGATTTGTTCTATCTGGGGCAGACCGGCCGATCGTGGTATTGTTTTTCCTCTTGTGCGCCTTCTGGTTTTTTATTCTTGACCCAAAAATTGTCCCGATCCAGGTCGTCCCTCTGGGATTGGCTGGGACTGCTTTAATTCTCACTGCCTATGCGGTAGAACCAATATTTTATGGCGCGTTGTTTTTTGCCTTTTTAGCGCTTATTTATGTTGTTTTATTATCACCGCCGGGGCAGGAGCCTACCCAGGGAGTGCTGCGTTTTCTTGTTTTTCAAATCCTTGGTATGCTGTTTATTCTTTTTGCTGCCTGGTTGGCGAGCTGGATTGATCTAAATTCCCGTGATCAGCTGCTATTGGCCAGATCGTTGGTAATACTGGCTCTGGGTTTTTCATTCCTGCTGGCGATCTTTCCTTTCATCAGCTGGATCCCCATGGTTGCGGAAAAGAATCATCCCTTCCTGACAGGGTTTGTACTGAATACCTATCTGCTCGGCGTGTTTTTATTTGGTTTGCGTTTTATCATCGAAGCGGGTTGGTTTGGTAATAATATTAATATTCAACAGCCCCTGCAAATCGCGGGGGCAATGATGCTTGGTTTCGGGGGCTCACTTGCCATTGTTTCGAAACACCTGGGACGAATGATGGCAGCCGCGATAATTTCAGAAATTGGCAGATCACTATTGGCAATCAGTTTGTTCTTCTCGGGGTTTCCCCTCTTTTTTGCTTTAGTCGTTATCCAGACTCTGGCATTAGGTGTTTTGTCCCTTTCTCTATCCCATCTGCGTCAGGGTGTGAGCAGCTTCAGTTACGATGGTGCAGCTGGCGCCGCCCGTCAATGGCCAATTATCTCTTCCGGCATTTTAGTTGGCTACTTCACACTGGCAGGATTGCCTCTATTTGCGGGCTTTCCTCTTTACTGGGCACTGGGATCCAGTCTCAGATTATTTCCCCTCTGGATAAATGCCTGGCACATTTTTGGAGTATTGGGGCTGCTCGTTGGGGGAGTGAGAATATTAGCAGTTTTAACCAGAAATTCGGGTGAGGAGCAGGTATTGATCATAGGGAATCCTTTCTACCGAGCATTGATTCTCGTTGTGAATGTATCCCTGGTGCTTTTAGGTTTATTCCCGCGGATTGTACTGCAGGCAGCTCAAAGTATAACGAAAATACTAATGGGATCCTAAAAGTCATTATTGACTGAACTGAGGAGTGATTTACTAATAGGTTTTCAGTTTTGGACATGCTATAATCTCAATGCTTGGAGAAATCCGAAGACAGGAGAATGATCCATGGAAAATGTACAGCTGGAAAAGCGGATTAAATGGCTGGATGATGAAAGAAGAAAAGACAAGGCGACAATCTCGGAGTTAGAAGATCGGCTCCAAGAATTGGAAGGGAAACTAGACGCCTCAAACAAAAAGCAGGTTGAGTTTGACAGCGACATCACCCGATTAAGGACGTCCATTACCAGAGTGGATGATTTTGAAAATGGATTGGCAGATTTCAGGGTGGAACGGAAAAAAGAATTAAAGGATTATGAAAAAATAACCAAATCCTGGATTAGCGATGCCAAGAAGAATCTGCGGACGCAAATCCAGGGGATTGAAAAGCAGCAAAAAACTTTGGGGGAAGATTTTAAGCGAGTAAAAGATTTGGAAAAGAATATGAAAACCCGAATCGAGGAAGAAATCCGGTTTAATGCATCTTTGCGGGAGACAGAAAAGAACATCAGTGAAATTAAGCAAGAATACATAGAGTACCAGCGATACTCACGGTCGGCAAAAGAGGAACGTCAAAAAGAGGTCAAACGGATTACAGATTTACAGGGGGAACAGACTGCCCTGCGAAAAAGAGTAGATGAACAGCGCGGTTTATTGGATATTGTTAACAGCGATTACCAGAAGATGAAAAATCGCATTCAGGAATTGGAATCAATCCGGCGAGATCTTCTAAAAGAACAGGAGATATTTCTGGAAGAAGCCGCACTTCAGAATACAGAGCGGGAGTCTACCTGGAAGAACTGGATGACCCGCTTTGACAGCATTGAAAAACAAGCCCAGGATTTGGATGAGCAAATGACCAAATTAGACTCCACACATCGGGGCGTAAAACGCATGCAGGATGAACTCAAAGATCTTTCCACTCTTTTAGATAGAAGAGTTAATGAAATCACTGAGATTCAGCGCCTGGCTGATGAACGTTTCCGGCAGGAATGGGGAACCTTTACAGCAGATGATCAAAAACGCTGGACCAATTACACTCTCTCTCAAAAGGAGCAGTCCAAAATCCTTGAGCGGCAGTACAAGGAAGGGGAAGAGAGAATTTCTCTTCTGGAAGATGGAATGCAGGAGATTGAAGATCAATTGGGGCAGCTCAGTTCCTATTCCGAGACCCAACTTCAGGGTTTATTAACCTTAATCCGGGAATGGACTAGTGAGTTTGAGCAAATTATGGATGGATTCCGCTGAGAATATAGGGGAAAGTCCTGGATTCCATCCTTACCAAGTGATATTTAATAATAAATATAAGTACAGCTTTATCCAACCATGTATATTATTGGCACAGCAGGTCACGTCGACCACGGTAAATCTACCCTGATAGAAGCGATAACTGGAACCCATCCAGATCGATTGCGTGAAGAACGCGAACGGGAGATGAGTATTGTATTGGGGTTCGATACTTTTCAGCTTCCTGACGGGAAAAATATCAGCATTGTCGATGTTCCCGGTCATCGGGATTTTATCGAAAATATGCTCTCGGGCATTGGCAGCATAGATGCTTGCCTGTTTGTGATTGCGGCAGATGAAGGGGTGATGCCTCAAACCAGGGAGCACCTTGCCATCCTGGATTTACTGGAAGTCAATAAAGGGGTGATTGCCTTAACAAAGGTGGATTTAGTAGATGATTTGGAATGGTTGGATCTGGTTGAGATTGAAATCGAGGAATTGGTTTCCTCAACAGCTTTGAAGGAAGCTCCAGTTATCCGCGTTTCTGCTAAAGAGAAAACAGGTCTGAATGAGTTATTAGAAACACTAAGTGATGTTCTGGCTGGTCAATCTCCCAGAATTGATCTTGGTCGACCCCGTCTGTCCATTGACCGGATCTTTTTGATGGCAGGATTTGGCTCTGTAGTGACCGGTACTCTGCTGGATGGAACGTTTAAAGTTGGGGATGAGGTTGCCTTGCTGCCTTCAGGTAAATCAGGCAGGATCCGGGGATTGCAGACCCACAATCAAGAGGTGAAAGAAGTAGGGCCAGGACACAGGACCGCAGTGAATATATCCGGTGTCGACAGCAAGAGTATTAAACGGGGTGATGTAGTTACCCACCCAGGAGATTACAGTCCGACCCGCCGACTGGATGTTCATTTCCGCTACCTGGGGGATCTTGATACGCCCCTTTCCCATGATTTGGAAACCAAATTATTCCTCGGCGCGGATGAAACCATTGCCAGAGTCCGGCTGCTGGGAAGGGAGATCCTGAAACCGGGAGAGACTGCCTGGCTGCAGCTGGAAGTAGAAGACCCTGTGGTTGCCATGCGGGGAGACCGCTATATTCTGCGCCGACCTTCACCGTCAGAAACTCTGGGGGGAGGAATTGTACTTGACCCCAATCCACCATACCGTCATAAACGATTTGATCAGGATGTGCTGGATCATCTAGAAACCCTCTCGGAGGGAGATCCGGTGGATGTGCTCCGCCAGACGATCTCTCGAGCAGGAGTTGTCCTCTGGGATGAAGTGGTAGAGCAGTCTGGGTTGGAAAAAGAAGGGGCAGGGGAAAGTTTGAATCAATTACTTGCGGATGGACTTGTCCTTTTCCTGGGTGATGAATCAGCGGCTAATAAACTCGTTACTCTCCAGTCCACCTGGGATGAGATTAAATCTAATCTGGTGGCTAAAGTTGAGTTATACCATCAGGATTTTCCTCTTCGTTCAGGCATGTCCCGGGAAGAACTTAAAAGCCAATCAGATCTCACTGATATTGTTTACAAACAGGCCCTTGAGGCATTAATCCAGGAAGGGGAAATCACACAGCAGGGTCCAGAGGTTTTACTGAAGGGATTTTTAATTGAATTTTCACCCGGGCAAACTGAAAAAGTTAATGGTCTGCTGGAAAAATTCTCCCAAAATCCGATCCTTCCTCCCTCAGTGGGGGGATGCCGGGAAGAGGTAGGAGAAGAAGTCTATAACGCGCTATTGTTCCTGAATAAACTTAAGCAGATCTCTCCCGAAGTGGTCTTCACTCCGGAAGCCTATCAAAAGATGATTGTTGAGATCAAGGAAAAACTGCAGGATGACGGCACTGTTACTGTTGCCCAGGCACGGGATCATTTTGGCAGCAGCCGGAAATATATGCTGGCTTTTCTGGAAAAGCTGGATGCAGAGGGGATCACTGTCCGCGAGGGTGATGTGCGAAAATTGAAAGAGTAAGGAAAGAGAGGAGGGGGAGATTGAAGGTAGAGTAACAGTATTCAGTGGGCAGTGGTTGGCACCCATACGCCCGGCCCTTCATCTTCTACCAAGCGGAGCTTGGTATTCGCTCAGGACAGTCTTCTAATTCGCGGTTAGTTTATCTAAGTCCCTCTAAAGAGGGATTTTTTAAGAAAATTAATTAATGATTGAACTTTCTAAACAGAAACCGCTCTTCAGGGCGGTTTAGTTATCCTAGCCCGCGGTTTTAACCGCCGGGATAGAAATATCGAAATTACTGCAAAGGTGCTCTATGATGCCCCGCCAGGGTGCTTCGCAAAATCATAGAGCATAAAATTTACGTCACCTTTCGGTGGCTTGGGTCAATATCGAAAGACAGGCGGAATGACAAATAGGTAAAAGGCGTCCCGAGTGATTTGCGCCAACAGGTGCAAATTGTATCGAAGGGCAGCTGTTCAAATTTTCTATTCGGGATCCACGTAAATTAGAAGGAAACCATCATATCCTTTGGAACTGACAGTTTGAATCGCTGTTGTCCGCAATCGCGAATAACTGGAAACTTTTTGGTTGAATGCCCGGATGCCATTAACACTCGGGTCTTCACTGTTCTCGTTGATGATATTTCCCCGTCTTACTACGTTATCGGCAATGATCGCTGTCCCTGGGCGAGATAATTTGATTGACCAGTCCAGGTATTCACTGTATTGGGACTTGTTTGCATCGATGAAAATCAAGTCGAAAGGACCCTCTTGATCCTTGTCAAGTGTTCTCAGCGAGTCCAGGGCATCTCCTAGCTGAATATCAATCAGACCGTAAAACTCAAATTGGGACAAGTTCCTTCGAGCGACAGCCGCATGTTCAGGGTTAATTTCCAAGGTAATTATCTTTCCCCCGGGAGGCAGTCCCTTGGCAAGCCAGGCAGTGCTGTATCCACCCAACGTTCCAATCTCTAAAACTCGATGTGCTCCCTGGAATCGGACCAAAAGCTCCAGAAACTTGCCCAGGTTGGAGGTAATGCTGATTGGCGGCAAACCTGCCTCATTCGAAGCTTCAATGATCTTGTTAAACCTTGGATCAGGTCTAATCATCAGGTCTTCATAATAGCTGTCGACAGCGGTCCAAATTTCTTGATTCATTGTTATTTCCTCTTTTAGCGTTTACTGTATAACCTGAACAAAATCCATAGCGCCAATAATTATAAATACAATTCCTGATAT
>JBARSJ010000074.1:0-3316 GCA_049644685.1 Anaerolineales bacterium
GGACCAATATTAAATATATTCATCCGCCAGGAAAGGGATATAAAATTGGAGATTTTCGAGAGCCCCTTCCTAAAAACCAGGATTTACTGCTAATCAGGAAAAGAGGCAATTTGCTAGCCGGTCAGTTTCTCTATAACTCCCGGCCCGACAATCGCCCAGTCCACGCAAGGACGCTGGAAGCCACCGGGGTGAATTAAAGGACAACCAAAGGCAGCATCATCTATGTATATCTGTCCGTAAGCTTTTGGGCTGGCGAGAATAACCTGGACGCAACAGGCATTAAGAAGATGCCCAGGAACATTCTCCTCCCCCTACCTAGAGATAGCGCAGCCAAACGTAACCGGTAGCTAATGCCAGAGACATTATGGTAATGATGGCACCATACCGCAAGAAATGTTTAAAACTGATCGGGTGCCCGCTTTTTTCGGCCAAACTGACCACAACTACATTGGCAGCTGCACCAACGATGGTAAGATTACCTCCCAAACACGCCCCCAATGCCAGTGACCACCACAATGGTTCCGCTGGCATTACCTGGGATAAACTTTTTACGATCGGTATCATTGTGGCTGTATAGGGGATATTATCAACAATACCAGACGCTATAGCTGAAAACCAGATCAGCAAAAGTGATGTCAGAGTTACGTCGCTTCCAGTTATTCGCAATGCTGCATCAGCTACGATCTCAATCAGGCCCACGTGAACAATGGCCTCTACTGTAATGAATAATCCAAAGAAAAAGAACAGTGTTGTCCATTCTATCTCGCGCAATGCAAGGTGAGGATCAGTCTTGCCCCAAATCATTAACAGGGTAGCTCCGGTCAACGCGATGGTTGCAGGCTCTAAATGTAATGCTCCATGCACCAAAAATCCCAAAATTACACCAGTCATTACAATTAATGATTTACGAAGCAATACAGGATCGGTAATTAATGCATCGGTGTCTAATTCGGGAATTGGTGTACCGTCCTGGCCGTGAATGGTCAGTTCTTTGTTGAATAGCCAATGTGCTAAACCAAAGAAGACCATCAGAATGATAAAAGAGATCGGACCCAAATTTAATAAAAAGGATATAAAATCAATTTCAGCAGCACTACCAATCAAGATGTTGGGTGGGTCACCAATAAGAGTTGCCATCCCACCAATATTGGAAGCTAGAATTTCAGCAATCAGGAAAGGTACAGGGTTTACTCGCAGCGTTGAGGCTACAAATAAAGTCACTGGGGCAATCAAAACAACGATGGTGACATTATCTAACAACGCTGAAGCTACCGCAGTGATTAGCGAGAGGATGATCAGCACTCGGTAAGGCTCGCCTTTCCCTAACCGTACCGCTTGTAAGGCAATCCACTGGAATAATCCCGTTTCTTTTAATACGTTGGCGATTATCATCATGCCCGCTAACAGAAAAATTACATTCCAATCAATGGCCTGGAATGCTAATTCTTGAGGGATCACAAAAAGAATCATCGCTATGCCCCCCAAGAGCGCAGATATAGTGCGATGTAATCTTTCACTAACAATAAGGGCATACGTTAATAAGAAAATGCTGCCTGCTAACCAAATGTCATTCATTTCTCCACCTCCGAAGGATCCGGATTTTTATTCGCCTGGTAGCACAGCGATAACATTTCAAGCAGATTGATATAGCCTATTACCTGGTAACAGTCATCAACCACTGGTAATCCTGGCAAGTTATTGTCATGCATTCGTTTGAAAGCTTCCTTTACAGTTTCCCCATGTTTTACCCAAAACGGTGGTGACATCGCATCACTGGCTGTACGAATGCGGGTCATCTTCCCATAGTCCATTAATTTTTCAATATCTGTTATCTCGCCGAGGAATTCCTCTGGCAAAATATGGAAGAAAAGATCGTCAGCCAATGAACTTAATTCTATTAACCCGATCAGGCGGCCATCTTCTGCCACTACAGATACTACATGGACACTCGGGTGGGCTAACATTGCCTTGGCAACATCTTCCAAAGGGGTGTCAGCCTTAACTATAGTTGGCTCCAAACTTAACAGGGACTCAATAGCTTCAACACGGGTCTCGCGCAGGTCACACCAGTCGGATCTAAGCGCAGGTGGAGAAACCTCTTGTGGGGAGGGGGGAGGTGCTTTGTATAACCCGACTGCTTGTAATACCGGCAGTACTAATAAAACCCCACTGTCAGGCCGATCAAAGCCTCCCACTACACGTTCAGCTTCAGCGATCGCTTGAACTAACAATTCATCGTCCTCGAACACCGAAATCAGCGTCCGAGTTTGGACCTCTCTGGCTTCGAAAAGGTTGTCGATCGCACCTAACCCAACTCGGCTGAATACGGACCGGGAGGCATGTCCTCCAGCACTTTTTAGAATGGTAGTTCCTGGAACACCAATTTCTCGCCAAACTTCCAGCAAATCAGGCAATACGCTGATGTCATTTAAGATAACGATTAGCAAATTTGACATTTTATCTCCTTCTGTTTTATGTACGCGTACTCCTAACAGCCCTTATCATTTCTATGCAGTAGTCTTATTACGATATGATTGTCGATTATTGGTGACTGTCGTTGAATTGTGGTCCCCTAGGAAAATAGAATGACAGCCCCAGGTGCGAAAAGCCTATCACCAAGATCGATAATCCAATAGCGACTGCGAGCTGGATAGGTTGGTGTAGGATATCACGGGGCCAAAGCAATAATGCCGGGAAAAGCAGCAATGCAATTCTTGTTCCTGCCATCCAATATGGTTTGTCTTTATCAAAAGCAGATATTTCCAATTTGCGTCCCAACCAGATGATAAATAATCCCAGAAAAGAACCCACGATCACTTCAATCACCAATGGAATCGAGACCGGCTGGTGGGCTTGCCAGCCAAGCAGCAGGAATAAACCCAAAATAAAACTAAATCCAGGCCATGAGTTCAAAGGGGCTGGCAGCCCTTTCTCGTAAAAACCAAGCTGGAAATATTGGTTCATCCAAACAAATACCATACCGCTGATCAATGCCGCTGTTACCGCTGACACACCACCAACATATGATAACCAGTAAGCCAAATATACCTGTCCAACACCAATCAATGAATGAAGTTTGGGAGAAGTCTTTCGAAGCAGATAAAGTCCAAACAAAGCGGATACTACACCAATAAATGCACCACTGAAAATCCCCCCAATATAAGAATTGGGAGTCATAATAGCTACCTCAACCTCAGTTAGCAGAAAAACCAGGGTTAAATTTCCCAATTGGCTCATATAACTAGCCCCGGTTTCAGGTTCACCGGCTCTCCAGATCATGCTGGCAACAATCAATCCAAACAACAAAGCGCCAGGC
>JBARSJ010000075.1:0-2868 GCA_049644685.1 Anaerolineales bacterium
CTATCAGGAAAAATATAATTCACCTGGCACGGTAGCCAGGGCATTAGAAGGGGCACTGCAAGAAGGAAACCAGCAGCTCCTGGAAGAACTGCAGGGCATTCACCGCGACCCTGATATTCTAGAACCAAATCCAAGAATCTCATTATCTATTCTCCTTGATGTCGACGATGCGGGATATTTCCATTACATGTTTTTTGATTTTGATACCTATCGGCGAGCGACATATTACATCATTGATGTCCGCGAGCGGTATGTGCTTGCCCCTGAGGACTTATATTTTTATTGGCAAACTGGCCGCTGGCTGGATTTTTATCTTCCAAGTGCGCTTACTGGGTGGGTTCTCTTAATTGTTGCCTGGGGGGGATCGTCTTTATTCCAGCAAGCTAAAAGGATTCGGCGGACAGATTTTAATCGTTATTAACCATTTCTTAGCTAAAGAACTTTCTTCTTCCTCTTAGCTGGACCAGGAAAAGTTTAGGGCCATTATTCACAGCTTTTATTGAAAACGAGTTGGGTACTAAATATCTTCACTGAATTTCCAGGAAGCAAAGACAATGACCCGTTACCTCATTCGCCAATTTGTAATCAGTTTGATTAAGTTATTTGTTTTCCTGACCTTCATGTTCTTCTTTATTCAGATTGTGATGCCGGGAGATTTCGTTGACCAGTTTGCTATGGGTTGCGATGCTGCTTGCAGGGAAGAAATGCGCCATCAACTTGGCTTGGATCTACCCCTCTGGAATCGCTATTTCCACTGGCTGGGGCAGGTTGTCAGGCTTGACTTTGGAGAATCAATGTTTGGTGAGCCCATACTTGATATTTTCAAACGGGTGATCCCGCCAACCTTGTTGGTCTTTGTGATTGGTACCGTCCTGGCTTTTATGATTGGTTTATGGTTAGGAAAAGTCACATCTTGGCGAGACCGGGGGATCGGTTCCCGTTTGATTACCCTGGTAGGCTTAGTTCTGTTCACCTCATTTCCCCCCTGGTTAACTTATTTGGTAACTTATCTGATCACCAAGGGGGGTGTTTTTCAGGTGGTGGGTGGGCGAGGTGGATTACATGCACCTAATTTCACCAGCCTGGATCGGTTGTTGTGGCAGAAGGTGGAACTCTCTCCGAGTGAGGTGATAATTACGATGATGATCTGCGTGGTTATTTCAGCTCTCGTTTTATTCTTGCTGAAATTTATTTATGAACGTCTCACGAAAAGTAAAGTGCCCACGCTGATGATTGTTTTCTTAACTGGTTTATGGGCGGTGAGTGGGTGGCAGATGTGGAGGATTCACGATCTGGCTTTTGATATTATGTCAATTGCTTACATCCCGATGGTCACCTATATTTTACTTACCTTTGGTGAATTTATGTTGATCATGCAAGCAAGCATGCGGGATGTGAAGAACTCGGAATATGTTCAAATCGCGCGAGCGAAAGGGCTTCCCGAATCAACAGTACGAGATCTGCACGCGGCCAGGAATGCTCTCTTACCTGTGCTCAGTCGACTTGTGATTTCATTGCCCTACTTAATTACCGGAGTGGTTATCATCGAAAGTTCAGTCGGATGGCCGGGATTGGGAACCAATTTGTGGAATGCGTTGTATTGGCAAAATATGCCAGTGGTGATGAATACCCTTTTAATAGTAGGAATAATTTCCCTGGGGGCTCGATTAATTATCGATGTGATTGCTGCTTATCTTGACCCTCGTATTCGTTATCAAGACTTTCAGACCAACCATACTTAATAAATAATTACTATGGACCCAATTCCCTCAAATCACCTTGAGAAAGCTTACAATTATTACCGAAATGGCCAGCTGTCTCGTGCTTCTCAGCTGCTGGTCGAACTGATTAAACATGATCCTGGGCATGAAGACGCCTGGTATCTGCTCAGTTATGTGTTGAAGGATCTGGACCGACAGATATACACGATTCAGCGAGTCTTGAAATTAAATCCGCTGAATCGAAAAGCGAGTATCCGGCTAAGGAAATTGAGTGCTCTTAGAGAGGATGAAGACCCTGGGGAAACACTTGCCTCCGAAGCAGTAGAAGACAGCCCTCCTCAGGTAACCAGGTACACCGAGTGGATCCATGACCAGCAAATTACTGACCATAGATTTAGTCCCACCCAAAGACTGAGATTTAGAGCCCACATTTTTTGGCGGCGATTTAAAATGAATTGGAATATCTTCGCCCAAAGCCGCCTCGCGATTCTAGGGTTAATCCTGGTTTTTATTTTTGGGTTATTAACAATTGCTTATCCCATTCTACGCAATACAGTTTGGGCTTCTTCAGTGTATGATCCCATAACTGGGTTTGACATGGAGGTCTTTCCCCATCCTGTACCTCCGGGATCTCGACATTTGTTGGGGACCGATACACTGGGACGTGATGTCTTAAGCAGGTTACTTGCAGCGACACCACATACATTTGTGATTGGGCTGACTGCGGCGGTGGCAACTGCGATAGTGGGAACGATTTTGAGTATGGCAGCGGCTTATTTTCAAGGGAATGTGGATACTGCCATCACGAATTTAGCGGATGTCTTTATCATGTTACCTGCTCCGGTAATGATGGTGATCATTGGGACTCGATTTAGAGAAATCAGTCCCTTTATCCTGGGTTTGTTTTACGGTGTATTATCAGGGGCTGGTGGAACAACGTTAGTGATGCGGGCGCAAGCGATACTAATTGTTTCCAAGCCGTTTATGGAGGCTGCTAAAATCGCAGGGGGTGGAGGGAGGCATATCATATTGAAACATTTATTACCCTCACTATTACCTCTAGCAGCCTTGCAAATGATGGTTGCGGTCACAGGCGCGGTAGTTGCCGATGGTTTTATCTCCTTTTTTGGGATAACACGAATGAGCA
>JBARSJ010000076.1:0-1921 GCA_049644685.1 Anaerolineales bacterium
AACCAGAATTCCTGGGTCCATTCAAACGATCCGACGGCCGCCACAGAAAAAGCCAAGGACCTTGTGAGAATGGCAGTTGCCCGGGTTGCTACACTTAAACCGCTCCATGAGAAGAAGATTCCCGTTAACCATCGGGCGCTTATCATCGGCGGCGGAGTGGCCGGGATGAATGCTGCGCTGAGTCTTGCAGATCAAGGATTTGAGGTTTTCCTGTTGGAAAAGGAACCGGTGCTGGGCGGCATGGCAAGGCATCTCACAACTACCATAGAAGGAGCGGATGTAGGCGAATATCTGGAAGAGCTGATCCGGAAGGTAACGTCACATTCAAAAATCCAGATTCTGACTCAGTCTCTTATTGTCAACTTTTCCGGATTCCAGGGAAATTTCACGACAGAGATTTTGGTGGGACCAGGAATGTATGCAAGAAAAATTGACCATGGTGTCGTTATTCTGGCTACAGGAGCAACCGAATACCGTCCCAAGGAGTTCCTCTATGGCCAGGACCAAAGGGTCGTAACCCAGATCGAACTGTCCAGACGTTTAAAAGAGAGAGGGGCACAGGATCTAAGCCGAGTGGTCATGATCCAGTGCGTTGGATCAAGAAACCGGGAAAATCCCAACTGCTCCAGGATTTGCTGCCAGAGCGCCGTCAAGAATGCACTTCATATTAAAGAGCTTCAGCCGGATGCGCAAATATTCATCCTTCACCGGGATATCAGAACTTACGGATTCATGGAGGATTACTATACTGAAGCCAGAAAAAAAGGGGTTTTATTTTTCAGGTACGACTCTGAAGATCCGCCGGTGGTGGAATCATCTGAAGCGGGTGTAATGGTAACCTTTAAGGATAACATCCTTGATTGTAGCCTTCGGGTCAGTGCCGACCTCCTGGCTCTGAGTGCGGGAATGGTTGCAGAAGATACAGAGGAACTTTCCTCCATTATAAAGCTGGCCCGTAATGCAGAAGGATATTTCATGGAGGCACACGTCAAATTGAGACCTGTCGATATGGCCACGGAAGGTATCTTTGTCTGCGGGACTGCACACAGCCCCAAACTCTTATCAGAATCGATCGCACAGGCATTGGCAGCAGCTTCAAGGGCCATCACGTTCCTGTCAAAAGACCATCTGACCCTGTCTGCTGTTACGGCCCGGGTAAATGCAGAGCTTTGCGCTTCCTGTCTTATATGCGTCCGGTCATGCCCGTACGGAGTTCCGGTGATAAATGAAGACGGTGTCAGTGAAATTGATGATGCTTTATGCCACGGATGCGGAGTATGCGCTGCAGAATGTCCGGCAAAGGCGATTGAACTGAACTGGTACGAGGACAATCAAATACTGAGCAAAGTCGAAGCTTTGCTGGAGGGGGTTTTATGAGTCAGGATTTCGAGCCCGTAATTGTTGCGTTTTGCTGTAGTTACTGAGGCTATACTGCTGCGGACCTGGCAGGTTCAATGCGATTGCAATACCCGTCAAATATTAAAATCATTTTCGTCCCCTGTACAGGCAAAGTGGATGTACTTCATATCCTGCGTGCCTTTGAAAAAGGAGCGGACGGCGTGTATGTAGTTGGATGTATGGAAGGAGATTGCCATTTTATAAGCGGCAACTTCAGAGCCCGAAAGAGGGTAGAGCAGACTCAGAAGATTCTTGATACCATCGGCATCGGGGGAGAAAGAGCGCAGATGTACAACCTTTCATCGGGCGAAGGTCCGCGTTTTGCACAGTTTGCTATTGAGATGAACGAAAGAATTCGAAAATTGGGTCCCAATCCTATAAAGTTGGTAAGGAAAAAGGCTGCCTGAAACAATTGACCATATTCGATTGATGGTTTTCAATTTAAATGAAAGAGAGGTATTATGATTGTTGCAGATAAAAAGCCGATTGAGGAGATTATTGAGGAAATCAAAAACCATGAAAA
>JBARSJ010000077.1:0-35213 GCA_049644685.1 Anaerolineales bacterium
TCTTTAGACTGATAAATGGGGATGAAATGATTATACCTTTTTCTGATTGACCCTCAGCCGTGGTTTCATTTCAGAAGATAATACAATATAATCTCAGGTATGAATGAAAGCCAGAAAATTGCCTTACGATTAGTGCTGCTGGTCCTGATCGGATCTCTTTTAAGTTTTGTGCCTGTTGCTAATAGTGTAACCGAAAAAACCCTGAAATTGCAATCCGCATTTAGCGCGGATGACTACCAGAAACAAGCCGAAATTTTGGTATCTCTCGCAGAAGAAACCCCCTGGTGGAAAGCACTCTGGGAGAGTGCTGGGGATGCAGCTTATCTGGCAGGTGATTACGATCTGGCTAAAACCGCATTTGAACACGCTGATCAGCAGGGAATCCTTTCAGACCAGGGACGTTTTAAGCTTGGGGAAGTGTTCCTGAAGGTAGGTGAGCAGGATTCTGCTGAAGACATCTGGCAGGAGTTTGGAAACAACCCGGCAGCTGTTGAGAAATTGGCAAATCTTTACCAGGACCAGGGAAATTATGCCGCTGCGGTGGAGGAGTGGCAGACTTACCTCTCCCTCAACGAGAATGAGGTTTCTGTTGACAAACTGTATCATATTGGGCTGATAACTGCTGCCCATGAACCTGATCAGGCGCTGGTATATTTGGATCAAGCAATAGATACAAATCCCGCGGCAGGAGTGATCTCAGAAGCCATTCGGGGATCACTGTCAGAGGAATCAGCCTACCAGTTTGTTACAACCGGGCAGGCATTGGCTTCTATCGGTGAATGGCGCCTTGCTTCCCATGCCTTTGAAAAAGCAGCGAACCTGCGTCCTGATTATTTAGAAACCTGGGCATATTGGGGGGAAGCTCTCCAGCACCTGGAAGATCCTTCCCGAGACCCATTGGAAATACTTGAGAAAGCGCTGGCTGTGGACGACCGGTCTCCCCTGGTGAATATGTTTCTTGGTTTGTACTGGCAGCGGGAAGGATCACACGACAAAGCGCTGGATTATTTTGGAAAGACTGAACAAGCCTGGCCGGATCACCCTGATGTCTATGTGGAGCAGGGCAGATCGTTGGCTGCGCTGGGAGAATTGGAAACTGCTGTTGAGAAATTTCAACAAGCGATTGAGTTAAATCACCTGGATGCCACCTATTACAGCCAGCTGGCAAGCTTTTGTATCACTTATTCTTATCAGGTCAGGGAGCGGGGATTGCCTGCAGCGCGGTTAGCTGTTCAGTTTGATGGTCAAGACCCGGAAATCCTGGACGTGATGGGGCAGGTCTTGCTTGACCTGGATGATGAGATGAATGCCCTGAAGTTTTTCCAGCGGGCTCTGGAAGCAGACTCATCCTATGCGCCGGCTTACTTTCACCTTGGCATAATCTATTCAGCCCGGGATAATAATGAACTCGCGATCTATTATCTGCAGCAGGTAATGCTCTATTCAGATAATCTCTCGCTGATTGATCGGGCTGAACGATTGCTCTCCAGTTATCTCCCTTGAGATCCAATAATATCCACCCTTTGACAGCGTGAAGGCACTTTTTCCGGAGTTTAACCATGAATATTCCGGATGGAGAAAAATAGATGAATAATCAAAACCGAACCTTATTGATAATAACTTTGCTGGTCTTAATTTCATTGGCTTGCAGCGTAGAACAAATATCCCAGATTTTTGGAGAGTATCCCACCAATCAGGGTGGATTGCTGTTCCAGGACGGATTTTCGGATCCTTCCAGCGGTTGGGATAGAGTCCGAACCCAGGAGGGTATGACAGATTATGAAGGGGAAAGATATCGTATTGTAGTGAATGTGCCCAACGCAGATTACTGGGCAAATCCAGGGTTAAGTTTTACAGATGTATTGATCGAAGTGGATGCCGGGAAAGTTAGCGGTCCGGACGATAATGATTATGGTCTGATTTGCCGCTATCGGGATACTGAAAATTTTTATTTTTTGATCATCAGCGGTGATGGATATTATGGAATTGGAAAGGTTCAAGATGGTGAACAGGAACTGCTGCAGCCTCCTCAAATGTACCATTCCGATGCGATTTATACCGATTATCAGCCGAATCATATCCAGGCTGAGTGCAGTGGTTCCCGTTTGGCTCTCACTGTTAATGGTGTTTTGGTCGCAGAAACTTCGGATTCGAAATTTCACGAAGGAGATATTGGATTAATAGTTGGATCCTTTGACGACCCCGGAGTGGATATCTGGTTTGATAATTTAGTAGTATTAGTGCCCTGACAAGCGATTCTGTGAAGAAAACTCCTTTAATTGTGGATAGGGAAGATGAAAATATACCTTGATATGATTGGCTGCCGATTAAATCAAAGTGAAATTGAAATCATGGCCCGCCAGTTTAGCGCCGCAGGTCATAAACTGGTGGCGGATCCCGGAGAGGCAGATTTAGCAGTGGTTAACACCTGCACTGTAACAGCCGCTGCCGCTGCAGATTCGAGGAAAACTATCCGGCGTTTATCCCGTAGTGGAGTGGAAAGGATTATCACCACCGGCTGTTGGAGCAGCATGCATCCAGACCAGGCTCGAAATTTACCCGGCATAACAGGGATTGTTTCCAATGCCGAAAAGGATACCCTGGTAGCTAATTTGCTGGGATTGGAACGGGAACTGTTTGACCAGGAACCTCTCGAAAGGGCAATCATTCCCGGCAGGCGGCTGCGGACAAGAGCGTTTATTAAAGCCCAGGATGGATGCAGGCATCATTGTGCCTTTTGCATCACAACAGTTGCCAGGGGAGAATCGCGAAGCATACCCCTGGAAATTGTGCTGAATGATATCAGAGCAGCTGTCCGGGGAGGGGCCCAGGAAACAGTTCTAACCGGTGTGCAGTTAGGATCCTGGGGGAAGGATCTGGATCCTGCCCTCAAATTACATGATCTGGTCCTCGCTGTTCTAAAAGATACCGAGGTTCCCCGGCTGCGGTTGTCTTCGATTGAACCCTGGGATGTCACGCTTTCCCTGATTGATTTGATCAAAGAGCAAAGAGTTGCTCGACACCTGCATCTTCCCCTCCAATCTGGTTCAGCAGATGTTTTGCGCCGGATGACAAGGGCAAACACGCCTGGGCAGTATGAAGAGCTCGTAAATCAAATTAGGGCAGCAATTCCTGATATTGCGTTGACCACAGACATTATGACAGGATTTCCTGCAGAGACAGATGATGAGTTTAAGGAAAGTCTGGATTTCATCTACAGGATGAATTTTGCAGACGGTCATGTTTTTACTTATTCAGCCCGGGAGGGGACGCCGGCTGTAAATTTTCCCCATCAAGTTGCTCATCCGGTGAGAAAAGAACGAAATGCCCGAATCCGGGAACTGCTTAAAGAGTCAGCGGTAAAATACCGTCAGCAATTTGTGGGGGCAGAATTGATTGCCCTCTGGGAGCAGGTGGAAACTATAGGGGATAACAATCATAAAGCGACAGGTTTAACAGACAACTATCTCCGGGTTGAAGCGTCTGCCCACCCTGATGTTTGGAATTCATTTTCAGCTGTTAGGATAACCGGAATTAGTCCCCGAGGGGTTTGGGGAGAGATCGTAAACCAAGCAAGAAAACATTAGTGCTGGTGAACAGCAGGGTGAAATATGGAGGATCAAGATGAAAGATTGCCTGTTTTGTAAAATCAGTAAAAAGGAAATCCCCAGCGATATTGTCTACCAGGATGAAACCTTAACTGTGTTTAAGGACATCAACCCGGCTGCTCCGATCCACCTGTTAATTATTCCCAACAAACATATTGTTTCGGTACAGGAAATGGAACCGGGAGATGAAGAAACTCTGGGGAAGCTCTTTTCGGCAGCGAAAAATGCTGCCGAAATATTTGGAATTAATGACTCGGGGTATCGTTTGATAATCAATAATGGTCCTGATGCTCACCAGGAAATCCTCCACCTTCATCTGCATTTGATGGGTGGGGGAAAAATGAAGCATCCCATGGGGTAAGGGGTTGAAAAGGGTATAATGATGAGCATGACATTAAAAACAAAACTACGAGATGCCTTAACAGAAGCACTGAAAGCCGGTGACGCCCAGCGAAAGATGACGCTCAGAATGGCACTGGCTTCCATTAAGAATGCCGAAGTTGAAGCCCGGGATGAGTTGGACGAGGATATAATTTTGAGCTTGCTGCAAAAAGAAGTGAAATCCCGCCAGGAGACCATTGAGGGAGCAAAACAAGCCAATCGTCCGGACTTGATCACCAAGGCTGAAACTGAAATCGGTATTTTGAGTGAATTCCTTCCTCAGCCTATCACGGAAGAAGAATTGCGAGTGCTGGTGAAGCAAGCTATCCAGGAATCAGGCGCAGGTTCTATCGCTGAGATCGGTCAGGTGATGGGTGTCTTGATGCCCAAAATCCGGGGAAAAGCGGACGGAAAAGAAGCCAATCAGATCGTTCGGGAACTGCTTCAAGCTGATTAGAAGGGACAGAATACAGTATCAATAATCAGTTTGGACCTTTTCTTTAGATCAATGGTTGAATATTATCCCTGACACAATTTCCGAGCATTAAACCCTTCATGCTGATGAAGGAAAGATTAAATATGAATGATCAAAGAATTAAACCATCCCTAATCAGAAAAATTATCCTGGCCTTGGTTTTGGTTTTTTCAATGGCTGGGATCTGGTGGATTATCAACTGGTCCCTGACTGGAGCATTGTCAACAGTGTCTGTTGTGGAAGGCAACGTAGCTTCCCAGGATATTATGTCGCCTTATGCTGTTAGTTATCAGAGTGAAGTCCTGACAACCCAAAACCAGCAAGAAGCCGCCCAGCAGATAGATCCGATTTACACCCGGCCTGATTCGTCCATTGCCCGCCAGCAGTTAAACCATCTCAAAGATGCATTGAACTTTATTGATTCTGTCAGAAATGATCAATTTGCTTCCCAGGAACAAAAATATACTGACCTGGCAGCTTTGGAGGGGATATACGTTTCCCAGAATACGGCAGAGCAGATCCTTGAGTTGAGTGATGTGCGGTGGCAAACTGTCCGTCAGGAATCCGTGGTTATCCTTGAGCAGGTGATGCGGAATACCATCCAGGAAACAGATTTGGAAGATGCCCGTCAACAGCTGCCGTCCCTGGTCAGTTTATCGCTTTCAGAAGATCAGGTGAAACTGGTTGTTGAGATTGCCTCAGCATTTGTGGCGCCAAATAGTGTTTACAGTGAGGAAGAGACCCAGGCTGCCCGGGATGAAGCGATAGCAAGTGTTCCGGTGGTTACCCGATCAATTGTTGCCGGGGAAACCATTGTCCGGCGGGGTGAGATCGTTCAAGCCGAAGATATTGAAGCATTACGCGAAGTGGGTTTGCTTACTACATTTTCCGGCTGGCAAAATCAAGCTGGAACACTTGCTGTAGTCGCTTTATCGGCAGTTTTACTCATTCTCTACTTCCTGGCTTACCCTGGTTTATTAAGAACCACCAAGCAATTGACCTTGTTTATTGTTTTATTCCTGGTATTCCTGGGGGTATCCCGTTATATCACCCCCGGACATCTGGTGGTTCCCTATTTATTCCCCATGGCTGCTTATTCATTAATCGTCGCGGCGTTGATTGACCGTAGAACAGCTCTTTTCACTACCATTCCGCTGGCAATCCTCGCTGCCTATGGCATGCCCTATGCCCTGGATTTAACCCTTTATTACAGCCTGGGGGGATTGATGGGCTTGCTGATTCTTCGCCGCCCTCAGCGTTTATCAGCTTATGCTTCTGTTGCAGGAATTATTGCCGTTTCCGGGGCAGTAGTCCTGGTTGCTTACCGCATCATTAATCCAGCAACTGATGTAACCGGGCTGGCGACTTTAATCGGCGCTTCTGTTTTCAACGGCATTGCTTCTGCCGGTTTGACAATACTGCTGGAATATTCTCTGGCACCATTATTGGATCTGACCACAACTCTACAGCTAGTAGAATTGTCTCGACCGGATCATCCTCTTCTGCAGCGTTTACTGCGGGAAATCCCAGGGACATATCAGCATACGTTGCAGGTAGCAAATCTTGCCGAACAGGCCGCAGAACGGATTCAGGCCAACAGTATGCTGGCTCGAGTGGGAGCACTTTATCATGACATCGGAAAGATGAAAAATCCTCAATTCTTTATAGAAAACCAGGGTTCAAATCAAATTAACACTCATGATGATATAGATCCGGAAGAGAGTGCAGCTATTATTATTAACCATGTTAAAAATGGTCTGGAACTGGCTAAAAAGTATAGACTACCGCGGCGGATTTGCAATTTTATCCCTGAACACCACGGCACGCTGATGACGCGGTATCAGTACGGCAAGGCGTTGGAGGCAGTTGGCGGTGATGATACCCAAGTGGATAAAGCCAAATTCCGATACCCTGGTCCCCGTCCACAATCGATAGAGACCGCTCTAGTGATGTTAGCAGATGGCTGTGAGGCATACGTTAGATCTCAGACTCCCGAAACAGATGAAGAGCTGCGAACTTTGATTAAAGATATGGTTGACCGCAGGGTGAATGCTGGACAGCTGATTAATACTGAGCTGACCTTAAAGGATCTAAAGGTAATCATAGATTCCTATACAGCAACCCTGAAAGGCACCTATCATTCCAGGGTAGATTATCCCGAAGATAATGATCAGGAGGAAAACCGGACTGCAACCGATAAAGGGGATAACACGGTTGTTGAAAAGCGGGAGTGAGACAGAAGATCAAGTGATAGCGATTCTTGTTCAAGATCAATTTCGAAGCAAAATTTCTGACCAAATACTGCTTTCCTGCGGAGAGACAACTCTACTGCTGGATGGTGTGACTGATTCGCCCTCTCTGACTATCATGATCACCGATGATGAAGAGATGATGGATATGAATCAGCGCTACCGGGGAATAAATAAAACCACAGACGTGTTGGCATTCGGGGCGGATTTTACAGACCCGGACCTCGAATCCCGCTATTTGGGTGATGTTGTCATATCCTTTCCTCAAGCAGAAAAACAAGCCCTCACGAGAGGGCATACTGTTGAGGAAGAACTGCAGCTGCTGGTTGTGCATGGTGTGCTGCATTTGTTGGGATATGACCACGATACTCAAACCGGAAAAGAGGCGATGTGGGCAATACAATCCCGAGTTTTATCAGAGCTGGGATTATCCATAAAAGTTGAGGGAATATAATCACCTTGAGTGAAAAGAGATACCTAAAAACCAGGCTGCAGTCAATTCGATATGCCCTGGATGGGATAAAATACATCCTGAAGACTCAGCAAAACGCCAGGATACATCTGTTTTTTACCCTGGCTGTTTTTATTCTCGGATTCCTTTTTGGGATCACCAGAATGGAATGGATTGCCCTGGTACTGACGGTCGGTCTGGTCTGGGCAGCCGAATTATTTAATACGGCTGTCGAAGTGATGGTAAATTTGATCAGCCCTGAGCGGCGCATCACGGCAAAAATATGCAAGGATATCAGTGCTGGAAGTGTGTTAGTGACAGCTTCGATATCTGTTCTGGTTGGACTGTTGATTTTTGGACCACCGCTCTGGGACTGGGTTAGAGGCATTTTTTAGCAATGGCTTAATTATCAGTAGAGGAAAGAAAAATGAGTCAGTTGTCATTTCGATTTGGTACCGTTGGCACACCGAAAAATAAACCCAAAAATCCCGGCGGCAGTGTTGGTGGCATCTATTATTTGGACGACTTAAGTTTAAACGCGATGGAGTTAGGCTGGGTGCGGTCTGTGCGGGTTTCGGATTCAACTGCGGAGAAAATCAAAGAGGCTGGGATCGAGCGGGATGTGGCGTTAAGTGTTCACGCACCATATTACATTAATCTAAATGCCGATGAAGAAGAATGGCCGAAATCACGTAAACGATTGATGGATGCCTCCCGCGCAGGGTATATATCAGGTGCGACAGATATTGTATTTCACCCTGGTTCGTATTTTAATCAACCGCCAGCTGAGGTGTTGAAAACTGCTATACCTCGCCTGGAAGACTGTGTCCAGGAACTCAGGGCAGAGGTAAATCCGGTAGTACTGCGACCGGAGACAATGGGAAAAGGAGCTATGCTCGGGTCCCTGGAAGATACCTTAGAGATGAGTAAAATTGATGGAGTTGAACCCTGTTTGGATTTTGCCCATCTTCATGCCCGACCGGGAGACGGTTCAATTAATTCAACCCGGGAATGGATGGAGGTACTGGAAACTTATCTGAAAGCTCTGGGAGAGGAAAGTTTAAAACGACTGCATTGCCATATCTCCGGGATTGAATACACGGAAAAAGGAGAGCAAAATCACCTGATTATCAGTGAGTCTGATTTTAATCTAGAGGCACTATTCCAGGCGCTGCTGGAAGTAAAGGCGGGAGGGAGGATGCTTTGTGAAAGTCCTACCCTGGAGGAGGATGCCTTGTTCGTTCAACAGGCCTGGCGGAAATTCAGCGGGGAAGAGACCTAATAGATTTCACTTAAAATCTTGAGGATATTAGATGCAAAAATACCCTATTCAATCGTTTTCTGAGCTGCAGGCGGGGATGAAACAATGCCGGTTATGTTTGGAGGAAGGCTTTGAGATTTACCCCCCGGCTGTATTTTCCGGTCTTAAATCGGCAGAGTTGATGACCATTGGCCAGGCGCCGGGGATCACCGAACAAGAAGCAGAACGGCCGTTTAATGCCGGCAGTGGAACTCGATTATTTGGCTGGTTGAAAAGAGCAGGGATCGAGGAAGATTGGTTCCGCTCGACACAATATATGTCGTCGGTTACTAAATGTTACCCGGGTAGGCACTCGTTCGGCAGCGGGGACCGGGTACCATCCAGAAGAGAGCAGGAACTCTGCCGCCCGTATTTGGATCAGGAAATTGAGTTTGTAAATCCCCAGGTCATTATCCCGATTGGAAGATTGGCAATAAATCTATTTTTTCCTAAAAAATTAAAGCTGCAGGAGATTATCGGTACTCAAAAAGAAGTCGAGGACCGCTGGATCATTCCTTTACCGCATTCCTCCGGAGCCAGCAGGTGGCACCAGATTGAAGAGAACCGCCAGTTAATTGCCGATGCTATCAAATTGATAAAAAATCACCGGGTAAGGATATTTCCCCCTTAAATCAAAAGGCCCGGGTCTTATGGAAAGCCCCGGGCCTTTGTTCGCCATTAGCGTTATTACTCTTCCGGATTCTGCTTGAAATTTATTTTAATCAGATTTGAATCACAGCTATCAAAGGTTATAAAATAAATTTTTTCTGACAAAGGCAGGTTTGCCTGGTCCAGCAGTTGGATCCAGATGTCCCCGTCTGAGGAGACCGGTGAGTCACTGAGGACAATTTCATATCCGCCTTCCCCGTAATCTGGCGCCATTCCAGTTAACGTTAATCCTGAAATTTCAATTTCTCCTATAAACCCGCCTGCTTCAACCAGGATTCCACTCACGACAGTTCCTTCACTGTCAAATACCTGTCCAGCAACACCAAACCAATCGCAACCGGCATCCGGGTGGAAGGAATTTTCAGCATAACTGGGTGATCCTTCCTGGATAGAGAAGGATGTCCCGCTCTCTAGATTGGCAGTTGGAATGGGCGTTTCTTCCAGTGTTGGTTCTGGTGTGTTGGAAGGAATTGGCGTATCGGTGGGCACATCTGTAGGAGAGACGGTAGGTGTCCAGGTTGCCGGTAGAGAAAATACAGGAGTGGTAGACGGCGTCCAGGTTAAAAACAGAGCCGGCATGGTGGTCGGAGGAAGTGGATTTATACCGCTTTGCGGGTTGATGAAGACAATCGCAAACAGAAGCACAACTACCACTGTCCCTGCTACTAATATTCCAGAAAGAATATTCAGCAGGGATCCTAGCCCGAACCTCTTTTTGGGAACCAGCTGCTCATTTACTTCGAGAAATTCTTCAATTGGATCGGACATAAATTTACTCCTGGGAGCAACTTATGAAGGGAGTGTAATTTGTATTGTACTTAGTTTCCAGCGGCGTACAAGCCAATTATCCAGCTCCTGTTCCTGCAGGATTTGCCGGATAGCTGGATCCAGCGGCCGGTTCCCCTCTTTTTCGAGTACCATGATGATATGATAACCGATTTCTGTTTCTATGATATCACTAGTTTCTTCTACCTCGAGATCGAATAAGATCGGATCCAATTCTGGAATGGTCAGGAAACCGGGTGGGAACCACCCCAGATCACCCAGTGTCTGCGGATCATGGGTTTTGGCAAGCTGGGAGAAATCTTTTCCGGAATTTAGATCCTCCAGCGTTTCTTCAGCTGCGGCTAGATTGTAAAATAACATCTGTTGGGCATGAATTTGTTCCATTTCAAAAGGAACATCGGCGATGATTTGGTCCCTCATCCAGGCTGCCTCCAGCGACCTCTTTAAGTGTTCCCGGAAACTTTCTGCAGTGAAGCCATAAACTGCCAACCAATCGGGAAGAGGCTGATCTTCTGTTTCCAATCTGGCAATTCTTTCATCCAGATCGGTCTCTGAAATTTGAAATCCTTCTGAAGTGGCTGCTTGTGCCAGGAGAGTGAGGTTAATCAGATCATTAATAACAATAGATTGATCCTCTTCAGTTAGATCACGATTTACAGCTGCTTTGTATCGGGCAAGTTCTTCCTGATAGGCAGCAACCGTGATAATGTCCCCGTTGACAATTGCGGCTGTGGGGATGGGGGTGGGAGAAGGAGGAAATGGAGTACGGGTTGGCAAAATCGGTGTGGCAGTTCCCGGTGGGGTCTCCGCCGCACCTCCGCATCCACTGAATAGGATTACGCTGACCAATAATAACAGGAGGGTTTTTTTTGTGGTTGATATGGTACTCATATGTGTAGATTATAAACGCTTCTCAGACCGCTAAAGAAGGAAATCCTTATTTTTTGTTAAATAGCTGTATAATTAGTAAAATACAACCTGAGCCATTTAATTGAATTTAGTCTCTAATATCTCCAGGAGGTTGTTTATCCATGGTTGATCCCCAACTTCTTCGGATTTTAAAAGAAGAAATCGCTGAATTAAAAAGGGATAAGTCGGAATTAAAAGAAGAAAACAGCCGGCTTTGGAATGTCATCCAAGCATTAAATGAACTGCAGTGCAATCTGCAGATCTTTTCTACTTCCTCAGATTTACTTAAGATGGTGATGAATATTCTGGCAATTGCTTTGGAGGCAGTAGATTCTGAAAATGGTTCAATCCTGCTCTTGGATGAAGATAGTGATGAACTGGTTTTTGTTGCTGTGGAAGGTACTCGTCAGGAGGAGTTGGTAAATTTTCGAATTCCAGCTGATTCGGGTATTGCGGGATGGGTTAAAACCCATAAAAAATCTGCCCTGGTGCCCGATGTAAGGAAAGATGACCGCTGGATCTCTGCAGTCGACCAATCGATTGGATTCCACACCCAAAGTTTAATGGCAGTACCATTAATTCTGGAAGACAGAGTTTTGGGTGTGATGGAAGTGGTCAACTCACTGACTGAGGACCATTTTAATGAAACCGATTTGTCTCTCTTGCTGCTGGTTGCCCGCCTGGCTTCCTTTGTTTTTGGCCGTGCTGAGGAAGCTCCGAATAAATCTCAAAATCCGCTTTATGAGAATAATCTTAACTAGTACGATATGATAGAGTCAGCTCTCAACTACCTTCCGGGTCTTGACAGATCGGAAATTTTGAACATAATTAGATAACAATAACGTTGATTAATTGAATAGATCAAAAAACGCTGACGGAGAAAAGTAGCTTGGTTTGACGCTGACAGGGAGTGCGGGGCAGAGACTGAGACCCCGGACTAGACCGCAAGCCAATTGAAGTTCCCTCCTGAGTGCTCAGGGGAAAGGTTAAATCCCGAGTAGTCTGAGCCGCAGCCCCAGCGTTAGATGGGGAACCAATCGCATTATGTTTATTATGCTGTTGGGGTAAAGTGAGCCGTTTGACTGGCTAAATTGGGTGGTACCACGGGTAAGCCCCGTCCCTTAATGGGGCGGGTTTTTCTTTTTCCGGGAACAACCAGGGAGGGAAAATCCTGCTCTGGATCCCGCGGAAATCAGGAGGAATTATGGAAGAAAAACTGGATCTGATACGAATCGAAGCTTTATCGGCTTTAGAACCAGTTGATGATGAGAAGTCATTGGAGAACTGGCAGGTAAAGTATCTTGGGCGCAGTTCCGAGTTAATGGAGATATTTAAAGCACTGGGCACGCTGTCCAAAGAAGAAAAACCGGTTGTTGGTCGGACCGCAAACCAGGTTAAAGTAGCCCTGGAAAATGCTTCCGGCGAAAAAGAATACTTGATAAACCAACGCAGGATCAATCAAGCTCTGGAAGGGGAAAAGATTGATGTCACCCTGCCGGGACGAAGAACGATAAGCGGAAGTATTCATCCAACTACCCAAACCTTAAGGGAGATTTACCGCGTCTTTGGAGATATGGGTTTTCAGATCTACCGTTCCCGCGAGGTGGAAACAGACGAATTTAATTTCCAGCTGCTTAATTTCCCACCTCATCATCCTGCCCGGGATATGCAGGATACTTTCTTTATCTCCAGCAAAAAGAACCGCGGAGACAATCCGCTTTTACTCAGAACGCATACTTCTCCGGGGCAGATCCATGCCATGCTGGAACATACCCGGAAGTATCCCGAGGATCCACCCCCGATTAGGATAATCCTGCCGGGGATGTGCTATCGATACGAACAGATCACTGCCAGGTCGGAAATTCAATTTAACCAGGTGGAAGGGTTGGCTGTGGGTAAAGGGATCACCTTCGGGGATTTAAAAGGAACCTTGAGCAATTTCGCCCGCAGGATGTTTGGGCAGGAAGCGAAAACCAGGTTCCGGGCTTCACATTTCCCCTTCACGGAACCAAGCGCGGAGATGGATGTAGGCTGTTTCCTTTGTGGAGGAGATGGTTGTTCGGTTTGCAAGGGAGCTGGCTGGTTGGAAATTCTGGGTTGCGGTATGGTTCACCCCACGGTGCTGGAAAATGGCGGTTTCGACCCCGAAGTATATTCAGGCTTTGCCTTTGGCATGGGGCCTGAGCGCATTACCATGATGCGTCACCATATTGAAGATATTCGTTATTTCTGGGCTAATGACCTGAGATTCTTGGACCAATTTTAATATCGGATCAGGGCTATAAGCTGCAGTTGATTTTTGGAAAGGAACATAACAATGAAAGTACCGATATCATGGTTGAAAGAATATGTAGAAATTAACCTGCCGATCGAAGAGCTGGCATACAAGCTTACTCTGGCTGGCTTGGAAGTTGAAGAAATTCGTTATGTAGGATTGCCCCAGCCCGGAGAGAAGCAGCAGGCAACAAAAATTAGCGGTTTTTCCTGGAATCCGGAGGAAATCGTTATCGGAGAAGTTCGGGAGGTAATGCCTCACCCGGATGCGGACCGCCTGGTTCTTTGCCGTTTGGATGAAGGTGAACAAGAACATACAGTGCTGACCGGCGCACCGAACTTGTTTCCTTATCTGGGAAAAGGAGAACTGGATCCTCCTTTGAAAGTCGCCTATGCACGGGAAGGGGCAACCATTATTGATGCCTACAACGAATCCAAAGACATAGCGTTAACCACACTGAAACGAAAGAAAATCCGCGGTGTAGATTCCTATTCCATGGCCTGTTCAGAACGCGAACTTGGGATTTCGGAGGAGCATGAGGGCATCATTCTGCTGGATCAAGATGCGCCCACCGGCCAGGCTCTGGCAGAATATATGGGCGATGCTGTCCTGGATATTGCCATCACCCCGAACATTGCTAGGGCAGCAAGTATTTTAGGTGTTGCCCGGGAAGTTGCGGCGATAACCGGCGGAAAATTAAATCCCCCGTCTCTGGAACCAGTTATGGAAGGAACTCCCATCAAAGGCCGGGTATCCATTGAAATTAAGGAACCTGAGCTGAATCCGCGATTTGTACTGGGATTAATTGAAAATGTGGAAAAGAAACCCAGTCCTTATTGGGTCCAACTCCGATTAAAGTTGGCCGGGATTCGTCCTATTGATTGTGTTGTAGATGCAACCAATTACACCATGCTTGAAATTGGAGAACCGCTGCATGCCTTTGATTATGATGTGCTGCTGGAAAGGGCAGGCAGTAAACCACCCAAGATTATTACCCGGAGAGCAAAATCAGGAGAAACCCTGATAACCCTGGATGATATCGAGAGGAAACTGGATGATTTTACCGTATTGGTTACCGATCAATCAGGTCCTCTTTCCCTGGCAGGGGTGATGGGTGGGGCTGACTCCGAAGTGGGTGAGAAAACCAAAAATGTACTGCTGGAAGGAGCTTCTTGGAATTACGTCAACATCCGTAGAACCGTTTCTGCCCAGGGACTTCCCTCAGAAGCGGCGTATCGATTTGAACGAGGCGTTCATCCAGCAATTGCATCCCAGGGAGTTCAACGGTGCCTGGAGTGGATGAGAAAATGGACTGGAGGCGTAGTTGCTCAAGGCTTGGTGGATGAGTATCCGCTTCCACCTCTTGATACAAAGGTAAAACTCACTCCTGAAGATATCGAGCGTTGGTTGGGCATCTCACTCTCAGCTGTTGAGATTGGTGAGCTGCTTAATAAACTTGATTTTGAAGTCACTATCAAAAAGGATGAGCTGGTTGTTGAGACACCTCCCCACCGCCTGGATATCGGTGAGGACATGGTCGGTAAAGCAGACCTGATGGAAGAAATTGCCCGGGTATATGGATATGACAAGATTCCAGAAACCAATCTTGCTGATGAGCTGCCGCTGCAGGCAGGCAATCAAGGGCTGGAACTTGAAGATAAAATCAGGGACAAATTGGCAGGAATCGGATTGCAGGAAATTGTCACCTATCGGATCACTTCCCCCGAGGCGGAATTGCGGATTTTTCCTCCAGATCATAGATCGTCAGACCCTGATTATCTGGAACTCGCTAATCCCATCAGCTCAGATAAAACCGTGATGCGCAGGAGTCTGCTTGCCAGCCTGTTGGAGGTTGTAGAAAAGAATCGCCGCAACAGGGAAAGAATAGCACTATTTGAAATTGGTTTGGAATTTTTCCCCAATGGCGAGAATAAGCATCCGGTTGAGGAAAAGCTGAAGTTGGCTGTTGCTTTATCCGGAGTGAGGACGCACCTTTCATGGCAGTGCGCAGATCAGGAACTAATGGATTTTTATGATCTGAAAGGATTAATCGAGGAACTGCTGGCAGACCTTCATATCGAGAATATCAGCTATACACCAGACACTGGGCCGAGTTTTCATCCCGGGAAGTGCGCCCGGATTGAAAAGGATGGCAAACTTCTGGGCATAATGGGAGAAGTTCATCCCAAGGTGAAAGACAATTATAAGCTTGCTAAAGCTCCACTGACAGCGGCAATACTGGATATGGAAACCCTGTTGAACGAGGTGGATGACCTGTTTGATGTAGAATCGATTCCAGACCAACCCCCTGTGCTGGAAGACCTGGCATTGGTAGTAGATGATAATGTCCCGGCTCAGACTGTTCAATCCCTCATCATTCAAGCCGGAGGAAAAACCCTGACAGAAGTTAGATTATTTGACGTCTACCGGGGAGAGCAGTTAGGCGAAGGTAAAAAGAGTCTGGCATACAGCCTGGTTTATCAGCATCCAGAAAAGACCTTAACGGACAAAGAGGTTGCCTCTATCAGGGGGTCAATAGTAAAACGTTTGGAAAAGGAACTGGGCGCAAAACTCCGCAGCTGGTAAAGGATAGAAGGATAACAAAAGGGGACTGTTTGAAAAGGTTGCTCCAGGTCATTTTTTCTACTATCTGCACCGAAATAAATTACTGAAAAAAGGGGCGATCGCGTATTGGGCTATGGAGTTCCGACTGCCCTTTACCCAAAGGGTAGATGCTTCGCGAAAGTCGTAGAAAGAGCTGGCGCTAAGCGTCCCTGGAGAGGGACGCTGAATGGTTCGTCTATTTAGTAGATTCCCAGAGAATTTCAGCGTCGGCGGAGGTCGACGCCCGTCCTGAGCGAAGTCGAAGGACCCTAGCTGCGATTTTAATCGCTTCCTGTTGATGGAGTTTGGGTTATATGCGGAAGGGCTGTGCCAATTACTTTTAAGACAGCCCCTATCTTATTAACGAAAGTCGTAAATGCCGTCTTTGATTGGATAAACCGCACAGCAGGATTGGCACACGAGCTGATCTGGGTCCGATTCGTGGTCAGGCAAGGCGCTGCTGCATGATGGACACTGGAAAAATCCTTCCGCTTCTTTATTCGGAAGAGATTTGTATTTCAAGCTGCGGGTGAATACACTGGGGGAAAACTGCCACCAGCTGCCTGTTGGCTGTAATACAGAATCCAGAAAAACCAGAACCTTAGTCGGGATCACTTTCTTTAAGAAATTAATCCGGAAGTGTGAGACCGTTAACTGCCGCTCTAATTTAAAACCGGCATCTGCCAGCCATTTCCGGATGCTTTTGGGATGGAAATCAAAATTCAGGTCTGTAAATTCTACTGCTTCCAGCGTGAAGGGATTCCATTCCTGCTGCCCGAGAAGGTAGCGCAGAATTGCTTTCAGGTTTTGTTTATTGGCATATTCCAGAAGAAATGGACTGTTGGGTTCAAGCACACGCTGTACCTGGCGCAGGGATGCCAGGGGATCTTTCATGTGGTGCAGGGTTCGAATCATGGTTGCGCCGTCAAACAAATCCTTCACAAAGGGCAGCCGGTAGGCATCGCCAGCAACATAAATATACCGATCACAACGCCCCAGGTGTTCTTGAGCCTGCTGCAGCTGGGTCAGGGAATAATCCAGTAAAACTACCCGCTGAAAACCACTGTAGCGGGATGTGTTGCGCCCAGCGCCAGCGCCAATTTCCAGCAGCAGATTACCCTGGTCAGGAAGCAGCCGCCTGAGGGCAATTCTTTCAGATTGATCTTCGTATGTACGGCCACCTTCATCCCAGAAACTGGTCTGATAGTCAGATCCTTCATAATCAATCACAGGAGGATGGTCAGAGTTATTATTCATCCTTAAAACCTTATTTAACCGGATGCATTAAAATATACAATAGCTTCGATTGGATTGGAAAGGGATAATATTTTATTGTGAAGAGTCAGCAGCCGTTGTATCCCCGGCCTACACCACGGTAGCGAAAACCCAGTTTGGCTATTTTTGCCGGATCATATATATTGCGTCCGTCAAATAAAATAGCTTGTTTCATGGCTTTTTTAATCCGGCTGAGGTCCAACTGCTGGAATTCATTCCACTCGGTAGTAACCATCAGCAGATCACAGCCTTCAGCCATTTTGTAGGGATTTTCAACCATTTCCACACCGGGAAGCTGTTTAGCGGCTTCTTCCATCGCGATGGGATCAAACGCACGCACAACGGCGCCATCCTTCAGCAGTAAATTAGCAATGGTTACTGAGGGCGCGTCGCGCATATCGTCCGTGTTGGGCTTAAAGGATAAACCCAGCATGCCAATTGTCTTACCGGACAAATTATCACAATCCAAGAGTGATTTTACCTGTTCCACTGCCATAGCGCGGCGGCCTGTATTAATCTCCATCACGGATTTTAAAAGCTGCGGATGGCGGCCTTTTTCCTCCGCCATATAAGCCAGGGCTTTTACATCTTTGGGGAAGCAGGACCCGCCGTAGCCGATACCGGCGTTGAGGAAAGAAGGTCCGATCCGGGCGTCATAACCCATACCGTTAGAGACTTCCATCACATCTGCGCCAAGGTCTTCGCAGATGTTCGCAATTTCGTTTATGAAGGAAATTTTTGTTGCCAGGAAGGCATTGGAAGCGTATTTAATCATTTCAGCGGTTCTCAGGTCGGTGACAACAATTGGAGCCCGCAGGGGAAGATGAAGCTGGGCGACTTTGTCAGCCGCTTCCTCGTTCAGGGAGCCGATAACAATCCGGTGGGGCTGCATAAAATCACCAATAGCAGATCCTTCCCGGAGGAATTCAGGACAGGAGACAACTGCAAAATCACCCGCATCCGGATTTTGCTCCCTGACAATATCTGATACCCAGTCCCCGGTACCAACTGGGACTGTGGATTTATTAATTATTATCAAACCTTCTTTGATATGGTCGGCGATGGATCGAGCTGCGGAGGCGACATACTGTAAATCTGCTTCTCCATCAACACCGGACGGCGTGCCGACGGCGATGAAAGCAAACTCAGCATCCTTTAATCCTTCTGCATAAGAATTAGTAAAACTAATCCGATTCGCTTCTACATTGCGATCAATCAGCTCTTTTAAGCCCGGCTCGTAAATAGGCATTTTCCCGTTGTTTAGATCGGCTATTTTTTCCTGATTAATATCCAGCCCGACAACCTTATTACCGAGATCTGCAAAACAGGCCGCAGTAATAATACCCACATAACCGACTCCAATAACACAGATGTTCTTCATAAATCATCCTTTCCTCTTCCAGGCGGATTCCTTCTTTTTCAGCTCAAATCTTACCATACCCAGGCCATTTATGAAGGGTAATAAAGGATAACCATCATCCAGTTTCCCTTAGAAATGCAGCTTGCCAAACAGCTTTGTTAATTACCTTCTTCAATCATAACACTAGTCTTGGGGTCTTAATATATAATATGAATGCAATTACCTAAATATCTTAAATGTTTTGAGGAGTTTCCAATGTCTGAACCGCGAGAAGTACGCGCCCCACGTGGCACCACCAGGAAGTGTAAAAATTGGCAAATCGAAGCCGCCTACAGGATGATTCAAAATAATCTTGACCCTGAAGTTGCTGGAGACCCCAACCGGCTGGTGGTCTATGGAGGAAGTGGAAAAGCAGCCCGGAGTTGGGAGGCGTTCGATGCTATCCTGAAAAGCCTGATCGAACTGGAAGAGGATGAAACCCTTCTTGTTCAATCCGGAAAACCGGTTGCGGTTTTTAAATCCCATCTGGATGCACCAAGGGTGCTGATCGCCAATTCGAATTTGGTCCCATTCTGGGCGACCCAGGAGCATTTTGACAGCCTGGTAGCCCAGGGGTTGATGATGTATGGACAGATGACAGCAGGATCCTGGATTTATATTGGCACCCAGGGAATCCTGCAGGGAACTTATGAAACTCTGGGCTCGCTGGCAGAGCAGCAAGGATGGCCCTCATTAAAAGGAAAATTTGTCCTGACAGCCGGTTTGGGAGAAATGAGCGGAGCTCAACCGCTGGCGATCACAATGAATGAAGGGATAGGGTTGATTGTGGAAGTAGATCCAGCCCATGCCTATAGAAAGCTGGAAATCGGCTATGTGGATGAAGTCCTGGAGGATCTTGATCAAGCCTTGATCAGGGTTGAGCAGTACAAAAAATCGGGAAAGGCAATATCAATCGGTTTGATTGGGAATGCAGCTGAAGTACTCCCAAAGCTGGTGGAGCGGGGGGTGATCCCGGATGTGGTTACTGATCAAACTTCTGCCCATGACCCGCTGGATTACGTTCCGCTGGGATTAACCATCGAGCAAGCTGATAAACTCCGGCAAAGTGATCCAGCTGAGTACCGCCAACGCGCTTTGCAGTCTATGACAGTGCATGTGGAAGCGATGTTAACCATGCAGCAGGCTGGCGCGGTTGTATTCGATTATGGCAATAATATCCGCCAGCAGGCATTTAACCAGGGAGTGGAAAACGCCTTTGATTTCCCTGGATTTGTTCCAGCTTACATCCGACCACTATTTTGCCAGGGCAAAGGTCCATTCCGGTGGGTTGCATTATCCGGTGATCCGGAGGATATTTACCGGACCGATGAAGTTGTTCTGCAACTTTTCCCCGAAGATGAACACCTTCAACGCTGGATAAAGATGGCCCGGGAGCGGATTCCTTTCCAGGGATTGCCTTCCCGAATCTGCTGGCTGGGGTATGGGGAACGGGTTCAGGCAGGATTAGCCTTCAATAACCTGGTTGCTGAGGGAGTAGTTTCAGCGCCAATAGTGATTGGTCGGGATCATCTGGATTCGGGATCTGTTGCCTCACCCAACCGGGAAACTGAGGGTATGAAAGATGGCACGGACGCGGTGAGTGACTGGCCCATCCTGAATGCATTAATCAACGCGGTTGGAGGTGCTACTTGGGTTTCCTTTCATCATGGAGGCGGGGTTGGAATCGGCTACAGCCAGCATGCCGGCCAGGTAATCGTTGCTGATGGAACTGTGGATGCTGCCCGCCGTCTGGAGCGGGTCCTGACTACCGATCCAGGCATGGGCATTGTCCGTCATGCAGACGCAGGATACCAATCTGCAATAGAGGCAGCCAAAAGACATGGAATTAAAATTCCTATGATGGATTGAGATAAAAATTATTTTAGGTGCTACATTTGCTCAGCGGTAGTGGGGAGAGGACAGCTCTTGTTGCAGGAGAAATCGTGATATGAACAAAATTGGAATTCTCACCAGCGGTGGAGATGCACCGGGTATGAATGCCGCCCTTAGATCAGCAGTTCGGGTGGCGCTGGATCTTGGAATAGGGATATACGGGATCAGTGAAGGTTATCAGGGAATGGTTGAAGGCGGAGGGATGATCAGGGAGATGACCTGGGAATCCGTGGGAGGAATTTTACAGCGGGGGGGAACTATGATAGGAACCGCCCGCTGCCAGGAATTCCAGACCAGGGAAGGCCGCCAGAAGGCAGCTAAAAACCTGGTGAACCAGGGAATAGACGGGTTGATTATTATTGGAGGAGACGGCAGTTTAACCGGCGCATCCATATTCCGGGAGGAATGGCCGGAATTGATTAAAGGTTTGATCAATTCCGGAGAAATTCCAGCAGAGAGTGCTGAAAAATACCCCAATCTCTTGGTTGTCGGATTGCCGGGATCAATTGATAACGACATGTATGGTACGGAAATGACCATTGGCGCTGATACCGCGCTGCACCGGATCACTGAAGCAGTCGATGCCATCACCAGTACGGCTTCCAGCCATCAGCGCAGTTTTGTGGTTGAGGTGATGGGCAAGAATTGCGGATACCTGGCAATGATGGGCGCTCTGGCAGCTGGAGCAGATTGGGTTTTTATTCCGGAAGTTCCTCCCGATACGGATACCTGGAAAAAGGAAATGTGTGAAGTACTTGACGCAGGCCGCAAGGCGGGCCGCCGGGACAGCATAGTGGTAGTGGCTGAGGGAGCCTGCGATAAAAAAGGAAACCCAATCACCAGTCAGGACATTAAAGAAACGCTGGAAGTAGAACTTGGTGAAGAGACCCGGATTACTATTTTAGGCCATGTCCAGCGAGGAGGTTCGCCATCCGCGTTTGACCGCAACCTGGGATCAATTTTGGGCCATGCAGCAGTGCATAGGCTCCAGAAAACAAAACCCGACGATGAGCCGCAGCTGATTGGCATGCGGGGTAATCGTGTGGTGAGTTCTTCATTAATGGAATGTGTCAAGATTACCCAGCAAATATCCAATTTTGCGAGTGAAAATAAATTTGACAAGGTGCTGGAACTGCGCGGTTCCGGTTTCCAATCAGCTTATGAAATACTCCAGACCCTTTTACAACCAGGTCCCAGTCCGGTTAAAAAACCCGAAAATCCTTTCCGGATCGCAGTGATGCACTCCGGAGGACCTGCCCCGGGAATGAATACTGTGGTCAGGGCGGCAGTCCGCTGGGGGTCTGATCAAGGTCATACAATGCTTGGAATTTATAACGGATTTCCCGGGTTAATTGCGGGAGATCTAAAAGAACTCTCCTGGATGGATGTCAGCGGATGGGTTGGGCAGGGCGGTGCAGAAATCGGCACCAACCGCACAGTTCCGTCAGAAGGAGATTACTATTCCATTGCCCGGACAATAGAAGAGCAGCGGATTGATGGGCTGCTGGTTGTGGGAGGAGAATCTGGTTATAACGGCGTATATGAAATGTTCAGCCGCCAGAAAGAATTTCCAACCTTCCGGCTTCCCGTTGTCTGTCTGCCCGCCACCATTGATAATGATCGGCCGGGATCTGAGTTAAGCATCGGGGCAGATACAGCCTTAAACAGCATTGTCCAGGCAGTGGATCAGATTAAACAGTCTGCGGTGGCTTCCCGACGCTGTTTTGTGGTTGAAACTATGGGAGGATACTGCGGATATCTGACACTGATGGGTGGATTAGCCACAGGGGCTGAACGGGTATACATTCACGAAGAAGGTATATCACTCCAGGACCTTCAGAAAGATGTTGATCTTCTGGTTACCGGATTCGCCCAGGGTAAACGATTGGGGTTGATGATTCGCAATGAAAGAGCCCATCCGGTTTACACAACCGATTTTATGGTGCGTCTCTTTGAAGTGGAAGGAAGAGAGCTCTTTGATGTACGACAGGCAATTCTGGGTCACCAACAGCAGGGTGGAAATCCGACTCCTTTTGACCGCATCCAGGGAACGAGACTGGCAGTGCAGAGCATTGATTTCATCATCAATGAAATTGGAGCAAAAGATCCCCGGAATGTATTTATTGGGTTAGAGGGGGGAAAGATCCAGTTTACAGGCATGGAAGACTACACCCGTTTGGAGGATTGGGATTTCGGCAGGCCAAAATCCCAATGGTGGATGGATTTGCGCCCGATTGCCCGGGTGCTGGCGCAGCCTGGTCCTCGGCAGTTGAAATAAACTGCTTATTGCAGAGAGAAAACCCCTGAAAACAGTCTGTTTTCAGGGGTTTATTATTATCACTAGCAATTTCTTAGAAAAGGTATTTTTCAACCTGCACGTTGTCCCGGCCGAGCATGTCTCTGAGGTGATTCAGAAGCTCTTTGGTCACGCAGGTTGAGGCATTGGGGAACTCAAGCAAATGGCTATGGTCGTTTTCTGTGATCTGAAAGGCGAACCGGTCTTTTCCGGGGAAGCTAATCAGAGTTCCATATACCTGCCGCAGCCGGAGTTTGTCCCGTAAAGTATCTCCCCGATTTTTCAGGATGACCGTGATTAGATAGGTGGCATCCTCCTCGAGGATTATTTTCGCAGCCCGTTCAGGGGCTGGTTTTTCTTTATCCGGCGGAGCTTGCTTGGGCGGGATCTCTTTGATTTCCGCTTTATCATCGACCGGTGCAGGAATCTCTTCAGCTGGTTGTTCGGGGGCTGGTTTATCTTTTTCCGGGGGAGCCTGCTGTTTCTCGGCGTCTTTTTCAGCCGCCGGTTCTTTTTTCCAGTCGGTAGGAAATGCATCAGAGGGCGGAGGAGCTTGCTTGGGCGGGATCTCTTTGATTTCCGCTTTATCCTCGACCGGTGCAGGAATCTCTTCAGGTGGTTGTTCGGGGGCTGATTTTTCTTTTTCCGGGGGAGCCTGCTGTTTTTCGGGGTCTTTTTCAGCCGCCAGTTCTTTTTTCCAGTCAAGAGGAAATGCATCAGGGGGCGGCGGAGCTTGCTTGGGTGGGACCTCTTTGGTTTCCGCTTTATCCTCGACCGGTGCAGGAATCTCTTCAGTTGGTTTAGTGACTGGTGGGGATACTGGTGTTTGCAGCGGTGGTGTCACCTTTGGAGGTTGGATTGCAGGTTTGGGTGATCCCTCAATCGATTCAACCTGGGAAATGCTGGTCCTTACCTGGTCAACAAGGACTTTTGTATCCCCGCTATAGGTATCGGCTTTGCCTTTGACATAGATTATTTCATCAAAGCGAATAATTTCCGCATATTTATTCCAGGTATTGGGAAAGATCACCAGGTCTATTGAGCCCTGGATATCCTCAATGGTTGCGAAAGCCATGGCTTTGCCGTTTTTGGTCTGATGCTGCCGAATCTTGGTGACAATTCCGGCAACGCTGACGCGTTCCTGATGTTTGGCTTCACTCAAATCCTGAGCAAAGTGAGAGACATGCTGCTGCAGGTTGTCCATCACAGTGCTCAGCGGGTGATCAGAGACATAGAGCCCAATCAGCTCCCGTTCCCAATCCAACTGAGTTCTGCGGCTGACCTTCGTTTTTGCTTCCGGCAGCCTTATAGTTTCCGTCAGTCCAGTTTCCCCTCCAAACATGGAGACCTGGCCTGCATCTGCAGCCTGAAAATTGGATGAGCTGACGGCAATAATACGATCCATGGATTCCAGCAATGCCGGCCGGCTTCCAAAATCATCCAGAGCGCCAACTTGAATCAGGGATTCAAGAGCTCTTTTGCCGACTTTCCTCATGTCCACCCGCCGGAGAAAATCATTCACGTCTTTGAAAGGCTGCTCTCCCCGACCCTGAATGATCACTTCCACCGGGCCTTCACCAACATTCTTAATCGCCCCTAACCCAAATCGGATGCAGAATTCTCCCTGGGGATTGTCTTCAATGGTGAACCCCCAGCAGCTGAAGTTGACGTTAGGCGCTAATACCTCGATTCCCATCTGTCTGCTTTCTGAGGCATAGAGAGTGACTTTATCGGTATTGTTTTGGTATACGGTCAGCACGGCAGTCATGTACTCCACCGGATAGTGGGTTTTTAGGTAGGCGGTCTGAACCGAGATCAACCCGTAATCTGCCGCGTGGGCTTTGTTAAAACCATAGCGGGCAAATTTTTCCCAATCAGTGAAAATATCTTCCGCGGTTTTTTGATCCACACCGCGCTCAATAGCCCCGCTGATGAATTTTTTCTTGTGTTTGTTAAGCTCACCTGCTTTCTTTTTCGCAACAGCTTTCCGCAGACTGTCTGATTCGGATAGTGTGTACCCGGCAATAGCGACCGCGCTGTGCATGATCTGATCCTGGTAAACAGGAATTCCAAAGGTTTCCTCGTAGATTGGGATCAAACCTTCATGCCGGTAGCTGATTTCCTGCCTGTTATGCATCCGGTCAATATAGTCAGGAATGAAATCCATCGGACCGGGGCGGTACAAGGCGACCATGGCGATTACATGTTCCAACCGTGTGGGTTTCATTTCTTTTAAGTACCGCCGCATCCCGGAGCTTTCTACCTGGAAAAGGCCAATTGTTTCCCCCCGGCCAATCAACTCAAAGGTCTCTGGATCATCAGCAGGAATATTGTTAAGGGTGAGTTTTACACCGTGGCGCTGCTCAATAAGTTCGCTGGCCAGTGCCATAATGGTCAGAGTGGAGAGTCCCAGGAAATCAATTTTCAATAGCCCGAGTTTGTCGACCACAGACATTTCGTATTGAGTAACGGTATTTATCGGGCTGTCACCAAGGTTTCCGGTGGGTCTGTGAAGAGGCGAATATTCCTCTACGGGACGGTCGGTGACAACCACGCCGGCTGCGTGAGTACCAGCATTGCGAACAGTCCCTTCCACTCCTTTGGCGGTGTCAATTAAACTCTGCAGATAAGGAGCATCATTATAGAGCTGCCTGAAGTCCGGGGAGCTCTCCAGGGCTTCTTCGATGCTCATCGGCGGTTGATTGGGGATGGCTTTGGCGACCCGGTCTACTTCCTGCAGGGGAATATCCATTACCCGTCCGACATCACGGATGGCAGCCCGGGCTTTCATGGTTCCAAAAGTGATAATCTGAGCCACTTTATCGTGCCCGTATTTTTCCGCACAGTAATGCATCATTTCTGCCCGTCGATTATCCGGAAAATCAAGATCAATATCCGGCATGGAAATACGGCCCGGATTAAGAAAGCGTTCAAAGATCAAATTATGTTCCAGCGGATCAATGGGTGTGATTTCCAGGCAGTAGGAGACGATGGAGCCGGCTGCAGATCCGCGGGCGTTGTACCAGATCCCTTTTTCCTGAGCGTATTGGATCAAATCCCAAACAATTAGGAAATAGGCATCAAAGCCCATCGATTTAATGATTCCCAGCTCATATTCCAAGCGTTCACGGATTTCAGGGTTAGAAGCCCGATCCTGGTAGCGCTTTAATAGACCCTTTTCGCAGATTTCTCTCAGATAACCATCTGGCGTTTTTCCATCCGGGACGGGGAAGTTAGGCAAGTGGTATTCTTTGAACCCTAAATCTACATCACAGCGTTCTGCGATCAACAGAGTGTTCTCAATGGCTCCTGGAACCTCCGAAAAAATAGCCCGCATTTCCTCAGGTGTTCGTAAATAGTAAGTCTCGTCAGTCATCCGCATCCGGTCAGGATCGCTGAGGATCTTGCCGGTCTGAATAGCGAGGAGGACATCCTGAAGGACGGCATCGGCCGGATTGATATAGTGCACATCGTTGGTAGCGATGAAACGGGCATTGAAGTGGGGGCCCATTTCAATTAGAGATTTGTTTATCTTTTCCAGTTCGGGGATTTCATGTTGCTGCAGTTCCAGGAAAAAATTATCCGGACCAAAAACATCATAGTACCAAGCTATCTTTTTCTGGGCACGCTTGAGATTTCCCTGGTTGATTGCCCGGGGTATTTCTGCCGCCATACATCCGGAGGTAGCAATTAATCCTTCTGAGTGAGCGGCGAGAAAATCATGGTCGATTCGGGGTCGATAATAAAAACCTTCCAATTGGGAGGCAGTGGCGATTTTTAACAGATTCTTATAACCAGTCTGGTTCTCAGCTAGCAGCAGGAGGTGGGAGGAACGTTTATCCTTCTGCGGGTCACGGTCTTTCATTCCCCGGGCTGCGAGATAACCCTCTAGGCCGATAATGGGTTTTAAGTCGACCTCTTTGGCAGCGTGATAAAAATCAACCGCGCCGTACATGGTGCCATGATCGGTAATTGCCAAGGCTGGCATATCAAGTTCTTTAGCCCGTTTAACCAAAGCTTTAATATTGCTAAAGCCATCAAGGATCGAATATTCTGTGTGTACGTGGAGGTGTGCAAAAGACATAGGTTGAACGGATAAAGTAGGCTGAATTAACTAACCCTATTATACGCTTGATTAACTGGTTTTCGATCACCAACCGGGAAAAAACCAGTGGATCAACCTTAAAAATTTATCCAGATGGGTTGTCTTTTCTGAATGGAGGGAAAACAGGTTGTGAAAAATCTTGAAAGAAGGATCCTTACGGCGAAATCCTCCTTTAATTGCCGAGAGTCGGGTGCGCCATGCCCCGACTCTCTCTAAGGAGGAGAAGAAGAAAAATTCTTTTTCTGGTATAAGTGTAGCATCTGGATTCATTTGCTGCTTGACGATAACCTGACGCTTTCCCTACGCTTAATATACGATCTCGGGGCAAAACTGGTGGTATACTGGGCATGAAAAATCTGGATACTTTCAACGGAGAATACCTGTGAATCCTACAATTTATCTGAATATTCTGCAGACGGAAAAGCTAGGCTTAATTGGCGTTGCGGTAACGGCGAAGGGATTAAGAAGACTGCGCATGTTTCAGAAGAGCGATAAGACTTTTTTGGTCCTGAATGAAAGCTACCAGGAGGGGGAATATACCTTTTCTGATCAGGAAACGAAACCTGTCATAGAGCAGCTGCAGGCGTATCTCAATTATGAGATTAAACAATTTTCCCTGCCCATTGATTGGTCAGGTTTTACAGCATTTCAGAAGGATGTCCTTCAAGAAACCCTGTCCATCCCTTATGGAGAAACAAGGACCTATGGACAAGTCGCGGCAGCGATTGGAAATCCAAAAGCCTCCCGGGCAGTGGGTCAAGCAGAAAAATCAAACCAGGTCCCACTGGTAATTCCTTGCCACCGGGTAATCGGCTCTGACGGCAGTTTGACAGGATATGGAGGAAAAGTTAATACAGATCTAAAAGCGTGGCTGTTGGATTTTGAAAAAGCTGGATTAAATAGGGGATAGATTTAATCGATCCAGATCACGGCCTGATTTTCAAGCACACCCCAGGACTTCATAAATTCTTTTTTATAGCGGGTATAAACTCTGGATCCGTCAAGAACGGTGACCTTGTGTTCTGTATAACCGATCACAATCACGGTATGCTCAAACCTGGCAACAGTGGTTACAGCACCGCCAGAGGCAGTATAAGAGACTGGTGTCCCCAACGCCACATGGCCAACAATCCAGACTATCACCGGACGTCCGGCTGCAATTTCCGCTTTTAATTCCTGGTAGGTCATACCGCGGACTGCTTGGGCATTTAAGCCGTACTCACGCAGCCTTTGGGCAATGGGTTTGGAATGAACTCCGTAGGGAGCAGGTGGAATCTGCCCCCAGCTACCATAAACATTACCAACAAATCCTTTGTTCGGATTATCATGAACGGGGAGACCATTAAAGAATTTGTACTCATTGATGGACTTGCCGAAATAAGCTGCCCAATCCACAGCCGATCGGGATTCACAACTAAGGGGCATGGACTGCGAATATCCCTTGATTCCCTTAATGCTGCCTCTTTCGGGAAGAGCTGTTGGTGGAATAAGGGTAGGCGTGAAGGTAGGTGTTGGGGTAAATGTAGGCGTTAGGGATGCAGTTGGTGTTGGCGTTAATGGAGAAGGAGGGAACGGTGTATTGGTTGAATAAACAAGGATGGTCTCTGTCTGTGAGGGAGTCGCTGGTATATCAACTATTAATGTCCCGGGATCCGGCAGGTAATTGAAATAAAGGAAAATGAAAAAACTTCCCAGAATCATCACATTCGCGCTGAGAACTGTTGTCCCGCTGGTGAAAAAGGATCTGATTTGAGGGAGGATTGATTCCGATCGTCTTCCCCGAAGCCGATTGGCAGTGGTCGTTATTTTCATCTTTATTTAAATGTGGAAATGGATAACCCTGACGGCAGTTAAAATAAAAGTAGTCTAATTATACTCAAACCTGGCCCAGAACAAAGGAATTGTTTCGTTGATTAACAGCCCTGTAAGGTTAGTTCAGCTGCAGGATTGGATATTGGGTGAGAATGAGTTAGAAATCCCAGCTGAAAAATCCCAGTCGAGATTGTATAATTAGAAGTGAATACCAGGCAGGTATTGTTTTTTTCACTTATGTTAACTCATCGTATGGTATCTACCCGGGTAATAATAAAGCTGATGGTGATTGGTTTTTTGATCCTGTCGGGACTATCAGCCTGCAAGACAGGCCCTATTTCTAGTTCAGTGAACCCGTTATCCAAGGCTGCTGAAACTACCCGGCAGGAGGATTCAGATCCAGCTGAAGTATTGGAAAGTACATCTACCCCGCAGCCAACTCTAACACCAGAGGATACACCTGAACCAACCCCGCAGCCGACGGAAGCTGAGGTTGAAATGATCACTATTACCATTGTTTTTGATAATTACCCCTATAAAAAGGGATTAAAAACTGCCTGGGGATTCTCAGCGTTCGTAACTTATAAAGATCAAAATGTTCTTTTTGATACCGGTGCATCTGGATCGATGCTGCTGGGAAATATGTCAAAAATGAATATTAAACCGGCTGAGGTACAAAACGTGGTCCTCTCTCACGAACATAACGATCACACCGGAGGATTGCAGGCTTTGCTCTCCGCCGGAGCAGATCCAAAGATCTATCTGCCGCCATCTTTTTCCTCTTCCTTTAAAAATCAGTTCAGCAAACTAGCGGAGGTGATTGAGGTGGTTCCCGGTCAACAGATCACGGAAAGAATCAGCTCGCTGGGGGAAATTCAAGGTTCACCTCCCGAACAAGCATTGGTAATTGACACTCCCCTGGGTTTAGTGGTTATCACCGGTTGTGCCCATCCTGGAGTGGAAAAAATGGTCCTGGCGGCAAAAAGGCAATTTCATGAACAAATCTACCTGGTGATGGGAGGATTCCACCTGGGCAGCGCCAGCAGTAACGAAGTGAAGCGGATTATTAATGAATTTGAGCGCATCGGTGTAGTCCATGTGGCACCCTGTCACTGTACGGGAGACCGGGCGATTAATCAATTTAAGGAAGCCTTTGGAGAAAACTTTATCAGCGTGGGTGTCGGGGCAGTGATTGAAATTGAGGGATAAGGGAAATGCAGATTGGAGAGGTTATCAAGAAACTTAATAATTAGTATTTACCTTAGTAGAAACCAAAAAGCAGGAAATTAGGAAAGGGATATGGCAAAAAAGAACCCAGTTAAAAAGGCTGGTGACTTGGTTGAAAAAGGATTCAGTTGAGCTGAATCTGTAATGTTCGCCGTGGGCGAACATTTATTAGGACCACTGAATGACCGTGAAATCCGGATGACGACTGGATTTGCAGGGGGAATCGGGGGCACCTACCTGGATAACTGCGGCGCTTTTTCAGCCGGGGTGATGATTATCGGTGGATTATTCGGTAGAACAGATTCGGAAGAGGATGACCAGATCTGTCAGGAAATGGCAGCAAAATACAGGGATTGTTTTAGAGAGCGATTTGGCACCCTGATTTGTGGAGAACTCAGGGCCGAAAAATTTGGCTCCCAGGGAGAACAACCCTGTTCTATCCTGGTTGAACAAGCATCAGGGATCTTGCTGGAGGTCATAAAGGGGTATCAATCAGACAATAAAGTAGATAATGCCGTAGGATTGGAAGATGAATGATCAGAAAATACCCCTGCAGAAAAGACCCGCAAGTTGGATTGGCTTCGGCCTTGTCATTGGGGCAGGTGTTGGCGCGGCCTTAAACGACATCCCCCTTGGTATTGGCCTGGGTATGATGATTGGAGCGTTAATTGGTAGGCAGCAAAAGAGAAAACAAGACCAGGATAAGGGAGGGGGAGAGGAAAAAAACTGATCTCAGGGCAGGGGGTGATTCACCGCGTTTAGAAAATCCGCCAATAAACCATATGCAGTAGTCCGTGGGGAAGGATTTTCTTCAATCAGTAACAATTTTCCCAGCACGTCACTTTCAATTTCAAGAATGGCTGAGGTTCCGCTCACATTGAAAAAATGAGATTCAGGGCTGATTTTCTGGGGTTGAACTGAAGCGATAATCCCCCGGGGAGCGCTATCTTCCCGGCGGGCAGTGCAGACCAGCTTCCAGCGCTGACCGTTCTTTTTTGCTTCCTGGATCAAATCTGGGGTTAAAGCCCGGATGCCGGTCCGGTCTACCTGGTCCGGTGTATAGGGAATATCCATCAGGACCGTAACCAGAGCGGCAACTTTAACCGCTGCATCCCAGCCATCAATATCTCCATTGGGATCGGTTTCAGCAATTCTGATTGACTGCGCATGGGCAATTGCCTCATCCTGACTCTCACCGTTTTCCATTCTGGTCAGGATCAGGTTCGTAGTGGAATTAAGCAGACCGGAAAAGGCAGTCACTTTTGCGCCAGGCAGTCCACAGCGGGCGATTGAAAAAACCGGAGCCCCATCCATAACAGATGACTCAAACAAAAAGGATAATCCGCTGCGTTTTGCTAAATTGGTCAGTTCCCGGTATCCATGAACTACCGGTCCTTTATTAGCTGTGATAACACTCATTCCCCCTTCCAAAGCCTGGCGGAGGAAATCCAGCGCGGGTTGGCCTGTTTGATAGTTAACCGGGGTGGTTTCAAACAGCAGGTTGGCACCACAGCTGTGGATAAATTCACTACTGCCTGAGATTGGCAGTTTAGAAAACTCATTCAAAGAAACTCCCTCACGGTAGGCTTGAAGCAGTTCCGGCAGGGAAAACCCCCGCGGATTAATAGCGGCGCCGTGACTGCCGGAAGCTATGCCTACCACCCGGAAGGTAATTCCCAGCTCATCCTTCAGGGTTAGTTCTTTTTCCAGCAGCAGCTCAACCAGAGCTTGCCCGACGTTGCCGAAACCCAGCAGCGCCAATTTGATTTCACTATCAGGGGGAAGAGTAGGGGACATGGAATTCTCCGTTAAAAGGGTCGACCAGAAAGAACTAAATATCAAATGAGTTTTGGGAAAGGAGTTACTTAGGGCCTTTTTTATGGCGTGTTTTGATGGATTGGATTTCCTGTTCGGTCAGATCCGGTAAGTCTTCTGTGGTTTTAATGTTAAGAGCTTTGCGCTGCGCTTCCCGCCAGCGGGTTAATCTTTCATCCACTTCAGATTCATATCCCTGGGTGGAAGGATGATAGAAGTATGTCCCCAGTAAATCGTCCGGCAGGTATTGCTGGGGCAGGAAATGATCCGGGTGTGCGTGGGGGTACTTATAACCTTGTCCGTGGCCCAGGGCTTTGCGGTCACGGCTGGCGTCTTTAAGGTGGTTTGGAATCCCGGTTCGGCTGGATTTTTCAATCAAATCATACGCTTTAAAATAGGCACCGGCAGAATTGGATTTTGGCGCAGTGGATAGATATAAAACAGCCTCAACAATCGGGTAGATGCCTTCCGGCAATCCAATAAAGTTAAAAGCTTGGGCAGCAGCGTTGGCCACCACCAAACCCAGCGGGTCTGCCAGGCCAATATCTTCTCCGGCAGAGATAATCAAGCGCCGCAGGATAAAGCGGGGATCTTCACCGGCGTAGAGCATTTTCGCCAGCCAGTACAAGGCGGCATCCGGATCTGAACCGCGGATCGCTTTGATGAAGGCAGAGATAGTATCGTAGTGGGCGTCGCCATCTTTATCGTACAGCACCGCCCGGCGTTGGATAGAATCCTGGGCAATATCCAGGGTTACCTGGATGACTCCCTCTGGGTCCGGCAGGGTAGATTCCACAGCTAACTCCAGTGCATTTAAGGCATTCCGCCCGTCACCCCCTGCGACCCGGATCAAGTGCGCTTCAGCATCATCATCCAATTTGATCTCTTTTTCCCCGTAACCGCGCTCCTGATCCTCCAAAGCCAGCTGGAGCAAGGTACTGATATTTTCATCTGTGAGAGATTTCATCTGGAAGATTCTCGAGCGAGATACCAGGGCGCTGTTAACTTCAAAGTAGGGGTTCTCGGTTGTGGCGCCAATCAGGGTAATGGTGCCATTTTCAACATAGGGCAGCAATCCATCTTGCTGGGCTTTATTCCAACGGTGTACTTCATCCACAAACAAGATGGAACGTTTTTGGTACATCTTTCTCAGATCGTTGGCTTCTTTAATAACCCGCCGAAGATCTGCCTTGCCAGCCATCACAGCTGAGAGGCTGGTGAAATGAGACTCGGTGTGATTGGCGATGACCATTGCCAGGGTAGTTTTTCCCGTCCCGGGTGGTCCCCAGAAGATCAGCGAGGAAAACAGGCGGTCTGCCATGATGGCCCGGTAGAGCAATTTGCCTTCCCCGACAATTTCTTCCTGCCCCACAAATTCATCCAGGGTGCGCGGACGCAGCCGGGCTGCCAGGGGAGCTTTCTTTTTCAGGTCTTGTTCCAGGGCGTGATCAAATAAATCCATGAGGCTATTTTATCATGGAGAGAATTAAGGAGTTTTTATTATTCTGGTTTTGTCCGGGACCTGGTCAGTGCAACTTCTTGTTTATTTTTCCGTATATACCAATGTGAAAATACCCGGTGGTTCATTAGAGGATAATTTGAATACCATCAATTCTATCAATCTATATCCATTTATCGCTGGAGGGGATTTTTTCAGCTGTTTCTCCAGTACAATAGTAAGTGGGATAAAGTTATTTTCAGGCAAGAGTTAGGACTAACCCAGTATCCCGATATTATTTCAGTTAAATCTTTAATCTTATCAAAGGAGAAACCATGTCGATCATCAAGAATCCCGTCCAGGTATTTATCCGGAATTTAATCCGCCTGGTGGTGTTCGTTCCCCTGTGGCTGATCTTTGGTCTGGGAAGTTTTACCAGAGCTTGGGGCGGATCCAATATTAATCAATTGCTAATTGGCGGGGTAATAACCATATTTCTTTTTTGGCTGGCAAATGTCCTGGCCGGGATGTTTTATATCCTACCCCAATGGGAACGCCTGGTCCTGCTGCGATTAGGCAGATCTGTGGGCACCCGGGGTCCCGGTTTGTTTATCATTCCGCCCTTCATTTATTCAGTAGCCCGGATCCTGGACATTCGTATTCAAACCTATGAGGTGAAAGCGACCAAAACCCTCACCATGGACAATATTCCCGTCGATGTCACTGCAGCTGTGGAGCTGGAAGTTGAAAATCCTGAGAAGGCAGCCATCGCTGTCCAGGATTATTGGAAAACAACTGAATGGGCTTCCATGGAAGCGTTGAAAAGCACCATCGGCGGCAATGACCTTCGTCCGTTGTTGAGCGAAACCGAAAGAATCGCTGCAGATCTTAAGAAAATCATCGATGCCGCAGCCTCAGATTATGGCATTAACGTTCGAGCCGTCCGGATCACTGATGTGGGCACGCCGCCCTCCCTGGTGGAAGAGCTGGCTGTGATAGCCCGGGCTGAACGGTCTGCCAAGGCTAAATTAATCCAGGCCGATGCGGAAATAAAAGTTGCCAATGCCCTGGCGGAAGCTTCCAATATTTTAGCCGGGGGAGAGGGATCGATGGAACTTCGCCAGATTCAGGCCCTGCTGGATATATCCAAAGAGGAAAGCGCGATGGTGATAGTGTATCCGATGGATAGCTTTATGGGTAAAAGTATCGCTTCAGCTGCAGCTGGCACCCAAACCCAAGGAATGAGCAAGAAACAACAGGAATAAACAGGATGCGGGATCCTTCAAGGATCCCGCATCTTCCCTAGATATTAGACTTCGTTCTGTTTTATTTCAATAACATTGGAAACGGTATCCTCGAAGGATACCGTTTCTTTTAAATTATCTTGTCATCAGTTCCTGCTGCCTGCCGGAGCAGCTCTGTTTGTCCCACGTGGTAGCTGTCATGGAAATATAAGAAAAACAACCAGTAAGCCAGGGATCTTTCTCCCCTGCTGCGATATTCCACCGGGCGCTGGAGAGATTCCGGCGTCTCAGCTTCGAGCAGTTTGGAAAGCGTAATTTGTGTTTCTTCAAGATACCCTAGCAGTTCTTCGAGGGGCAGTACTCCCTCACCCTCGCCTTGAACTGGTTCGGATTCCCGCTCGTAGTGGGATATATCTACTCCAGGCAGCAAATCTTCCGCTTCCAGCAGGCGGATAATATTGCAGCGGTTGGCAAACAGGTGCCCGACCACCCAGTTGAGGCAATTGCTCCGGAAGGGGAGCTGGATTAAACTGTCCTGCTGGGACAGGTTTTCAGTCTGCATCTTGATGATTTCAAGGTTCCTGGCATAAGCCGCGGATAAGACAGCGATGGGAATCATAGTTGTTTTCCTCAGGATTATCTTCCCCGATTTCGGTCAGCTTTTTGCGCTCTTGTGTGTGGAACGGATAGCTCTGGAGCGTTCTACAAACTCATCCATTCCCATTGCTTTGATGCTGTTCCCAATCAGCGGGAGCGGCAGATCATCCAGGCTCCTGAAACGAACACAGGATTTGCCGACATCATAGCGTTTTCCGGTTTTTTTGTAGGCCTGCTCAAAATCTTTTCGCCTGTCCTCATCCATATAAATTCCGGTCAGGTAGACTGCCAGATGGTTTTTCTGATTGGCTAGAGCGGCATACATCAGCGGTTTGCCGTTGTAGGTATCAGGGTAAACTTCCAGGGGCACCTGGTAGGTGATCATACCCCAATTCATGACTTCTT
>JBARSJ010000078.1:0-1523 GCA_049644685.1 Anaerolineales bacterium
GGATTTGCCAGTTCTACCGTTGTTTTTCCGCAGGGATATCATCCTGGTAAGTCCGATATTGGAAGGATTTCAATCTGGATCATTTCAGCCATTTTGGAATATTGAAAGCCTCAGGTAGTTAGATATCAGCTGTTATGATATTATTCTTATCCTAACTGGACTTGATTCAGTTCTGTCATCAATGGGGTGAATATTATATATCTTTGTGGTAAAATATTTGGTACAGAGTGAATAAATAGATTAAGATTTCCTTTGACAAATATCTCAGAATTCATATATAATTCAAAGATAATGAAAACTCAGGGCAATAAATCCGTGAGATAAAATTTTTTGAATGAGAATCAATACCATAGAAAGTGGGCGGACTAGCAAAACGGTAAGTCGCAGTCTTAGATTAAAATGAAGTGAGGGCCTACGAAAACACCCAAATTGTGAAAAAACCTGGAAAACTGAAAGTCCACCATTCAAAGTGAATAAATTTGAATAAAGGGAGACTTGGAGGTTTGAAAATATATCGGACCAATCCTTAAGATTTCTCTACAAACTTCATGAGATTAGCACAAAGTTCAGGTTCGATGATTAAACGAAAGGAGGTGATGCTACTCAAAACAAAAAAATTAACCACTTTGGATAAACTTACTCACATTTAGAAGGAGAAGAAAATTCATGAGGAAAAGATTAATAATCCTGTTTTCCATTTTCATCATCGGTGCCTTGGCCCTTTCTGCTTGCGGAACGGAGACAGTTGTTGAAACTGTCATCGTGGAAGTAGCGGGTGAAACGGTCATACATACTGTAGTTCCCGATGTTGAACCGGTAGCAGCTGAAGGAGAATGCTGCGCTCCTTACCGGATAGCGCTTTTCGAAGAACCAGTCACATTGAACTTCTGGAACTATCTTGGCCCAGGATCCTCCGTTTGGACCCAATATGTCCTTTCTGGCAATTCCGCAGGCCTCTTTACTCTGGCTGACAAGACCTTCCAGTTCGTTCCCTCCCTGGCCAAAGCTATTCCTGAGCCGGTTGACAACGGCGATGGCACCTACACCATAACTGTTGAAATGAAAGAAGATGCCGTCTGGAGCGATGGCGAACCCATCACAGTTAATGACTACGTCTTTACCTTTAACGCTTGTAAAGATCTTAAACTGACCCAGAACTGGCCCAACCAATGCGCTCCCGCTGATCTGGAAGCTGAAGTGATGGCGGTTGATGACTACACCCTTGAAATCACCTTCCTGAATCAGGCTCCCTCCCTGGGCAACTGGCAGGCTGGCCTGGCGCTGGCAGTCATGCTGCCCGAGCACTTCTGGAGTGCTGCTTATGATGAAGGATATGCCTTTATCGCCGATATCACAGTTCCAGAGATTGATCGTCCCGACGATTGTGTTCTCGAGGATGAAGAGCCTGCAGATCAGGCTGTTTGCGATGAATGGGCTGTCTATGACGAGGCTTACGCCAATGCCCGCAGAACCCTTTACGAAGCTGATGCCACTGGTTCACCCGTAGCAGGTGGGTACACCAC
>JBARSJ010000079.1:0-1849 GCA_049644685.1 Anaerolineales bacterium
GGCTGGGTTGAGGGAATAATCAACGTTCCCACATTCTATTTGACACTCCCTCCTCTAAATTCATAAGCTTACATCGATTAATGGAGGGGAAGAGTGGCCAACGAATGCCCGAAGTGTCAAACCAATAATCCGGATGAGTCTAAATTCTGCATGGAGTGCGGGACACACATCTCATCTGTAGAAGAAGTTCAGCCCTCCTTCACCAAAACACTTGATAGCCCTGCTTATGTCGTCACTCCTGGGATTGTCTTTGCAGACCGTTATGAGATCCTGGATAAAATCGGGGAAGGCGGCATGGGCGAAGTTTATCGAGCCCTCGACAAAAACCTCGATCGTCAGGTCGCGATCAAGATCCTTCCTGCAGCTTTTGCCGAAGACAAAGAATGGCTGGCCCGGTTCGACCGTGAGGCAAAACTTCTGGCTGCTCTGAGTCATACGAATATAGCAGCGATTTATGGACTCGAAGAAACCGGTGGCCGACGTTTTCTAGTTCTGGAACTGGTAGAGGGAGAATCACTCAAGGCAAAATTAGACAGTGGCCCGATGGAAGTCGAGGAAGCTTTAAATCTCTGCAGACAAGTCGCCGAAGGCCTCGAGGCCGCTCATGAAAAGGGCATCACCCACCGCGACTTGAAGCCCGGAAATATTATGGTCACACCCGAGGGAAATGCCAAAATTCTAGACTTTGGATTGGCCAAGGCTTTTACCGGAGAGACTACTGGAATCGATATCGAAAAATCGCCCACGATTACCGCCCAAATGACCAAACCCGGTGTCATCATGGGGACTGCGGCCTATATGAGCCCCGAACAGGCCCGCGGCCGGTCGGCAGACAAACGGGCAGATATCTGGGCATTCGGGTGCGTCCTTTTTGAGTGCCTGACGGGAAGGCGGGCATTTCAGGGAGATACCGTTTCAGATCTATTGGCTCATATCTTGAAAGGCGAGCCGGATTGGAGCGAACTTCCCGAGGATACGCCGGCAAGCATCAGAACCCTCCTGCGCCGCTGCCTGCAGAAAGACAAAAAAAACCGTCTCCATGACATCGCCGACGCCAGGATCGAGATCGATGAGGCCGGCTCTCTTGCAGCCGAAAAGGGCTCAGCCACTCATCGTTTTCCATTAAGATGGATTCTAGCTGTCGGGGCGGTTCTTTTTATCATGGGATTCTTATTGCGACCTCTGATTTGGAAGATACATGAATCTGGACCCGCAACCAGCCCAGTGGCTTCAGTCATCAAACTCGAACCTGGGTATTTGCTGGACGGTGAGAGGAGTGCCCTCGAATTCAATTGGCCCAGTCGGACCGCGATGGCTCTTTCCCAGGATGGGCAATTTATCGTCTACTGTGCGGTCAATGATACCAGTGATGAGGAAGAAAAACCTCAGTTATTCATCAGACGTCTTGAAAATCTCGATGCCAGCCCGATCCAGGGGACCGTGGGAGGAATCGCTCCCTTTCTTTCCCCGGATGACCGATGGATAGGCTTTTGGGCGGACGGCAAACTCAAGAAGGTTCCCTTAGAGGGCGGCATAGCTCAAGACCTTTGTGAGTCGGACAATTTAGGAGCTAGCTGGGGAATCAATGATTTGATCGTTTTTGCTAGTAATCCCAGCGGTGGTCTATCCATAGTCCCAGCGAGCCTCGGAATACCTGAGGTTCTTACGGTTCCGGACAAATCCCGGGAGGAAAGCGCTCATAAACTCCCATCCTATCTCCCGGATGCTCAAGCGATCCTTTTCACGGTCAAGCAGAGATCACCGGAGCCAAACCATCGTATCGCCCTATTCAACAGCAAAAACCGGGAGTGGGAATATCTGATCGATGATGCTGCGGACGCGCGATACG
>JBARSJ010000080.1:0-2720 GCA_049644685.1 Anaerolineales bacterium
TCGTTGCCGGCATGTATGGCGCGTTTGGTGCCGTCAGCGCACTCTACCAGCGCCGCGATACTTGTCTGGGGCAAAAAGTGGATATCGCCATGCTCGATTGCCAGGCAGCGATCCTGGAAAATGCGGTTTCAAAATATTCTGCCATCGGTGTTGTGCCTGGCCCGTTGGGCTTGCGACATGCTGCCATTGCACCTTTTGAAGCCTATAAAACAGCCGACAGCAACATCGTCATTGCCTGCGGGAACGACAATCTATTTACGCGCATGTGTGCAGCCATCGGCTCGCCCGAACTTTCGCAGGATCTCCGCTTCGATACCAACGCAAACCGCATGGAAAACGTACAAGCATTGGCGGCGTTGATCCAGAAAAAGATCTCGCAAAGAACGACCAAGGAGTGGATGGACCTGCTCGTCCAGGAAGGCATTCCCTGTGGTCCCATCAACACCATTGATAAATTATTCGAAGACCCGCAGATCAAGGCGCGCAATATGCTTGTCGAGGTTGAGCAGCCCAATATCGGCAAGATCAAAGTGGCCGGCAATCCAGTGAAGCTGAGCAGCGTACGCCCCGAGGATGAGCTGCCCAAATCGCCTGCCCCTGCGATCGGCGAACATACCCACGAGATCCTGGTGGAACTGCTGGGTTACTCCGGGGAAGAAGCCGATAGATATATCCAGGATTTTATATAAGAGACTACTGTTCGCTGCCCTGAGAAAAGCAGGTTTGTCTTTTCGTCAGCCTGCATGAGAACCAGTTCGTCAAACACATTACCAGCGCATCGCAATTGGTGAAGAAAATCAAATTCCTCTTGAAATAACAAATGTAAGAATCAGAAAAAAAAGAAACTGGTTTCAGAGGTTTGGGAAAATAATTAATGGATCACTTGAATTCGATCCCCGTTGCTGACAGGAAAATCAATAATCCGTGCATATAAAAAAGGATCGCGAGTAGAGGATAAACCCACAATTGGGCGGTAGTCTTCTCGGAGGTCACGATTTCTCCCGATTGGCTCCCGTCGGTTTGGCGAATTCTTCGTTGTTCGAAAAAGCGTGCGATAACAATCACTGAAGCAGTGATGATAAATAAAAGGCTCCAGGCCCACAGCCAAACTGGATATATTCCCCAGAATTTCTCTCCCGCCTGAACCTGAAAAAGACGTATACACATCAAGGCAGCGCCGGTCAATCCAAACAGGTTGAGGGCAACAAAACCTTTAAATTCCTTCAAGGATCTCACCCACCCCCAGGTGCCTATCTCTATTTTTATCAGCCCCAGGATGGTAAATATGCCGATGATGCTTGATGAGCTGTTGACCAGCATATCACTCCAGCCATAAAATCGGGATGGGAGTATTCCCTGCTCCAGCTCATCCACAACGCCCAGTAAGGATGCGTAAAAGAAGATCAGTAAAAAAATGCCCCTGCCTTCATAATTCCTGGAGAGGACCGCGAAAAGCAGCCAGGCCATCAGTGTATATTCCGGGATATGGATGTGTTTATTAGGATTGGGCTCATATTTCATGATCAGGTAGGTGATGATCCCGCAAGGGATCAGGAATAGCAGATACCGCCAATTTTTCCGATTGCGAAGGACAGCCGCCGAATATAAAATCCCAAGAATGGCTACCATGGCCAGCGGAATTTTCCCAACAACTTCCTTGCCAAAAGAATTCAAAATTGCCCGATAGACGAAGATAAAAAAGGGGAGTAGAACTGTGTACACTGCCACGGCAGCCCACAAAATGATTTTGAGGTCGAACCTGGATTCTTTAATGCCGGTTTCCTTCTTCATCGCTCCTGTCGGTGTTTGTGAAATCTTCCGCTGGCTACGATTATATTCTACAGGATAAATAATTATTTGCTCATTTTGAGGCTGGTCTATAATTAACCAAAAATATTCGGTCTAAAAGGAGACAATTCTGATGCGAGACATGACCAAAGCAAATCTTGAAGCAGCTTTTTCAGGAGAAAGCCAGGCGCATATGAAATACCTCATATTTGCCGATCAGGCGGAAAAAGATGGGTTCCCCAATGTCGCGCGCATATTTCGCGCAAATGTTTACGCTGAACAGGTGCACGCCACCGGCCATTTTAAGGTCTTGAAGAAACTGGCAGGTACTTCTGCCAATCTCCAGACTGGTATCGAGGGGGAAATATTTGAGGTGGAAGAGATGTATCCAGCCTATACCGCGGTGGCGGAACTTCAGGATGAACGGGGCGCGGTTCGCTCCATAAAATGGGCGCGGGAAGCGGAAATAATTCACACCGAAATGTACAAAAACGCGAAGAACGCAGTGGACAATGACCAGGATTCAGCAGTGAAAAAGGTGTATGTCTGCTCTGTGTGCGGTTGGACAGGCGTGGATGAGCACCCGGATAATTGCCCGATCTGCAACGCGAAGAAAGAATTCTTCAAAGCCTTCTGATTCGAAGTCAGCATGTAATGTTGTCCACACAGAGCGTTGCCTGCCTCAATTGTGGTGATGTCCACCAGGTAACGCTAGCATAGCACCTGTCTGGAGAAAGGCGACTCATTTGTCTGGTAATGAATAATAATTGGCAGTCGAGGACAATCATCCAAATGAAGGTGATTAAAAATTAGGATGTCTTTTAATCCAGGGCTACAATCGCTTTTTCAGGATCGTCCACTCCAAGAACTAGGCGATTGTTTGTAGCAAGGTAAACAAAATCAATATTGACTTCTGCGTTAGCCATTTTTTG
>JBARSJ010000081.1:0-1556 GCA_049644685.1 Anaerolineales bacterium
CACTTCTAATTATCTATAATTTCCCCCATCCATTCCAAAACTACCAGCACCGGATTATGATCCGAAACAATCAGTTCTTCAACAATTTTAACTTCAACGACTCGCCATGGATCGCCCTTACGAGTTAGCACATAATCAATTCTCGATTGGGGCGACACAGTATCCACCCAACGCTCGGCGAGCAGTTCCTTCATCGTTTCACTGCCTACCCGTGCATTTAGATCGCCAACCAGAATAATAGGCGGGCCGGATTTCTTCGGAAAAACCTGGTTGATCTGCTGCGCTTGCCATATGCGTGTCTCACTACTCTGGTGGCAAAGATGCGTGTTGACAAAAATCAATTCAGGCAACCCATTGCCGGGCTTGATCCTTATTGACAAAGCAGCCCTCGGCTCTTGCCCTGGACGGTATGGCAATGGATATGTTTCAACTTTCTCGATCGGAAAGCGAGAGAGAACTGCTTCACCATACCCTCCGTCCTGAAAAGGCATCGCCTGACCAAAAACATGTTGCATCCTGGTCAACTTGCCCAGTATCTCCGCCTGATCCACTCCGCCGCTGCGCTGGGTTTTAAAATCAACTTCCTGCAATCCCACCACATCGGGCTTCAAATCAGCAATCACCTTGCTCAAGCGCTGGTAATCAAACTTCCCATCCATCGCTTCGCCATGATGAATATTGTACGTCAACACCCGCAATTGAGGCTTTGCATCCGATGCCTGCTCAGTCGCCACCCCAACACCCGCATGAGCAATTCCCAATATTATTGCCGCCAGTGCTAGCAGTAAAAACGATCTTGTTCTAATTGTGACGAAACCCAAATGCGATCTCCTTTTTGGCTATTGTTCCTTTCCCGACGAGTAATCCAGATCAAATTTTGACACGATTAGAAAATGGTCGGAGGGGAATCCGCCGGGCCAGCTTGAGACAACCTTTGTTGAAATGTTATTCAATCCCATGCCTTTGTAGTAAAGCTGATCGATCCTTCTGCCTCGTCGATGTGAGGCACCAGGATACTTCTGCACATCCGGATATAAGCTTCGAAAAGCATCTTTAAAACCGGACTCCAGCATTTTCCGGGAAGCAGGGCTGCTCCCGCCGTCAGTATGGGGAACAGCATTAAAATCTCCACCAAAAACCACGGGTATTCTGTCCGATTCCTCAAATCTGGATTTGTGGAAATCAAAAACGTCAGTGAACTGCGGCATTCCATACCAATTCGACATGGCATACATTTCCTGAGTTTCACTAATAGCCAGCTTACAGGCTACATTGTTGAATTCAGTTTGTTCAGATACCATTATTTCTTTGATAGGATAGCGGCTTATTACAGAAATATTTGCACCCTGCATGCGGTAATCCCAATCAGAAGTAGTGGCGAAATAATAACCCAGCTCGGCAGCTATAAAATCCCCCGATGAATAAGTTTCCTGCATAAGGATGACATCTACATTTTCCTTCCTTAACATTTCGGCAATCCGCAATCTTGAATCCCAGCCATCTTTTTCAAGAGAAAAGTGTTTTCCACCATGCCATATATTCCAAACCCCTACAGT
>JBARSJ010000082.1:0-5649 GCA_049644685.1 Anaerolineales bacterium
ATCACCCGCCCTTTATCTGTTGGGGCTGTTCCCGGTGGTGGTGTACCGGCGCCGGAGGTAGGTGGGGGTAGATTAAAAATATCTTGGACTTCACTGTCCTGCATAAACGGGGTGGTTGAATTTAGTGTGCCATCACAATTCCTGGTCCAGTTTTCCCCATATAACGACCAAACGCCATCCCCGTCATTTGGAAGACGATCGGTGACGATATTATCATCAATCGTAAATACAGAGATAGTTACATCATCTCTGGTGGGATCCAAAACCAAATTGGGGTTAAATCCCGCGCCAACTATCACACAGGCAGTATCCTGATAAAAGTGGAGTTCATTATCTTCACAAAACCCCCCGGCACCGGGGCCTTCCAATATAGCCGGATCATGCTCAGAAGCAAAACGGGCTGCTTCCCTGGCGACATCCAGCATGGACAGATAGGAATAAATAACTGCCCCCACCTCAACAAAACCAATCAGTAGGAATAAAAGAACCGGCAAAACAATCGCCAATTCGACGAAGCTCTGCCCTCGATTTCTGCTCGGAGACCTGGATTTAATTTTTATCATACCCCTTCCTGATTTTAATATCTTCATTATATCGGTAGAAAGAACTGCCGTCAAACATTTATGAAGGGCTTACAAAATTGTAAAGTCACAATCACTTCACTGCTTTTATTTTTTCTATTGAAGGTAATATTCTTGCCCTAAATATTCATTATAGAACAATCTATCCCTTCTGGAACTGACAATCTTGAAATGTCGATCTGGTATCTTCATCACAGTTTTCGATCACACCAATTCCATAATTCATCCCCGTTACCATTCAAGCATAATACTTATCATACTTTTTTCATCAAATATGTTGTAAAATTATCATAGAATACAAGCTAATTGAACTTGATAGTTGGAGCAGTTATGAAGACAATCACACTCAGAATTTGTCCCACCGTTGAAGCAAACCGCGATAAATCTATCCTGGAAAATCACGGAATTCGGGCAGTTGTTGTACCCCACTATAAAGCACCTTCGTTCTATGTTGGGGATAGTCAAATTTCTGAACTCTTAGTTCGGGAAGATCAGGAAGATAATTCTAGAAATATCCTGGGACTGCCAGATCCAGAAGCCGATTAACCGACGACCTATCCCCTGGCCCCTTTCCTGGAGGAAAGGGGGATCTACTTTGAATTTATTCCTGGGCTAACGTAGGTAATTCATATCCTCCGAATTAATCCGCTCCGTAATCCTTTATGGATTGCGGAGCGTTATTTTCAAATGACGGCTCCTTTATGGTAAAAGGGCAACCCAGCGAGTCGCCCCTACCAAAGGACGCACAAAGGATGCGTAATCCTCTGAAGGTTAGAAGGCATTTATATTATCGTGGAAAGTTATGGATTTTGAGTTACTTAAGGATTACGCATCCTCGATATTGATGGATTTCTTCATTTGCCAGGATGGGTTTTGGGCCAGTCCTATCTTTTTAACTCATTATTAGCAGAGCCTTTTTGAGACACACAGACAGACATTCAGCACAGCCCAGACAGAGTGATGGGTAAATATCCGGGAGCTCTCCTGGTTCTTCCTGGCGGAGCACTTTCCGCTCACAAACCAGGGCGGAGGAACAGACACCATCCTGGCACCAGGATGGATCACAAGCCTGGTAATCAATCGCAACTTTAGGCTGCGGCATGATCCTCCCCCGAAAATTCATTTTTCAATTGAGCTAATTTATCTTCCAACTCCTCTAACTTCATGATCATCGCGGGAGGAATTGAGTGAGCCGGTAAATTATTTTCCAGTTCCTCTATTTGTGCCTCAATCTCTATTCTCTGTAATTTTGGATCAATCATATATTTTCAGGAAGACCAGGTAGCTGTCTTATTCGCTTTTTGCCCTGCGGGCTGCCTTTCTTTCCGCTAATTCAGCTTTTGCCTCTTGTTCCAAGGCATAGCTTAGGGGACGGATTCCAGCATAATAAGACGCCGGTTTTAACAATCGAGCTTTCAAGTGTATATTCGCTTCCATTCGTTCATAACCCGCTAATTCAAAATCATGATCCATCTTGATCGCATCAAATGGACAGTATTCTGCGCAGTATCCACAATTCATGCAGAGATCAATATCAATAGCGAATTCTGCCGGCGTTTTGAGAGGTTTCCCGGTTTCAGGATCTTCAGCCCGTGTAATCCAAATGCACTGGGAAGGACAGACCTTGCTGCAAATTCCGCATGCCGTGCAGCGAATTTTTTGCTCCCCGTCTTCCTCATCATAAACAAGGAAAGGCACAAAGCGATATGCCTCGGGCAGCGGCAGCCTCTCCTCCGGATAATTCACAGTAAAAATACCTTTCGTATCGCTGGTCATTCTTTGCCGAACACCATCTTCGGTGTAATAGCGGTCTTTTCCAGCTTTTATATCTTCCAGATATGTGTCAATCAGATGTTTCAGGGTTACACCCAGACCTTTAAGTATTCCTTGTCCTTTCATAAATCTCAACTCTCCAGGATTCCTGCTGTTGGGTTAACGGTCCACTTCTCCGAGAACGATATCAATGGATCCTAAAATGGCAACTAAATCAGCAACCTTTTCTCCCAGGGACATTTCCCTTAAACCGGTAAGGTTGATAAACGAAGGTGCCCGGACGTGATATCGCCAGGGATTATCTGTCCCGTCGGAAACAATGTAAAAACCAAGTTCTCCTTTTGGCCCTTCTACCCGGCCATAGGATTCGCCTTTAGGCATCCTAAATTTATAGGCTGGTTTATTTGCCAGGATCTCCCCTTCCGGAAGCGCATCAATGGCTTGCTGCAAAATGCGGATGCTCTGCCGAATTTCGTCATATCTGATCAAAAAACGATCGTACACATCACCGTGGTAACGGACTGCGACATCAAAGTCAAACCGGTCGTAAATACTATAGGGATCAGCCCGGCGGATATCATAAGGTACTCCAGACGCCCGCAGCACTGGCCCTACTGCAGAATAGGAAATTGCCTGCTCAGGTGTCAAAACGCCAACTCCCTGACTGCGGCTAACCACAATTTCGTTTTCAACCAGGTAACGGTCCATTTCATCTATTTGCCGGGGAAGGCGCTCGTATACCATTTTGCGGATATGTTCTTCCATTCCCACTGGTAAATCCCGGACTACTCCGCCAAACCGGAAATAATTGCACATCATTCTTGAACCGGAAACAGCTTCAAAAATATCAAGGATGAGTTCCCGTTCTTTGATGGCATATAAGGCAGGTGTGAAATAAGCTCCAAGGTCATTGAGGAAAAACCCGATTGCCATAAAGTGGTTCAAAATCCTGGTTAATTCTGCCATGATAACCCGGATATATTGAGCTCTTTCAGGTGGTTGGTATTTATCACCCAGCAGTTTTTCTACAGCTATAGCATATCCGAAGTTGTTGCTCATGGAGCAGAAATAATCAAGCCGGTCCGTATAGGGCATATTCATGCTGTAGGTATTGCGTTCCCCAATCTTTTCATGGTTGCGGTGCAGATACCCCATAACCGGTTCCAAATCAACAACTGTTTCACCTTCCAGTTTGGCCACCATCCGAAAGACTCCATGAGTGGAGGGATGCTGGGGCCCCAGGTTAACAACCAGCTGCTCAGTTTCCAAACCCTGGTCATCAGCCTCTGTTTTTACAGAAACAGTTCCCTGAAAGAGGAGCTCTTCCGGGGCCGGAATCCAGGTTTCCGGGTTAAATCCATCAGGATAGTTAATATTTTTTCCGTAGGGTTTATCAGCTTCAACCTTGGATACTTTTCCTTCCGGCCAACGGTCGTCGTAGGGTTTAAATTCTCCCTCGAAAAATGCTTCTTCCCAGTCTTTCCGGAGCGGGTGTCCTTCAAACCCTTCCCACATTAATATCCGCTTCAGATTGGGATGTCCCTCAAAACGTATGCCCAACAAATCCCAGGCTTCCCGTTCCTGGAACGCGGCACCGGGGTAGAGGCCAACTAGTGATGGAACAACCGGTGCAGAACGCGGCACCTGGACCTTTAATACAAGTATTGCTCCTCCAGTGGATTTATATAGGTGATATACCACTTCCATTTTTTCTTCTGGAAGGTAATCCACACCCGTGACCGAGGTGAGGGAATCATATCCGAATTCGTCCCGCAGCGCTTCCATGAAAGGAATCAGCTGGGTGGCTTCAACTAACAAACCCTCATATCCCTCGCGCTCATCTTCCCGGACCCAATCAGGAAATCGATTTATGATAGATTGGTCGATTTTATTAATTGCGGCTGTTTGTTCATTCATGCCTGGTTTTCCTTCTCTTGTTCTTTTTTCATCAAAGTGGGAAAGTCTCTCAGATCAATCAGATCGGGACCCAAAATGGGGACAGGGATGCCTTCATCAGGTTCGTCACTGTACCAGCGAACCTCGCTGATGGATTCCTGATCAATTTTTTCCTGTATTTTCATCAAGCCAAATAACAGAGCTTGCGGTGAGGGTGGGCAGCCGGGCACATAAACATCCACCGGGAGGAATTTATCAATACCAGCAACCACGTTATAACCGCGTTTAAAGGGACCCCCTCCCGAAGCGCAGGCGCCCATGGAGAGGACATATTTTGGCTCAGGTATTTGGTTATATAACCTCACTACCTGGGGAACCATCTTTTTTGTGACCGTTCCCGATATGATCATCAAATCACATTGCCTGGGACTAGGACGCATAATCTCCATTCCAAAGCGGGCCATGTCAAATCGGGCACCTGCTGTGGCGATCATTTCAATTGCGCAGCAAGCAAGACCAAAAAACATCGGCCAGACCGAATATCTTCGACCCCAGTTGTAAATCCTGTCCAGGGTAGTAATGGCAACTGTACCCTCTATCTCAGGCGGAATATTGTATTCAGGTTTATTCAGTTCATCCGGCATGAATAACGCTCCTCAAGGTGAATATTGAGACCTATATATTTAGTGAGTTGTGAGAACGCCACTATTATATTGCCCTTTGCTGTGCCTTGTCAACGAGTATTTATGCAAAAATTTTTTTGCATAAATACCGGCTCGTGTTATACTCCTCTAATGCAATCAACCCGCCAGCAAATACTCGCCTATCTTAATACCCACCCTGCTGCATCCGCTGTCGAAATTAGCCGCTCTCTGGATTTGACCCCGGCCAATATCCGCTATCATTTGGGCTTATTGAGCGAATCCGGTTTGGTTCAGGTCTCCGGGAAACGGGGTACTGGTGGTGCCGGACGGCCGATTAAGCTCTACAATCTCACCTCTTCATCTCTGGGTACAAATATCGAACTCCTTCTCGGTGCAATCCTGGAATCGTTAGCTGTGAAAAAATCAGCCAATTCTAATCTCCGCTCCATAGCCGAAACATTGGCAGCTAAAACCAATCTAAACCCAGATAACCGGATCCTCAGATTCAACCAGGCCCTTGAATACTTGAATCAATTAAACTACCATGCCAGCTGGGAAGCCCACCCGAATGGTCCGCAGGTAATGCTGCGCCATTGTCCCTACCGGGACTTGGCGAGGGATCATACCTATCTCTGCCAATTTGACAATCATCTGATTTCGATTCTTTTTGATACCCCCCTGGAATTAACTCAGAAACGATCGTTTGGAAAAAACCCCTTCTCCCCCTGCATTTTTAAACCAAAGCTTCAATAAAT
>JBARSJ010000083.1:0-1915 GCA_049644685.1 Anaerolineales bacterium
CCAGTACAGGATGGTATGAAAGCGGTAAGCGCAAAACAAAGGCCTTGCCAAGCAAAGCTCTTGCCGAGCATTTTTGCAGGATAAAATATGCTCAATTGAATTCCGACGTCTTTACCGGGACAGTGACCGTCGACTGGGCTCAGATGATCGAAGAGTATACGCACTACAAAAAAGCAAAAGGCGATGAGCAAGCCACGCTCTACGAAACAGCTCTAACGCTACGTCACTTTGAACGACTAATAGGAAGGTGCAGCTCCAGACAGATCACACAAAACGCCATCGACAAGTTCATCCTTGATAGAGGCAAGGAAATAAAGCGAACGACGCTCAACAAAGACATCAGAAACATCAAAACCTTTGTCAATTGGTGCAGGAAGAATAGGTATGTGAATGGAGAAGTTGAGATAAGTCTGTTGAAGGAAGACGAGAGGCCAGTCAAATCTCTGACTCACACTCAGATAAGAAAACTGCTTTCAGCTTTTAAACCATATCCAACGATGAGAATGAGAATTCTCATGGCCTTGGGCACAGGCTTGAGACGCGGTGACATTGAATCATGGAGTATTTCTGATATTGACTTTGAGAACAGTAATGTCACGACAAGAAGCCAAAAGCCCCGAAAGAGTATGGGCTCACGACCTGTTCCCGTTCCAATCATGACGGAGCTTAAGAAATATGTCTCTGGACTCGACTCTGAACAAGAAAAATTATTCAGGGATCATTTCAATGAGTACAGATGGAAACTGATACGCAAAAAGCTGGGATTGAGTGATTTCAAATTTCATGATCTACGAAAGACTTTTGGTTCGGTGCTTGCCCAGAATGGCGTTTCCACTGCTGTTATACAAAGACTGCTGGAACATTCTTCACCAGATCTTACAAATAAGGTCTATATGAATGTTGATCCTGTCTTGCGCCAAGCAGTGGATCAAATACCGGTTAATGATTGGTTGTGATTTCGCATCGTCGGCAAAAGAAGAAAGAATGGACAATAAGGCATCTGATGATGCAGTACCATCTGTCAGACCGATCCCTTATTCATCTTGCTTGTAGAATGTCGTTGTTCGAAAAGCCCGGTGATCCGTTCAAATCTACGCTCCGAACCCAACTACTCGAAGAAGACCATGTACTTGCAGGAGAATGAGGATCTTGAATGACAAGAGAATATCCCTGACCATCGGTCCCAGGGATCCAACTATCATCATAGGTGAATCTTAGTATGGCCGCTTTCACAAGTTCAGGTAGTTGCAGGAGAATTGACTCGCCATCATTGTTCAGTTTGCCCTCATATTCACCTGCGATACGAGCTTCACTGCCATAACTCGATCGAAAACTGCTCATATTGCTAACAACGACGACATACTCTGCGGGATTCAGCATTATCTCAGGAAAGGTGAACCTAATACCTCGGGAAAAACGTACGCCAGTCAAATCCAGCATCTGTGTGCCGACGTTCTTCAGTTCAATGAATTCATAGTCACTTCCTTTGATCGGATTATACATGATTTCCGTGATTCTCAATCCTTGTAGCAAGGCCAGTTGATTTTGTAGTTGGTCATCCTGTTGCACGATTTGAGTGATGGTAGTGTCCAATTCTAATCCAAAGAGGACGTCATCTGCATCGTCATCTGAAGACTGATGCACTTCAACAGCGATCAGGTTGCCACCCTGGCGCAGGCTTTCCGCAGAGACAAGGAATGGGCCTTCACAGGAAGGACGGCTGACACTACGATTGGCACACTGATCATAATATACGTTATCCTGCCCCATGACACCGTCAATACCGAGACGCAGGACCTCCATGCCGTTCAAGTAGAACACAGCGCCGTCATCCAGAATTACAGAGATTTCCAGAGAGTCAACACTTGCCAGGTCAAAATCTAGATAGAACTCTTTACGAAAATAGAATGTCGTT
>JBARSJ010000084.1:0-2004 GCA_049644685.1 Anaerolineales bacterium
TCTTCTTACAGCGAAAATTTACTCAATTATTTAGACCTACAGAGATGCTCTAAGAGCGACTTGCCCCCAACCCTATATAATCTATAAGCCCATCAGCTGTCAGAGATCACTGACAGAGCGGAAAACCAGATTCAGAATCAAACTGAACGCGTTTCCCCTCAGTTTTCTTCAATGATTTGAGTTTTTTTGTTGCTTCTTAATCTCCAAAATAACCGGTTCTGAAATATCTTGGAAAGGAGCCCCGGTTTGGAGGGTGCAACTATGGAGCAAACAGCAGTTGGTGACTTCAATCTTGGCACCATTTTCGGTCATGTCATAGATACGCCCTGTGTACATTCCCTCCACCACACCCGTGTAACCACTTAAATCCGCTATTCCGCCGGCGAAAAAGGTATCGGCACACTTAACATTCATGTCGGGAACCACTTCATAATTACCTTTTGGATGAGGAAGACCATAATGAAGATCAATGCTAAACGTGCCATCTTCACTGAGCCCTTCCGGGCCAAGGTCAAAGACCAGGTAGGCAGCACTTCGCGTGGTCCATCCTGGACCCAAATCGATCGAACTTCCATCGCATTCAAAACTGAACGCATCTTTGATCACTTCATAGTGATTGAGCACTTTCCATTTGGTCAAATAAGCATACTTTTGACCTTCTTCTGCTTTTTCTTCCGGTTCCCCGTATGAGTTGGTTTCAATGGTTGAGCCTATACTCACAACCTTCCATACTACTTTGTCATAGTAGGGGAAATGAATAATGGCTGTGCGATCGTCTTCCTGGTCGATGTGATAGCAGTTGTCTTTGCCGATGACGTTGATATTGCTGGCAGAAATTTTCTTCTTCATATCGGCATTGCTGAAAATGAGCATGATGTGCTTAAAATCTTCATCCGGGTTCTCGATACAGAAAGATCTCTGGTGCTTATCCGTCCAATCTTCCACTTCCATTTTTCCGTTTTCGTAATAAATAATTGCTTTAATGGCAGCATTTTCGGTCAGCCCGGTGAAAGTATCGATGTCTTTAAAGGTAAGTCTTTTGATCTTATCTTGATCAGCGTTGTTGCTGGCCTTATTCAAGAATGCGGAGAGCGGCTTGAGTTCATCAATATCAATAGGCTGCTCTTCCTCCCCAATGATTATGGTTTGTTCATCATTGCTACCATCTTCGGAGGATATATCGGGAAAGCCATCGACATCTCCGTAATATTTAACGGGGTCTTTATTGTAATTCCAGAGGGTAAATTCCTTCCATTGTTCTTTATAACCTCCATCGATAGCTGCATTTATAGCCTTTAAACAACTTTGCGTTCCACAACCTTCCCAGGTAGCTTTCATATAACTATCCTGTGATGTGCTTTCAGACAGATAATAGGGGAAGATATAGGCACCATTCTCATGGTTGGCAGGATTCGTCTTGCTGAAAAGCTCTGTTTGAGGATGGTGGATGAATTCCTTGAGCCAACCGTGTTCTGTATTGAGTTCCGGATAGATAAAATCCTCGGACCAATAGGCTGTTGCCTCACTCCACCAGTCGTCATCCTTATCGTCATACTTGTAAGCATATTGGAAAGAATGGAAGATCTCGTGAGCGAGGGTAGTGATTAAGATATTATTACGGCTGGTACCGATACTTGTATTGATGAGAATATAGGTACTGCAGGGTTGGTTTCCTTCACACCAAGTGGTACCTGAAACACCACGACCGTTTGGAACCACATAAACATCCAGCTTGTCATCCCCACCTCGTGTTCCGTCTTTGACGATATTTCGTTGGAGTAGATCGTAAAATCGTTCCATGATCTCATCATCATCAATTGCTTTTTTTAGCCTTTCCGCCATTTTTTTGGCGTCATCCGCACTCACTTCAATCTTGGGCTCACCTTTTTTGGCTCCATAGGCTTGAACTTTTGTGGTGACACTTGGATACCAAATTTTCACTAAACCATTCGCTGATTCGATCGATTCTGATACAACATTCGTGGGCCTCTGAGGGTTGGCATT
>JBARSJ010000085.1:0-4101 GCA_049644685.1 Anaerolineales bacterium
GTCCTCTTCCGCGCAAGGAGCACGCTGGGTAGAATCCTCTGAAAAAATCGTCTATATCGCCTCTGAAGATGATAAAACAAAATTAATCAGAGTAAATAATGATGGTAAAAACCCAGTAGTACTCCTGGATGGGAACCCCGTCATAATCTATTCCGCCACTTCAGATAGGTTGGTTTGGGGAGAAGGTATATGCAATTCATTTGGCGGATGTACTCAGAGTAGCGTAGTCTGGTCCGATGGCCAAGGAAACGAAATCGCAGCTCAGCAGATGGAGGAGAGGCAATTATTGCCCTGTCAGACAGTTTCCCACTTTGTATATGTTGAAAAAGATGAAAACGATATTTACAGCCTCCACATCCAACCCCACCAGGATCAGGATGAAATAATATTCTGGCTTACTGGAACTGAGTATTCGGATTGCGCCTGGTCTCCGGATCAAAAGCAGGTTTCAGTCGTAACCATTGACCGGGGATGGTATTCAGGTACTGCCCATTTATATCGGCAATTAATTCTGGATGTAAAGAGCCGAGAAATTACTTTGCTCCCAGTAAGGTTGGGCATGGTAGGAAATTCTTATTGGTCACCAGACGGTGATTATCTATTGTATACCGGTACAGAAAATACTGATGATCACTATCAAGCGGTAATGAGGATAATTAATACAAAATCCCTATCTATAAATGTTCTGGACGAAAATATTGATCAGAAATCTTCAAACTACATAACTATCAACCATGTTTTTTGGTTGCCTTAGTAATATGGCAGAGGATTGGCTTGAGCAATTACTTATTCTCTGATTTTTACATTGATTCGATTTCTGGACGCAGATTAAAATCTAAAAAACAATATTCAAGGATTGTTAGATGAACAATGAGATTATCCCCGTTATTAATGACTTCATTACCTCAGAGATATTGAGTCAACCAGGTAGAAATTTACCGATTAATGAAAATTTGATTTCCAGCGGATTGATAGATTCGCTCAGCCTGGTAGATATCGCACTTTTTGTGGAAGATAATTTTCAGGTCGTTATCGATGATACTGAATTAAATGCAGATACCTTTGATACCCTGGAAGAATTAGAAGCGCTCATCCTTTCCCGACAAGAATAATGAGTACATTAACCCACAGACTCTGGCATTATTTCCAGAATCACCCAGAGAGAGTAAGTATCTACTTCCAGGAAGCGGGAAAAGACGATTACCCGCTGACGTATCGAAAATTGTATCAGAGAGCTGCCGCCTATGCTGAAACATTTGCGCAGGAAGGGATAGAGCCTGGAGAAGTAATCGTACTGATATTTGATTACAGCCCTGACCTTTTATATGCCTTTTGGGGTGCAGTTCTACACGGTGCCATTCCTTCTATCCTACCTTTTTTAACAGAAAAACTTACCCCGGAGCGGTACTTGTCTGATCTTACCACGTTGATCTCTGTGACTCGCCCTGCTGCTATTGTTACTTATCCGGATTTTGAAAATGTGGTGAAGAAAGCAACTGATTCCGAGACTTCTGTTCGGGCCCTCATTATCTCTGATCAGATCATATCTACACCGAAGTCGGCTTACTCCCGGTACCCTGGATTTGAAAGGTCTCCGCTGGATATCGTTCTCCTGCAGCATTCATCAGGGACAACCGGGCTTCAGAAAGGTGTCGCACTTTCCCATCAGTCTATATTCAATCAAATACAATCCCTGAGCACAGCTATTAAACTCGATCCGAAACGGGATGTGATCGTTTCCTGGTTACCTCTCTACCACGATATGGGATTGATCGCCGGCTTTTTACTCCCCGTATTATATGGTTTACCGCTGGTATTAATGTCACCTTTTGATTGGGCTAAAGCGCCATACCGTTTAATGAAAGCAGTTTCTGATTATCAAGGAACTATAACCTGGCTTCCTAATTTTGCTTATAATTTCTGTGCACGCAGGGCCCGTAGTCGCTACTTAGACGGCGTAGATTTATCTACCTGGCGTTCAATTATCAATTGCTCAGAACCCGTACGGTGGGAAAGCCACCAAGCTTTCTACGAAAGTTTTAAGGAATACGGCTTGGCGCCGAATGCTTTACAGACTTCCTACGCCATGGCAGAAAATACATTTGGCGTCACACAGAGCGAATTGAACCAACCACCTCGAGTAGAAAAGGTGGATCAAGAATATTTTGTTAAAAAGCGAGTGGCCCGGTCAGCTAAAGAAGGAAAACCGTTCATTAATATCATGTCTTCTGGCACACCTCTTAATAACACCCAGGTTAGAGTCCAGAACCAGGACGGTCAAATCGTGGCGGATAGAGTAATCGGGGAAATTGCCATCCAGAGCGATTGCATGCTCAGCGAATATTATCACCGACCGGAAATAACCAGAAAATCGCTTCAAGATGGTTGGTTTTTAACCGGCGACTATGGATATTTATCCGAGGGAGAAATCTATGTCACAGGACGTAAAAAAGATTTGATCATTGTGGGTGGAAAAAATATTTACCCCCGTGATCTAGAGGAATTAATTTATGAAATTCCGGGTGTGCATCCGGGACGGGCAGCTGTTTTTGGAGTTTTTAATGAAAAATTAGGCACAGAGGATGTTGTTATTGTCGTGGAATCTGAGTTGATTGACGTCAATGATCAGATTCAATTGGCAGATGAAATACGTAAGCATGTGACGAAGAATTCGCCAATTGCCTTGCGGTTCGTAGAGATTGTAATACCTAAATGGATTGTTAAAACCTCCAGCGGGAAAATTGCCCGGAAAGCGAATAAAGAGAAATATCTAGCTGAGCTTTCGAAAATTTGATCTCCAATACTACCCTTCGGCAAAGGCAAGGGTTACACAGGCGCTGAATGCTATACTGACAATCAAGGAGAGTTGGTATGCGACGGCGTGGTATATTTCCAGGAATATTTCAGCTGCAAGTAACCTGCCCCTCTTATCCGCTTTTTTTCTACTGACCCGCTGATCTAATCTAGACAATTGCACCCATCACTTCTTCAATTGGTTAGTCAATTGGTTTTTGATTGGATTATCAAATAGGTCTATTGATATATCAAGGTCTACTAATCTAACTGGATTGGCGGCTCGATATCATGCTTTTATCTGCCAGGTTATGAGTGTTTTAAATAAGAATAGTTATCAATACCAGATGACACTCACAAATGACGAGTTTTAAAATTCCATATTAATTGGATAATTCATTGTCTTTCTGGACAGTATTCTCAGTTTCCAGAGGATAATCGCTGCAGCCAACAAAAACATAGAAGTCAGCGAATAAAAGAAATTTCTAGATCTATTCATTTATTTCTCCCAAAGGTGTCCTCGACCCTCATGTTTCTTTATAGAATGTATTTTTGTTCAGTTGATATTATCGCTGATAGATGTATGATTTATGTGGTAAAAGTTGTTCAATTGCGTATAAAAAAAATAAACAGATATTCATCTAATATCTAGTTTTTTTATATATTCTCTTATGTATTATTCAGGTCCTACTTGTTTCACAAAAATTCTTAAGTAATATTCCGGTTTTTTTACTATGGATCACCTGACTACTTTTACAGAAAAAATGTTGCACAATCAAAAATTATTCCAACTTCTGAAAATTGGTACATATTTAATATCTAAATATTACATATCTTGAACAAGAAATTACTACAATCGGGATATCTTATCTTCGACATTTGATAAAGGTATATACTATGACCAAGATATGTCCTACCTGCGAGACCCCGCTGGAATTAAAAAGTCCTCTGGAAATTAATCAATCGGTAATTTGTTCCAACTGTGGATTGGAGTTGGAAGTAATCTGGCTCTATCCTCTTGAGCTCGCGAAAGTGGCGACTTATAATCCAGATCCCACAAAACAGAGAAAACATCCCCGAAAATCCTCTTCACCAAGATAGACCACCTCTATACCTGAAAGATCCATGATCTTTTTTTACATATCTTTCCTGTCGCCTGATAAGTGACAGGTGTAATTTAAATAGTAAATAAGACCAAAATAGAATAATCAGCGATATTGTAGTATATAATGGAAAGAGAAAAAAGCATGAAAGCAATAAAACACCTACGGATCATTATTAGTTTTTTCCTGTTGGGCAGTTTGGGGG
>JBARSJ010000086.1:0-4420 GCA_049644685.1 Anaerolineales bacterium
CCCCTGCTCCACCTCCTTATCGTTGACGGATGTGTATCCATACTTGATTAGGTCTTCGACTTTGTTACTCAAAAATCCTTCCCCTAAGTCTCAAGTCTATTTTGTATCAAATTTATTGTGTATCAAGCAATAAATTTGCTGATATGCTGATATATTAAAGCAATAGATATTTATCAATAATGCTGCAATAAATATGCCAAATATTATAAAATATGTAATCCCCGCAACACATTATTTATCAATGACTTAAATATCACCCGATCTCTTCCCCTGGGTCATGTTCATTCATTTATTTGGATTATCCAATATGTTGGATAAATTCATCCATAATTCCTTTTTAGATTGTTATTGTGATGCCCTTATAATATTTCCCTAATCTGTCCATGTCAAATTAATATTAGCATTACCCTTTGAGTGAAATACCTATCTTTATCTGTAATTCTGATAGGTTGAGTTATTACCTGGAAAAGTTATCGATTCCATATTCGTTGGAAGGAAAGGTAAAATTCAGATTACCGGAGATCGCGAAGAGGGATGAGTCCGGAGAAGAACAGGATAGTTTCTGGCATAGTCGTTTAGCTTCGTGTAAAATATTGATGGAGCGATTCTAAGGACTTTTCGAAATAGTAATTAAAGAAAACAGGTCCAACCATATGATCACAAAAAAGTGAGACATCTATGACGAGACAGAAAAAGCATAAAGGTATCCGCGCAGCGGGAATGGTTGCTCTGCTGGGGATCTTCTGTGCGGCCTTCATGAGCTGCAAGAGTCCCAGCAGCCCGGATGAAGAATCGAACGCCGAGGTCTATATCGTCAATGTTTGCGGCGCCGCTGTGGATGTTTATATCAATGAAGTTTTTAAGACTACATTGGAAAACGATTCCGACACAACTATCGAAATAGTAACCGAAGGGATTTATCTGCTGGAGGCCAGCAAAACAGGAACGGATATTTCAGTTTCTGTGGGAGAAGTCGAGATCTTTTTGGGAGACGTGTATACATGGAATATTTGGGGACCCTCTACAATTACGATAACTAATAACTATGGAGAAAACCTGCAAATTCATGTGAATGGAATTTTACTGGGTGATTTGGACAATTCCTACAGCGAACAGATTTCGGAAGTGACTTTCGGAGAGCATTCTCTAGAGGCAAAAAAGTCCACCACAGGCGAAGTTGCTGCATCAATCACATTTCAGGTAAACGATGTTGCGGATTATTTCTGGAACATCACGAAAGAAGATTAGCCTCGACAGGTTGCTCAAACGGGAAATCTTTGGTATTCTACTCCATGCAGACATACCATCAATGTAGGGGAAGGTCAGATATGAAATACGCTGATCTGAAGGCAGCAGAAATACAGGATACAATAAAGAAATATTTCAATTACATTTTTCTGTTTCTGATCTTTCACATACAAATACCCTCCCTGGCAGCTCAGTTTCTAAGCCAAGAAATCGCCCAAAGAGCCGCAATTGAAGAACTGTTGAAAACTGCCGAAATCGTTAGATTCAAAGAAATCGGCACCGGCGTCACCCGCCCCTACCGGCTGTACCTGGAAGCCGATGGCATTGAACTCAGCGGCGCCTGGAAAAATCCCGATGGTATGAAATATGGTTTCCTCGAAGGTTGGCGTTTCGAAATCGCTGCCTATGAAATGGATAAACTCCTCGGCCTCAACATGATCCCTCCCACTATTGAAAGAGAATTCCAGGATAAAAGAGGATCGCTGCAGTTTTGGATTAAAAGCGAGATGAGTGATCTGGAAAGGATGGAAAAGGAGATAGCCATTCCCATAGCTTATGCAACCCGGTGGAAATTTCGCAAGTATGTAATGCGAGCCTTTGACAGCCTGATCGGCAATGAGGATCGCACGCAAGAAAACATCCGCTATGCTGAAAACTGGCGGATGATCCTGATCGATCACTCCCGCAGTTTTCGTTCGAGCAGGAAATATACCAATCGGCTTATGTATGGAAAAAATGGAGTCAAAGAAGAGCAGCTTTTTCGAAAGCTCCCCAGGGAGTTTGTGGAGCGTGTGAAAGACTTAAGCTTTGAGACAATCCAAAATGCCGTGGGGGATTATTTAACCAAGAAAGAAATCGATGCAGTCCTCAAACGCAAGCTGCTGCTTTTAAAAGAGATCGATGAAATGATCAGAGAGCAGGGTGAATCTGAAGTTTTATATTGAGACTTATATTGCTTGACCATTTTCCTTAATAGATCCTGCAGGGGGTCGATGTTTGAGAACGAGCTTGACTCGTCAGATCCACCGCAGTTATTACGAGAATGTATTCGCCCATCGCCATTTTCGGCATCTGAAATTCGGCTAATAGTGTCCCTATTTCATCATCTTTTTTCCCGGACAGAATGGAAACAGGCAGATTGGTGGATTGTTCGGAAGATCTTTCGATCAGGGCGGCTGTAAATTTCAAAACAGGTTTTGTGAGATTGTGCATGGAACAGCGGAGCACGGCCTGGATCTTGCCTGAGCTGCCATTAATATTCCCCAGATTCGGTGAGAACTGTAATGGATCAAAGGGGAAATAGTCAACCAAAGGAAATTGGCTATTAACATTTTTTGGCACAAATCCTCTGACAAAGAGACCGGATTTTCCGGGATTCAGCAGGAGCGGGGGAAAAAGCATGATACCCTGCTCCGGTGAAACTGGTATCTCCAGCGAATTCCGCCCGACAGCTCCGTTCCCGGAATCCATATCCCTCATCACGATACGGAATTTGTATGATCCGGGTGGAAGATTCATCAGAGAATAATAATAGGCCTCCTTCCCTTTTAAAGTGGCCAATTTCACCGCATTCCGCTTAACATCGATCAGGTTTTCTTCCTCATCAAATGCAAGAAAGAAGATCTCCGCTTTCTGTCCGATGGATTCCCTGATCTTCTCCAAAGGGATCTGCCCCAGCAGAAAGACTCCGGAATCCTTATCCACAGGACATGGAAGCGCTATCATGGGGAAATCGACCGGAGTCTGCAGGAGTGACCTTTCCGTGAGCGCCAGGTCGAAAAGGTGGAGTTCTTTTTCCATCTGGCTGAATTTGGTAAAGGACTTGGGATTAAAATAGCCCTTCTGGGCAAAAACATGACACTGGGGACGTGTAACGGAAACCTCTATGGAATTATAACGGCCGTCTGTAGATTCATCTATGTAGTAACCGAGCACATAATATGACCCCGTGAAAGCCTGGACCGTGTCAAGGATCTCTTTATAGTTTTGGACATTGCCGATGAATTTCCCTCCGGTGTAATCGGAAATTCTGCGGAGAGTGCCTTCTCCCTTCATATTTTCGGGGAGATTCATGTTGGTGGCCAGAGGTTCTGTGTTCACGCTGAACACTGAAGTATTGGCTGCACTCAATTCCTTGAGAACCTCCTCGAATTTATTCCGCAGTACACTGTCTACTGCGTAATCCCTGGATTGGAATGGATTAGATGTTTCCATCCCGTGAATCAGAGAGTACGGAATACCGGAGGAGAAGAAAATGATATGTTTGTTTCCGGAGATGTAGCGAAAAGCTTTGGACAGGTCGATGATCTTTGAAAATAGATTCCGGATCTGATTTCTGTACTCATCCCTTTGGAATCGGGTGTTGGATGCAGCATTTCCAGAAGCAAAAGCCCCTGCTCCGGATTGTGTTAAGCCGCCTTTATCACTCAGATGAGCAGGAGCCCCAAGAACTGGCTGGCCATACTGACTGGCATCCAGAGCTGACTCGCCCGTCATCTGTTGATAAAGCATGGCTTCAAAATTTTCCGCCCGTCCTACTCTACCCGTTCCCCCTATTCGTTCCACGACTTGACGGATCGCATGACGATCTGTGGTTAAATATTCATGGAGCGTCAACTGCTTTAAAACAGAGTAGGAGATTATGCCGACTTCATCAGAAGGCTGCAGCTGATTGTCGATGAAGTGCAGAGCGGCTTTCTGGGCTTTTAGAAATCCTTTGGTGTTATTATTTACGAGGTCGAAAAAGAAGAAGAACTTCCGGTTCATGACGTCGTCTGTTACGCCTGTTGATTCCTTCTCTTTTATCCTGGGTTGCGGCTTGGTCGTGTCCTGAAGAGGACTCAGGGTATATTTTTCAAATTCCGTTATCGTCTGTAGCTTTTTATTGACGGTGATCTGAAAATCACTCATATCGAGGTCAGTAACAGGATTTCCTGCTTTGTCCGTCACATAGACCTGAATGAGTTTCAGAGCAACCGTCACTTCATGTTTGAGTTCCTGGGCAGGTAATGAGATTGAGATCAGTGCGATTAATGCAAGAAAAAAAGGCCTTTTCATTGGTTTTCTTCTATTTCTTCTCATCAATGTACTACCTGTAGCGTCAAATTGCCAGCTATTGGGACCTCACCTGGATAGGTCCACCCTGCATATTTAAAGAAAAGAGGGATATCAG
>JBARSJ010000087.1:0-1703 GCA_049644685.1 Anaerolineales bacterium
CTTAGAAATCTATACGGTGCTCGTCCTTTTCGCACCTTCATTCTGGAAAAAATAATAAGGCCTGTTAATCGAATCCCTACAACATGATCCAGGATGAAACCCTCTCTGAACTTGATTCCAAATATGATGATTATCAATAAGCCAGTAATCACGGAGGGATATCCGAATAATCTTGAATTACATAATTATGCTTGTTTAACCAACGTCTACCTTATGAGGCGTTTTTCCGGCTCAGCCCAGCCAGCCTATTGCTTGCATCCTCAACTTCAGTAATTCCTAGGTCAGCATCCTTCCACAGGAAGATAATTCTCCCAGAATTCAATCCCTCAAGGATTTCATAATTCTAGTTAAAAACTCCAATTCATCCCATTCAGGGGATCCCGGATCATTGGCTACGCGAACGATCACAAGATCTTTAGACGGTATGACAAAAATCTGCTGTGTATAAAGCCCCCAGGCAATGCATGTATCTTTGGGTATGATCGAATCTTCGTGTCCTTCAAATACCGGTAGAAGCCACCACTGATAACCATAAAAATCAATGCTCTCTGAAACAGGTTCCAAGGATTTATAAATCCAAGACTCTGAGATAACCTGTCGGTCTTCCCACCTGCCCTTTTTTGAATACAGATATCCAAATTTGGCATACTCTCGGATAGTAGCCTCTATGCCCCATCCACCGATGGTGTGCCCCGCAAGATCAGTGTGCCAGATGATGTTCGGAATCCCGAGAGGCCCAAATAAATATTCTTGCCCGAACTCATATGCTGAGATTCCCAACGCCCTGGTGAATAGCCCTGAGAGAAGCATCGAATCCCCACTCGAATACCGCCACACTATTCCAGGCTCATATTCTGAGGGTTTGCCCAGGACGTATAGGATATAATCAAAGCTATCTGCCATCAGAAAAACGTCGTTCAAAGGATCGTTGAAATAATCCTGTTCATTCCATTTCAAACCCGAACTCATTGTCAGGAGATGTTCTATGGTGATTTGTTTTCGTGTTCCAGGTGTAGGGAGATTTTGGAGGAATGAACTGCGTATTTGTACTTTCTTTTTCTTATTCAACTCAGGGAAGTAATGATAAATTGGTTCCTCTAAATACTTGAATATTCCCTGTTCTAATCCGATTCCGATTAATGCACTTACGAAGCTTTTTGCAACTGAGTAACTTGGATGTCTGGAATACTGATCAAAACCATTGAAATAGGTTTCTGCGACAATGTAACCTTTTCGAATAATGGCCACACCTCTGGTTTGAACAGCCGGATTGGCTACATAATCATACACATCCATTAGTGCTGTAGAATTCATCCCGACATCTTCGGGATGGCAACTTTTCCAACCATGTGTTGGCCAATATGTTCCTTTGAAGGAGCCCTTTTTAAGAAAATCTTCTTTTTGGCTGGAGTTCTTTCCATGGCCAGAAAAAACAAAAGAAGAAATTAGAATAACAATGATCAAAAGATATCTGACTCGACACAAAATAATCACTGTTTCAGAATATCACTAACTTCTAATTCATTGCAATCAGCATCAACAGAGACAATCCCATTGATCTGTTTCAATAAGATATCAATCCCGCCAGCGTCCTTCCAGAGTTCGAGGAATTTCTCTGATGATATTATCTGTTCACCGGCCCTAGATAGCGGTCGAGCCAGGTTAGGGTGTCTCTGATGAATTCGTTGCGGGGAGGTATATGA
>JBARSJ010000088.1:0-17319 GCA_049644685.1 Anaerolineales bacterium
GTTTTAGTTTTATCTTAATTACGAATCCACTCTAACCACCCGGACCATGACCGATTTTTACGCTCCGGTCTTCATGAAAAACTGGGACAATCATCGGTTCTGATAAGATTTTGCTAATTTACATTGACTGGACACTGATCAAGGAAAACCATGTCTACCCAGATCGATGAGATCAACCTGGATTACTTGCTGGATTTGCTGCTCGAGCTGGTCATGCTCCAGGTAAATGCTGATGCAGCAGATATCTTTCTGCTTGACAAGAGTACTGCTCAGCCAATTTTATATAGAAGTCTAGGTCTAAAAAAGATTTCGTCTTTAAGCGAGTGGAGCCATTCCTGGAAAGGTTTACTTTGGAGAGTGATCCAAAAACGGGATCTGGTGAGTTTGCCTAATATCTGGACCGAATCATCATCCCTGGTACGGGGTGCTCTATTTAAACAAGAACGATTTACTTCATATCACGGTATACCGTTGACCGCCGAGGGAAAGATATTTGGTGTCCTGGAGGTTTTCCATTGCCGGGAATTATCCCCAAATTCAACGTGGTTTCAACTTTTCCGCAATCTAGCAGAACAGGTTTCACTTTCCTTAGAGCTCTCTTCCCTGGTTGACGAGTAGATCAGGAACCTGGTCTCCGTATAAAATTCCCCCAACCAATATATGCCCAAAATTCCTGGGCAGAAAGTATAACCTGCTTCATTCTAGCTGCATTAATCAGCTAAATTTATTTCCCTATCATAATTTTTTCCCTCACTAGAAAACCCGTCTTTACTCGTCAAACACGCTGTTAATGTTAGAATCTGGATGATTTATCACTCATCCTAACTTCCCTAAGTGCAATCATCCGGTGAGAGTGTCATTTGAATCCTCAATTATTCCACTAGGGATGAAAAATTCGAGGTCCGCAGGCGCTTGGTCGCTCGTGCGCTGACATTGGAAGTTAAATAAAAGGAAAAACTTTTGAATTTTATAAAAAACATTTTTTGGAATAGTTTGGAAAAACGGATGCGAATGGTTTGGCGATTAATCGGTCAGATACTGATCATACTGCTCTTGACCCTCGCTTTCCAATTTTTCCTCAACTTATTTAAAATATTAGTTAAAGCCATCCAGGGAACTCTCATTTCCCCGCAAAACTCTTCCTTCGCGACCGGAGTCAACATCGCTACCAATTCTCCGTTATTGACACTGGCTTCGGTTCTTGGCTCTGGGCTGGTGCTGACAATAAGCATCTGGTTGGCTGGCCGTTTCTTAGATCGTAGGCGATTTATTGATTTTGGTCTCCATATTAACCAGAGATGGTGGATAGATTTCGGATTTGGTTTATCGCTAGGCGCAGGATTGATGGTTTTAATCTTTCTTTTTGAACTGGCTGCCGGCTGGATTTCAATTAATGGAATCTTTGTTACCCAGAATCCTGAAACTCCTTTCCTGTCAGCTATCATAATTCCCCTGGTCCTCTTTCTGGTTGTTGGTTTTTATGAAGAACTGTTCAGCCGAGGTTATCATCTCACCAATCTGGCGGAGGGCCTTTCGGGGGAAATTATCAAACCCCGGACAGCAATCCTGCTCGCAACTCTGCTTTCCTCGGCAGTTTTCGCATTCCTGCATGCTTATAACCCGCATGCCAACCTTGCCAGCACCCTCAATATTGGACTCGCAGGGATTTTCCTGGCAGCAGGTTATGTTTTCACCGGGGAACTTGCCATCCCCATCGCACTGCATATAAGTTGGAATTTTTTTCAGGGTAATGTTTTTGGCTTCCCAGTCAGCGGGAGTAATTTCCAGCCAGCAACATTTATTCAAATCAATCAAAGCGGACCAGACCTCTGGACAGGAGGGCTCTTTGGTCCCGAAGCGGGTCTTCTCGGTACCAGTGCGATGATCCTGGGAATTATTATTACATTGATCTGGATCAGGATACAATATGACCGTATTGATATACATCTACCTCTTTCAGAACCTCCATCTGTCTTTTCACCAAAAATGGATAATCACCATCAGCCATAAAAACCAATACCGCTATCTGCAAGGTAATTAGCTTATGGAAAATAAGACCTACGCCCACATTATCTGGGATTGGAACGGCACTCTTTTAGACGATCTCAATCTCTGTCTAAAAATCATTAACAATCTGCTCAGCAAAAATCACCTGCCGCCAGTATCGCTTGCCAATTATCTGGATATTTTTGGGTTCCCGGTGCGGGATTACTATCAAATAATTGGTTTCGATTTTGAGAAAGTACCATTTGAAGTTATCAGCACTGAATTCATCACCGCTTATGAAAAAGGCCGCCCCGACTGCCTTTTGATGCCCGGAACCCTGGAAACCCTTGAATTACTAACCTTTTTTGGCTATACGCATTCTATCCTCTCGGCCAGCAAGCAGACTTACCTCAACAAGGCAGTCCTGGATTACGGTATTGAGGATTATTTCATTTCCATTAATGGCCTGGATAACCACCACGCGGCGGGAAAATTTGATCTCGCTAAAGAATTTATGACAGCTCAGGGCTTTAATCCAAGCTCTGTTTTACTGGTTGGTGACACCCTGCATGATGCTGAAATCGCCGCCAGTTTGGGAGTAGACTGCTGGCTGATCTCCAACGGTCACCAGAGCCATCAGCGCCTGGAATCTGCAGGAGTACCCATCCTTGATTCGCTCTCAAATTTAACAAATCTAATTCAAAAGCAGAGTTAACTCCAATATCAGCAAATTCCTGACCTCGTCTTTATGCCCGGAAATAAACGGCTTCTTTATATCGACAATATTCGGATAATTTTAACCGTATTCGTTATCCTGCAGCATCTTGCCATCACCTATGGGGGGCCAGGAGGATGGTATTACCGCGAATTTGAGGTTTCCCAGCTTGACCCATTTACCTTGTTAATATTGGTGCTTTTTGTTACTTTCAACCTGGCTTATCTTATGGGTTTTTTCTTTTTCCTGTCAGGTTATTTTTCAGCAAGCAAATTGGAAAGAAGAGGTCCAAATCAGTTTCTTTTTCAGCGTTTGATCCGCCTGGGGATTCCTATACTGTTATTTGTGTATCTGATCTCTCCTCTCTTGAAGTTTTTGCTGCGTTCTATATTGTTCAATCAACCCCTTTCCATTACAGGATTAAAGAACATTTACCGATCACTCCATTTTGGGATTGAGCTTGGTCCAATGTGGTTCGTCATCCTCCTGTTAATATTTTCGATCCTGTATATCCCCTGGAACTTGCTCTTTAAAAAGCTACCTCTAAGATTGAAATTCAATCTTCCTTTCCCAAACAGGTTCAAAATAATTATGTGTGCCCTGCTGATTGGGACAGCAACATTCATAATTCGCATTTATCTTCCAATCGGATTTGTCTTCCAACCTCTAAATTTGCAGATTCCATTTCTGCTTCAGTACATTACATTATTTATTATTGGTATATCTGCCTACCACGGAAACTGGCTAGATCTGCTAGAACCTACAAACAATCGCTTCTGGAGAAATCTCACTCTAGTATTAATCGCTTTGATGCCCGGATTGTTCATTCTCAGCGGGGGTTTGGAGGGAGATGTCACTCCTGCCCTGGGAGGATTTCATTGGCAAGCCCTGGCTTATGCTCTCTGGGAACAACTTTTCTGCCTGGGGATGATCATCACTCTCTTATCCCACTTTAAGAATAAGAAAAACCACCAGGGACAACTGGCGAAAGAGTTGACTGCCAGTTCATATGCAGCATACATCTTTCATACACCAATACTGGCCCTATATACTGGCTTACTGCGTGGATTGACACTCCATCCCCTGATCAAGATCCTCTCTTTTGCCCTGCCAGTTCTGTTTCTATGTTTCCTTGGCGCAAGTTTGATTCGTCGTCTTCCCGGATTCCGATCTGTACTATAATCAATCCCCTTGAAATGTTGGATATAATATAGTTAACCCTGGAGTTTGGAATGAGAAAACGCATAACCATGTTCGTATCCTACGCCCATGCGAATCAGGAGTTAGCAGGTCGTTTTGTCGCCCAATTTAAAGAATATACACGTCCCTCGAAAGCCTATCAATACAATATTTGGCTAGATACAGATCTTCTGGTCGGAGAAAACTGGGATCAGGAAATAAAAAAAGCCCTGGATAAATGCGATCTGGGATTGCTGCTGATCAGCGCGTCTTTTATCGGCTCGAATTACATTACATCCGTAGAGCTTAATCTGCTTAAAACAAAGCCTGTTATCCCCGTATTGCTCTGGCCAGTTGACTTTGACCGCCATGATTTGAAAGGATTACAGGAAAAGCAAATCTTCCGCTATAACAAACCTGGCTTTCTGAGACCAAAGGCTTACGGCCAATGCACTACCAAACAACGTGTTGAATTCATGCTGGAGCTCTTTCAGCAGGTAGAAAAACGGATTGATAAACTTAACTTATAAATATATTTATTAAAAAATTATGAGCATGCGGAATCTTATCTCCGAAAAAACACTTGACTGGCTATTGGAAACCGAGGATCCAGGGGCGAAATATCTTGCTTTAAAACATCTGTCAGACCTTTCTGATGATAATCCAGAATTAATTACTGCCCGGGAAATTGCCCATCTTAAAGGACCCATCAAAACGGTTTTAGACGCCATGCATCTCGACGGGTACTGGATAGAGGATGGACCAGGCTACAATCCAAAATACCGCAGTGCAGTCTGGTCGCTAATTCTTCTAGCTCAACTGGGCGCCTCGATCGATTTTGACCCCCGAATTCAGAAAGCATGTCAGCACTACTTGAATTCTACGCTGTCCGTTAATGGACAAATCTCATCCAACGGACCTCCCTCGGGGACTGTTGATTGCCTGCAGGGCAATATCTTAGCCTCCCTTCTGGATCTTGGTTACCTGGATCCTCGCCTTGACAAAGCCTTCGAATGGATGGCCAGGAGTGTCACAGGTGAAGGTGTTTCACCTATGAAGGATAAAAAAGCACCCCTCCGCTATTATTCCGGTAAAATCGGCCCTGATTTCCAGTGTGGCGCAAACAATAAACTCTCCTGCGCCTGGGGTGCCGTAAAAGTTATGCTGGCTTTTTCTAAATTAACAAAGGACAAGAGAACTCCCCTTATTAACCGGGCCATTCAAAGAGGTGTCGACTTCCTTTTCAGTATAGATCCTGCTGATGCCGGATACCCTAACGGTTGGAATCCCAAGCCAAGCGGTAACTGGTGGAAATTCGGTTTTCCTGTTTTTTATGTTTCCGACATCCTTCAGATCACAGAGGCACTGGTAAAACTAGGATATGCCCATGATACGCGGTTGAACAGATCAATCCAATTGATTAAAGAAAAACAGGACCCTGAAGGGACGTGGCAGCTCGAGTATGGGTACTCCGGAAAAACCTGGGTCGACTTTGGATCCAAAAAAGAACCTAATAAATGGGTTACAATCAGGGCCTACCAGGTGCTGAAACACACAGAGTAACCACCTGGACTTTTTCTAACCCGCTGCCTGACAGCCAATTTTGACTCATTCGATATGCCCTGCCGGATAAGAAGTCGGATTTCTAATGCCGCCCACAACATTCACCTGGATTAATTCCATCGATTCGGTAATTACCTCACTTAATTTTTTCCATAATACTAATTACAAGTACCAATATATTTGTTATCCAGGCAGTAATTCAAGACGGCTGATGGGATATAGTTATAAGCTATAATTGAATGAATTGAGAGCCAAACAACCTTAATTGAACACCTGCTTATTTTCAGTGCTCAACGAATCGCAGGGACAGTTATGACTCCAAATATCATACTGGTACTAATAATCTTAGGCGCAGCAATTCTGCTCTTTATTACAAATAGGATCCGGGTGGATCTGGTTGGCCTTTTAATATTGGGCAGCCTGGCAGTAACTGGACTTGTAACCCCAACGGAAGCCCTTTCAGGGTTCAGTAATCCTGCAGTAATCACTGTCTGGGCAATACTAATATTAAGCGGTGGATTGGCGAGGACTGGTATTGCGAGCAAAATTGGACGATTTTTACTGCGCCTCGCTGGTGATAGTGAAATCCGCTTGTTAGCAATTATCATGCTTACCAGCGGTATTCTCTCTGGATTCATGAACAGCATCGGTGTAGTTTCATTATACCTACCAGTTGTGGTTGATCTTGCCCGCAGAACCAATCGATCCCCCTCAAGGCTATTAATTCCCTTGGCTTTTGCCTCCCTGCTTGGCGGATTAAACACGTTAATAGGAACGCCTCCAAATATATTGATCAGCGAAGCGTTAAATGATGCCGGCCTTGACCCATTTCAGATGTTTGATTTTACACCTGTAGGAATTACCGTTCTCTTGGCAGGCACTTTATTCATGATCCTAGTTGGTCGACATTTGCTGCCAAAACGCGATATCACCAAGGAACTTGGCGGAAGATCAAATTCGGACGTCACCGACCTCTATTCTATCCAGGAACGGATGGCCTTCATCTATCTTCCACAAGACTCCTCTCTGGACGGCAAATCTCTCCAGGAAAGCCGGTTAGGGTCTGCCCTCGAATTAAATGTGGTTACAATTTTCAGGACCGATGAAACAATATTGGCGCCGAAACCCGACTTCATTCTCCGGGCAGGAGACCGCCTTCTGGTTGAGGGTCAATTAGACCGCCTTTTTGAACTTCATGACCGGGAACAATTATTGCTCGACCAGGACCGTCTGTCAGTTGAAAAAATTATCTCCGCAGATGTAAAACTCGCAGAAGTAAAACTCTGCAAAGGTTCATCTCTATCAGGTCTCACCTTACCACAAGCTGCTTTCAGGCATACATACCGGGTATTTGTATTGGCTATACGCAGAGGTGAGACGGTTTATTACACTGAGCTGGAAGATATTCCCCTCATGGATGGTGATGTTCTGCTCATCAAAGGGCAGAAAGAAGATTTAGCTCAAATCCAAACCGATGATTCTTTTATTTTATCGGACCCCGAATCTCCTCATGACTACCACCTGGAGGATCATCTAATGATGATGCGGGTTCCGGAAGAATCTGCCCTGGTCGGAAAAACCCTACAATCAAATCGGCTTGGGGATGCTTTTGGCCTAAGTGTCCAGGGTATCATCCGCCAGGATACAACTGAACTTATGCCTTCTCCCGAGGAAGTCCTCCGAGCAGGTGATACACTGCTCATTAAAGGAAACCAGGAAGATTTGTTGACTATTGAAGGATTGCAAAACCTGGAAATCGAAACCCAATCCAAGCCTGATTTATCCGAATTAGAAACTGACGATACAGGATTGATTGAGGCGGTCTTATCACCCCATTCAACATTGGCAGGAAAAGCAATTCGTGAACTTAACTTTCGAGCAAAGTATGGTTTGACGATCCTAGCAATCTGGCGGGGAGGTAGAGCTTACCGCTCTCATCTACGCGATATGAAATTACAGTTTGGTGACGCTCTGCTGCTTTTTGGATCCCGCCGCCGTCTTCACATGTTTGGGGCTGAACCCGATTTTCTGGTATTGAGCGAAGACGCATTGCCAGCTCCCCGGTTAAAGAAAGCGCCCTTCGCTCTCCTGATCATGGCTTTGGTGCTGATCCCGGTTATCCTCAACTGGCTACCTATCGCCATTTCAGCTGTCGCCGGTGTCGCACTGATGATTTTGACCGGGTGCCTTCAAATGGATGAAGCTTACAGACTGATTGAATGGAGAGTGGTTTTCCTGATCGCCGGCATGCTTCCCCTCGGAATTGCTTTAGATCACACCGGTGCTGCGCAACTGATTAGCGATGGCATGATTTCATTGATTGGCAGTGCAGGTCCGCTTGCTGTGGCAGCGGGATTATTCCTGCTGGCTTCACTTGGATCTCAAGTAATGCCTAACCCTGCTGTAGCTGTTCTGCTTGCGCCAATCGCCCTTAGCACAGCCGCTGATTTAGGTATCTCTCCCTACCCACTGATGATGACTGTGGCAGTTTCTTCTTCAGCCGCTTTCCTCAGCCCTGTGGGGCATCCAGCGAATTTATTGGTGATGGGTCCCGGCGGCTACCGTTTTTCCGATTATTTTAAAGTTGGTCTGCCGTTAACAGTAATAGTGATGGTTGTTTTACTGCTTGAGCTTCCTCTTCTCTGGCCCTTTTAACAATACTGTATATATGTTAGGAGCAAAAACATGGAAGAACTGTTAGGTATATTTATCGGAATAGGTCTCAGTGCCACTTGCGGATTCCGGGTGTTTGTTCCCCTATTTGGGATGAGCATTGCTCACCACGCAGGTGCACTTTCCTTTTCAAGTGGGTTCGATTGGATTGGCTCTTGGCCAGCAACGATAACTTTTGGAGTTGCGATGGTGATTGAAATTGCTGGGTATTATATCCCCTGGGTGGACAACTTGCTGGACACAATTGCCACGCCTGCTGCCATTGTCGCCGGCACGATTGCCACAGCCTCTATGGTTGGGGATGTCTCTCCTTTCCTGCGCTGGTCATTAGCCATCATTGCTGGCGGTGGAATTGCTGCGGTTATTCAAAGTTCCAGTGTCCTTGTCCGCGGCGCATCAACAGCATCCACCGCTGGTCTAGCCAACCCGATTGTTTCTACCGGGGAATTGGCTGCTTCCATACTGGGCACCCTGATTTCAATTGTCCTCCCCATTGTTGCTTTAATTTTGGTTATTCTTCTGCTCATCTTTTTGCTGCGCAGATATATTAGACCAAACCCCTTGAAATCATGACCATTTATAACAATTCATCGATACCTTATGAGAAGAAAAGAAAAAGAAATAACAAATCGTAACGAAATTGATCAAATTATCCACAACTCATTGATCTGCCATCTGTCTTGTTCTCTGAATGATCAACCCTATGTTGTGCCGCTCTCTTTTGGCTACGACGGAAATGCGGTTTTTTTTCATACAGCCAAAGAAGGGAAAAAAAATGATATTCTGTCAGCTAATCCTCGTGTTTGTCTGGGATTTGAACAGGAAATTCAAATTCTTCCCTACTCCGACCTTGCCTGCCGCTGGTCTTTTCGCTTCCAGAGCGTGATAGCCACCGGGATTGCAAAAGAAGTCATCCCTCCCAAAGATCGACTGTATGCAATCAAACAAATCATGCTTCATTTCTCAGATGAGAACTGGGAGATCTCGGAGAAAGAACTCTCCAGAACCACAATTTGGCAGGTAATTCTGACTGAATTAACAGGAAAAAATTCACCATCCAACAAGGGATAATTTTATTAGATTAATTCCGCAACAATTCTTCCTTGAACAACTCCGTTAATCCCCTCTTCGTCCAGGCCTCGCAGCAGTTTTACTCCTTCGGGTGATATTCCGGTCCAGCATAATATATGAAGTAAAATGAGAGTTAAACACCCCTTACAGGAGCAGTGTCCCCTTGAAAATCGCTTTCACAGCAGATAACCACCTTACTACCCAGTCCAGAAATCCTGAACGTTTCCAGACATTGGCAAACATCCTCCAGCAATGCGGGGAAAACAAGGTTAAACTACTGATTATTGCTGGAGACCTATTTGACCAGTCTATGCCCAACTATGCTGAATTCGAAGCTCTTTATAAAAAACATCGTCCACCAGGACTCGCAACTGCCATCATCCCTGGCAATCACGATGAAGACCTGAATCAGGAAAGTATCACCGGTGACGGCTTGATCATCCATAACGAACCCCAGCTCCTACCTCTAAATAAAACCTGGAAAATCCTCTTTGTTCCTTATCAAAAAGGTCAAACCATGGGGAGTATTATTGCCCCTTTCGCGGCTGAGCTAAACAGTCAACGCTGGATACTGGTCGGTCATGGGGACTGGTCCCCGGGGTTAAAAACACCGGATCCTTACGAGCCCGGTGTATACATGCCATTAATGCGATCAGACCTGGTGCTTTACAAACCAGAGTTGGTATTCCTTGGTCATATTCATCTCCCTTTTGACGGGGAAAAAGTCCACTATCCAGGGTCACCGTGCCCGCTCAGTATCACTGAAACAGGCTTACGACATTTTCTGCTGCTGGATTTAAAACAGGGAAAAATCACTCCCGTAACTACAGACAGCCCCCAGCTTTTTTTTAACGAGCGATTTGTTACCCTTTCGCGTGAAAATGAATTGGAGTACCTAGGAAATCAAATGAAGGAACGTATTGATTCCTGGGAACTTCCTGCTGGCTGGGAAAAACGGGTTCAAGTCCGGGTGGATGTAGCTGGCTTTGCTGCCGACCGAGAAGCTGTTAAGAAGATGGTTAGGGAGGTATTTTCTCCCTTCAGTTTTTCTGAAGATGGCGAGCCAGACCTAAAAAAGCTGTATCACAGACTTGATCCAGATCGCGAACAAATCGCCCTCGATTTCCAGGATTGGATTGAAAAACTGGAATGGACCGAAAGCACCTCTGCGCCAAATAAAACAGAGATTCTTGAAGAAGCTCTGAAGGTCATCTATGGAGTTGAGTAATGCCAATCCACCTCGATAAAATCAGCGTCAAAAATCTGGGACCGCTTGATTCTCTAGATCTCGAACTAGGCTCGCTGAATTTAATTTACGGCAAGAACGAAACCGGAAAAACATTTCTGGTTGAATTCCTATTGGGGTCTTTATTCCGCCATGCGTCCAAATGGGATTTACGGGATATCCCCGGTAAAGGCAGTGTCACTGTCAGCGGTCTTAGAGAGGAATCTAATTCATTCACTCTCACTACCAGGAAAAAGATTGAGGATTATTGGAAGGATGACGAACTTGGACTGCCGCTCAATATGTCTCGTTTGCTGGTGGTCAAAGGTGGTGAACTTGACCTGGCGAGGACGCCTGGCGGCGTTAATCGTGATGTCCTCAAGACCGCATTAACCAGCGAGGTGCTGTTGGATCAAATCCGCAAGCCGATCTCAAAGACCATCCAGGGAGCTACCCTTGTTGACCAGGAAATTCGGGGTGCCAACCGCGGCATCCTTAATGATCGTCAGGATTTATCTAGCGAGATTCAAAAACTTCGTGGTTTACTGGAACGGGTGGAAAACGAATACTCCCGAGGTCCCCTCCGCCAGCTGGAGCTAAAAATAACCGATATCCACAAAGATTTGAAAATCCAGGAAAAATCAAAACGCCACACAGCTTATCAGTTTCGCCAGGAGCGCAAACTGCTCAGCGAAGAAAAGGAAAACCTATCCGATAAGACACTCAGCGATCTAAAACTAAACCTTCATGACTACACCACAGGTGAGGAAAATTTAATAAAACAGGAAAAAGGTCTCGGGAAACAACAAGACAAAAGCGAGCATTATGGATGGCTGGAATCTGCCATATCAGTCTGGGAAAGCAGTGGGCTTGAGTTGGTTAAAAAACCAGCCCGCTGGATAACTTTCTCAGGAATGGCAGTACTGCTGCTAGGATTAATTCTCCTTGGAATTAATGATCTTGTATCAACTTTGAATCTACTCTGGATTGGTCTTCCGCTTTCTTTGATTTCCGCTGGAATGATCTTCTATTCTCTGATTCGCCTTCAGCAGTGGACATCCAGTATCAGCGAATCGGAGGAACGACAATCCATACAGGAAGAATACAAAACCAGGTTTGGTAAAACCCTGCGCGGTTTGTCGGTCTTGAAAGAAAAAAAGGAATCCATCCAAAAAAGCTATTTTCAGGTGGAACCACTCGAAAATGAGATTCAAGAACAAAGAACAAAACAGACACAAAGAAAATCTGATCTGCAGGATTTATTCGAAGCGCTGACAGGGCAGATCTCTCAGGAAAAGAATTGGGATAAAGCCTATCAAGACCTGAAAATGAAATCAGACGAACTCACTGAAAAAATCCATACTCTTGATCTCAAATTGGAAAAACTAAATGTACCGGATGAACTAGTCCGAGAAGAGCTCGTTGATGAGGAATATAATCCGCAACAAGTCACTGACCTTCAAGATATTTTAAGTACTTTGGATGATGAGCTCGAACACATGCAGCAAGAGCTCAGTTCTTTGAAGCAGATGATCTGCCATGAAACCGGCGACGATATCGCCATTTCCTGGGAAGAAACGTTGTTCCATTTAAGATCAATCACTGAAGAAAAGGAAGGGGAATATCGTAAACTCACAGCCCGCCTAGTTGCCGAAATCGGCGTGATCCAGATCCTGGACCGTATCGAGGATGAAGAAGATCAAAAGATCCAGCGGGATATCAACACTAAAGAAGTTTCCGCTCTGCTACAGAGTATTACCGGCTCGTATCAGACACTTGAGCTAGTTGATGATCAGATTTATGTCAGCGACCAGTACACCCAGTACTCACTCAGCGACCTGAGCACGGGTGCCAGGGAGCAAATTCAACTGGCGTTAAGGATGGGCATTGCTGCTCGATTGACAGGCGGTGATCCGCTTTTTATCATCCTGGATGACGCCTTTCAACATTCCGATTGGACCCGCCGTGAAACTTTGGTCAAACAGGCAATCAATATGGTTGAAAAAGGCTGGCAGGTAACTTACCTGAGCATGGATGATCACATCCGGGACTTATTCCTTAAATATGGCAAAGCAGCGCTAATGAAACAGTTTCGTTATTATGAACTTGACTGAAGATCTTTGCCAAGCAAAATTATCTGTAAAAAGTAGGTATTCCCACTAATCTAGGAGGTGAGTATGAATAAGAACAGAATCCTGACCTGTATATTAGGCGGTGTTATCAGCGCCTGCATATGCCTGGCTGGCAGCCAAATTATTTTTGGTTTTCCGGGAATTACTTGGGAAACAGTCTCCATGACCGTAGCTAACCGGCTGCTGCTTGGTTTTGTGATCGGGATCAGCAGCTGGCGTCTCAAATATCATCTACATGGTGCCTCGTTAGGTTTAATCCTCTCTCTGACGGTTTCTATCGGTTTCCTGCCAGGAGATATCCTCAAATTTTTCCTTTATACGGGAGCAGGGGTTCTCTACGGCATCTTTATTGACTGGTTGGCAACTGATGTATTTAAAGCCGGAAGGACTCTCGACTTCATTTAATGATAATTTTATCCAAACTTCATTGTGGTTATTCAATTTTTAATGTATATTCAATCATGTCGGTTAAAAGTTTCATCAAATACCATCTACCGGAGGATGAGTATGAAACGTTTCTACCTTCTCGCTGCTATGCTACTGGTGGCTTCTTTATTCCTCACAGCTTGCGGATCTTCAGGTCCCGGTCCTGCATCCTGGCTTGACCGACCTTTGAATCAAACTCATCATCCCCTAGAACCCATAGAAATTATGGCTCATGCCTCTTCCGATAACGGCGTGACTAGTTTTGAGATAAGCATTGATGGAACAATCGTCCATCAGGCTTCTGCTAATGGGGGCCGTCTTGAGAAAGTAACTTATACCTGGGTACCGGAGGAACCAGGAGTATATACAGTCGGAGCAATAGCGACGGATAGCAATGGGAATACAGGCGGAGAAGCCACCTCCGTAATTTATATTGGAGGTGCCGGGCAAATGGGGCCGAATGACAGCATTGGTGATTGCGAAGGTATTGAACACATATTTCTGGAAGCAAATCCTTTTGCAATACCACCCGGTGAGTGCACAATTGTATTCTGGGAAGTCATCGCACCCGATCATTGGCCGGCATTCCTTGATGGAGAGCCGGTTGATCATATAGGAGAACGGCCATATTGCCTGGAAGAATCTATGGCTGTTGAGCTAATTGTTGAAACAGAGACCGGGATTTGTAAGAAATGGAAAATTGTTGATGTCGATGATGGATATCTCCCTGAAAATGAACCTCCCCCAGATTTGACTGTGCTATTCGAAGCTCATCCTCCTGAGATTCAACAGGGAGAATGTTCTGTGTTAATCTGGGAAGTTTATCCAGCCGAAGGGGGCGAAACCATCTTGCAAGGCGAGCTTGTCCCATTCACGGGCGAAAAGGAAGTATGTCCTGAAGAACCGACAGTCTATGAATTGATCGCAGTCCGCAATGGTATGGAAACGTCCTCATTCGTTACGATTTATATACTTGATGGGGATAACCCCCCTTCCGATGAAGAGAATATCACAACCACTCCTGGAACAATAATTACTGTGACCCCAAGCCCTGGAGGAGGGGTTACTTCTACACCAACTCCATCTGGCGGCTCAACGAACACACCCACTTCAGATAAAACTCCTCCCACTATCTCAGGAGCATCAGTAAATCCAAATGATTTTATCTATAACACGAACGGAAGCTGCTCCCCCACAGCATTCAATTTCTCGGTCAATGTAACCGATGCAGGTGGCATATCCAGCGTGAAATTGAATTGGACCGGGACTGGAATTCGCAGCGGCCCGGAGAATATGTATTTGAGTGGTGGAAAATACGTCAATAATTTAGGATTATTTGTTAATACCGGCACGTTATCTGGTTTTTCGATCACAGCAATAGATAATTCAGGAAATATTAGCACTATAAACCCAAGCTGGAGTTTGGACGTTGAAGAATGCGGAGGTGGTTCATAATGAATGCAGTAGATAATGGAAACTCCAAACGCAAAAAGACAACCATTATTTTATTGATAATATTATTGTTCCTGATAGCATCCTTCACCGCATTTTATTTTTGGCAAAACGCTAGATTGAATCAGGCTAGATGGGAAAATCAAAACCCTCAAGTGGTGATCGAACACCCTACTCAAGGTCAAATCCTGAACGGGAATCAATTCAGTCATGTCTCTGTAATCGCCACCAGCAAAAACGACATTCGCTGGTTAGAACTCTGGGTAGACGGGCAATTTGTGGAGATAATCGAGAGCGATATTGAAGAGGGCATCCGGCAAATGGGTCGTGTTTTTAGTTTTTATGTCGATCCTGGTGCCCATACCGTTGTTGTCCAAGCAGTAGACGCCAAAAGGTTAAAAGGCCAGAGTCAACCTGTAAGCTATACCGGATCGGACCTACCCGATCCAGAAAATGTGTACGTCCTGACCTTTTTTGATCCCAGCATATCGATCGATCAATTGAGTGAACAATACCAAATTGATCCAGAAGAAATCATTAATTCAAATCCGGATTTTTTTGAAGATGACAATCCAGGTGAAGGATCGATTTTGGTGCCGGTTAATTCAGCTTCAGAAAAAGGAGCTGAAAATCAACCAGCTCAACCTGCTTCAGAAGCATCACCAGGTTCACTCGCTGCCGGTAAGATTTGTTTTCCCAGCCAAGTGATCCCGGCAATGACTGCTTATTTTCAAAACACAAAAACAAAAGCAATAACATCCCTTCAGATTCAAGCTAATCAAACGACTTATAGCGTGCCCTTGTATCCAGGTACATATATCGCTTATGCCTGGTCACCGAGCATGTCACTAGGGGGTTCTTACAGCAAAGCGGTTCCCTGTGGTTTAGATGTTAAATGTACTGATCACACTCCGCTTCCATTTAATATTCAATCTGGAGCAACCACACAGGGGATAGATATTTGCGATTGGTACCATCAACCCAGCGTACCCAATCCCCCCGCCACACCGGGAGGACCTGCTCCTTCACCATCAGGTCAAGTCACATTGCCAACAGGTATACCGATGTTGACAGTCGACAAATTGGAACCAGCTGGCAATGCTAATTCGTTGCCCTGGGCAGTATTCCTTCCAACATCTGTCCCAAATGCACCGACCAACTTAAAAGTCGGTGTCAAGGATTGCAAAATTCAACTGACCTGGACCAGTGACCCCACAGATGTGAGCGAGTATCAAGTTTGGTATTCCGCTCAAAACGGATTATTGAATTTAATGGCAACATTTAAACCTCCTCTATCAAACACAACAGAACATTGGTATGAATTCTCACCTCCAAGCCGGGGGGCTATTACGATCTGGGTTGATGCTATAAACGCGATTGGAGGGCAATCCAGTAATCCTGCTACAGTAACTATTCCTACAAACTGTGCGCCGACCAACGACGAGAACCTACAATTCAACACTCTAGAGGTGGAGGTCACCCCCGGTTATGATCGGGTCTACCTTTATCTCTCCCTGGAAGGGATCCCCGAACAGCGGCTGCCGTCTAATGATGATGTATTTATTAACACAGAAAATGGCAGAGGTGATTTTGGTCCTGCAGCAAAGGGAGAACAAAAATATATTCTACCTTTACCAAAAGACGAGATGTTAACTGTGGAAGGAGAATGCTGGGGTTGGTCTGGAGGAACTCTGAGCCAGTTAAGTAAATTCTCAGAAGTGATAGCTGCTGATCAATGGGATGGGAAAGAGGGACGACTGGGCAACGAACAATGCTCCATAGGTTATCAACTACAGGCGAATTACTCCTCCGGAACGACCTACGAGACTTTTGCTGGTAATGCAAGTGGAGTCCCGGCTCCATTTAATGTCAAGGTTCAACGAAACAAATTTGCAGAAGAAGACGGCGACCCATCTCAAGATCCCTGGGTATGGATGTGGTGGTTTAATAGAGATGTGTACTGGCAGTGGAAGGGAGATATCAAAGATATTTCCGGCTTTACCATATTACTAAATGGCTCAGTACTAAAAACAGTTCCCGCCAAAGAACGAATGACGGAAGTTCAACTCCCCTGGGCTTGCGGGACAAATAATAAATGGACAGTTATTGCGATCGGGAAGAACGGAAAAGCACCAACTAGCCAACCTTTTACTGAATCTATACTAAAATGCACCAAATACGCCAAGATAGAATTCGGTGCGGTGAGGTTTAATAAAACTTGTGATGACTGGATTTGTCATTGGAAATACCTTCAATGCGATACCTTGCAAACATATTTCACATTAAGTGTTAATAGTTATGCCAAGACTTTTTACGGCGGGAATGTTTTTATGCCACTTGCCTGCGGCAAATATAGTATGCCATCTATTGTTTATAAACCCAATGATGTTTTTTTCGTAATACCTTTTAAAGAAAACGGGATGGATATCGACATTAATGTAAGGTTTTATGATCATGACCAGTTATCGGGAGACGACTATATAGGTCCAGGTCGAAGAACATATTACTGGCCATCATTTGAAAACGCCGAAACATTAATGACAGGTGGCAGTCCCATGGGACCCTATGCCCAATTTTGGGAGCCGTGGGGTGGCACTGGGGGAATCATGAACGATAGCGTTCGGGGAAGTCAATTCAGATTTAATATGTACCTCTACCCAAACAAGACTCAATATAACCCATAAGTACATTAATAAAGAACCTGGTTTTTACTTACCACCTATCAGTCACCAGGTGTACTCGCTTTTCATAATTCAGGAAACATAACACTGGTTCAGGGCGCTTCCCCAACAGCGCCTCTGCAGCCTTGAGATATCCCCCAACCTGGTCCTGATAATCCTCATGCTCCCAAATCCAATCGAATCCCTTCTGATCCCGAATTTCATCTGTTTTAAATT
>JBARSJ010000089.1:0-2435 GCA_049644685.1 Anaerolineales bacterium
CACCGGCAACATCTCCGGCAGTGTGAGCACCGGCGGTCTGATAGGTTATACCAATGGCGGCATAGTATCTGATTGCTACAGTACAGCTACAGTCTCAGGTGGTTTGAACAGTGGCGGACTGGTGGGATATATCCTGGACGGTGATGTAGTCGGTTGTTATAGCACCGGATCCGTTTCGGGCCAGAACTACGTGGGCGGCCTTGTAGGCGACAATAGTGGCAATGTCGGCAATTGTTACAGTAGCAGCACAGCCTCAGGCAACAATGAGGTCGGTGGTCTCGCTGGAGTTAACAGCCGCAGCATAAGCCGTTGCTACAGTATCGGTATAGTTTCTGGTAACGATTACGTGGGCGGACTCACGGGGCAAAACAGGGATAACGTGGACAATTGCTACAGCATGAGCACCGTTTCTGGCAATTCGAATATCGGCGGTCTGGTGGGCAACAACAACGGGATTGCATCCAACTGCTACAGCACTGGCACAGTCTCCGGAAACGCGAATGTAGGGGGTCTGGTCGGGTTCAACAACGATCAGATAACAGACTGCTTCTGGGATGTGGAAACCTCAGGTCTGTCCATCAGTTCCGGAGGAGATGGGCTGCACACTGCGACGATGCAAAATATGCTTGTCTATCTGGACTATGGCTGGGACTTCGTTGGCAAGACCGAAAACGGCACCGAAGATATCTGGTTCATTGACGGGCGGGATTATCCAAGACTGTCATGGGAATACGAAGAGTAAGGACTAAAGGTAAGGCAAAGGATACGGGCTTGATCCCGAGGGAATACACAAGAGGAAGTTCTTGCTTTTGGAGCTTTTTGATCGTTAGAGGAGACCCCTAGGGTATTTCTGTGGTTTTGCAATTGACGTCAAGAGCAGGTTCTGATACAATGACAATTAACATCTGTAGCCGGAGCATCTTGTTGGTACAATTCGTTTCGTTCATTTAGAAAATTGAAGTATGAGGCGTTTGTTCTGTAGCCCTTAAGGTTGGCACAGGAGGTCGGGAAAAATGACGAAAGCGAAAACCTCAGGAATTTGGCGGACAATCGCTATTGATGCTTATCGCCTCTGAAATAATATCAAATTTTCTAAAAAGATTACCGGATTTTCCGCCCAGTAGAGGCACAGATTTCGCATTATAATGTAGAAGCCAGGTGGGCGACATCCACCAATCAATGTTTTCGTGTGCTGATTCGATCAAAGTGGTGTTTACATCAAATGCTGCACTGCGAAGGCCCCTTCGCTGTGTAGCACAAGTTGGAGGTTAGATATAGCTATGCTAAGCAGATTCCGAGGGTATGTAACCGCAGTCGTCTTGTTTCTGACCATAGTTCCGGCCACCCAGGCCAAATACGGCGGTGGTACGGGAGAGCCTAATAATCCCTATCTGATCTACACCGCCGAGCACCTGAACGCCATTGGCGTCGAATCGAACGACTGGGGTAAGCACTTCAAGCTCGTAGCGGACATAGATCTATCTGAATTTTCGTATAGTACTGCCTTGATTGTTCCTGACACTGCCAACAACACTGCCGGCTTTCAGGGAACTCCTTTTACCGGTATCTTTGACGGCAATGATCATATAATCTCAAATCTGACGATTGATGGTGCTGGATATCTCGGGCTATTTGGCTGTCTGGCGCCTGAGGGAGAGATCAAGGATCTTGAGCTTGTAGATGTTAACATAGTTGGCTCTGGTGACTGTGTCGGTGGACTGGTGGGCCAAAACGGCGGTATTCTGAGCCAGTGTCGCAGCACCGGGGGCGTCTCTGGCGACACCGAAGTCGGTGGACTGGCGGGACACAACTTTGGTTTGGTAGCCAACTGTCACAGCGCCGGTGCAATAAGTGGAATCGGCAAAGTCGGTGGATTGGTGGGATACAACCTTTCCGGTCAGGTGCTCCAGTGTTACAGTACCGGTACAGTCAGAGCGAGTGGATGGTATGTGGGCGGTCTTTTGGGCTCCAACTCCGGTTATGTACTAAGGTGCTACAGCACTGGCGCGGTCAGGGGCAGGTACTATGCCGGTGGCCTAGTAGCTATCAATAGCGGTTCTATCATCAACTGCTACAGCACCGGTTTGATCAGTGGAATTGGGCCGGCTTTCGGCGGACTCGTGGGGAGTAATACTGGTATTGTGATTGACTGTTTTTGGGATACTCAGGCCACGGGCCTGAATAGGAGTGAAGCAGGCACAGGGCTGACCACGATCCAGATGCAGGATATCCAGACCTATCTGGATGCAGGTTGGGATTGGGCTGGTCAAGCCAATGATGGGATATCCGAAGTCTGGCAGATGCCAGAAGAAGGTGGCTATCCAGTGTTGGCTGTCTTCAGCGGATATGCCCCAGCTGAACTACAAGGCCTGGGCACGGCCGAGGACCCGTACTTGGTATCTGAAGCGCTGGAGCTGGCAGCCATGGTCAACTAC
>JBARSJ010000090.1:0-10370 GCA_049644685.1 Anaerolineales bacterium
AAAGTAAATAGTAATTAGTAAGTAGTAAGCAGATTAAGCGGCTGGTATTATTTAAAATCTCTATTCAACCCACGAATTTCCGTATTTCGGAAATAAATCGGGGAACTGCACAGCCATTTCGAATCGAGTCCAGTACCGCCCACACAAGAATCGCTTGACAAATCCGTCGAGCGATTTTTTCTTTTACTTATAAATTACCTCTGGGGAAAGATCAAACACTCAAATCTTCCTTATGCTATACTTCGAATAAGCCCGATCACATCTGAGGACATTATTTTTTAATAACAATAACTAACTCTTGAGCTATGATCATGCAAGTGAAACATAATTAACGTTAGGTGGTTGGTCTGATATATTGACTCTAGCGATTGGAAATGTAAACATGGAAAGTAAACAATCATTTTTCGATTACGCAGCTTATGTAGGACTCACAAAACATCTAGGAGGCGTTGAGGCTACTCAGCAGCTGATCAAGTTGTGCCAAATCGGTGAAAGCAGCTATGTTCTAGACGTTGGTTGCGGCGCCGATCAGTTGGTGCCCCCTGCGACGGAGATGACGGACCAGACATGAAGCTCGGGGATTGTGACGATGATCCCGGCTTCTGATGCTTCTACATCAAGCTCCACCGACGCTTGTCCGATGGCATGGAGGGTAGCGGTGAGGCCCTCTCGGTCGAAGCCAGCGGGTAGAACGATCTCGACACCTATGTCGCTGAGTGGGGACGTGCTCAGAGTCTCGATATCCCAGTTGTAGTTGACGAAATGCACCACGAGCTGATCTTCAGCTGCATAGATCTGGGCGGCAACCATCGGGCCGGCATCGTAGCGGACCTCGGGGCTCAATCCCAGATTGGACATCACGTTAAGCCACTCCTGACGAAGGGCGGGGTCCGGGTTGTTGCTGTAATCCCGTGCCAGGTTCTCATCGAGCCGGACAACCTTGCCGCCGGCTTCGTTCTCTGAGCCGCTACGGAGCATCTGAAGCAGCGCGGTAACGCTGGGATCGTCCTCGTGCTGGAATTCGAGCCCGAACTCATCGACGAGGTGGGCGACGAGAACTCCTCCACCGTTGACGTATTCCATTAGAGTCGCAGCATGGGATTCGATCAGGTCACTCAGCTCCGGGATCAAAACCACCGGGTAGGTCCACAGCGTCTCTACATTGAGCGGGAAATCCGGTGCCGGGAACATGGACAGTTCGCCCCAGCTCAAGTACTCCTTTGCACCGAAAACGGCGTCGAATTGCATGCCGGAATCGGCCAAGAGGCTGCTGGCGCCGAAGTAGGCACTGATTTGGAATGGGTCGGCCACGACGTTCTCCCAAAGAAGGAGGACCGCCACCTGCGGTTCGAGCGGCTTCAGGTCCTTGAAGAGACCGGGGTGATCGGCGCGGAACCGGTAGTAGGGTGCCAGAGCGACAATGTCCTGCTCGACGCTCCCCTCGACATAGAACTCACCGCCGCTGGAAACGGCGTCGGCAATCATCGTTCCATATAGATCAACGGTTCCCTCCGCTCCCCATTCGGCAAGATCAGGCTCTGCCGAAACGGAGGTCCGCATCAGCGCTGGCTTGTCAAAGTGCCGAGTAAGTTTCAACGGGGCAATCCCGCGCGCATTGCGGAAATATCCCAGGTCGGCGTAAAAGAACTCGAGATCGATTATGTCGAGCAAAGGAATGATCAAGAAGGCGTTGGGGGAGGACAGGTTATTGATGTTTGCCGAGAAGGGAATCTCCTTGCCTGCCGTCTCGGCAGCGTACTCCCGTCCGCTCTTTATCAAAGCGGCCGCCGCCTCGTAGTTCTCCAGTGCCAAAAATCGGCTGTAGAGAGTGAACAAGGGAAGGTCCCCGTTCCAATCTTCCAATGAGAGGGACGTCATGTCAGTCGACAGCTGCTCTCTCACTACTGCGGCGTAATCAAACGACGCCAAATCATCTACCCCGACGCTCTCCAGCAGCACCTGCAGGTCTGATGGCTCGAACTGCCGCTCCAGGAAACGGTTGAATTCCTGGAGCATGTGGGCGTTGAAGTCGGGGTAGAAGACGGTGCCGTAGGCTAACTCATCGATCAGATAACCGTCCACGCCGGCGTCGATCAGGTTCTTCATATGCTCGGTCATGTACTCCTGCCACGCCGGATGCGGCACTGAGTACTGCAGATACTGAATTCCATCGGAGAAACCAAACATTTCGGCGTAGATGGGATTGCCAAAAGGGTCGGTCAGCACGGCTGCGGCGAGCTCCGGTGGATCGTCTATTTCGAAGTCAAAGATCCCTGCGCTCTCGTCCCAGAAGAGATCCGGGGCGGTGCGATCCGGTTGGAACATCCAAATCATCCCATCCTGTCCGACAACCGTATAGCCCCTGCTATGCAGCTCATCGATCGCGACCCGCGAGCCCTCGAACCAAGAGACGACACTCACGTTCACCGCTTCATAAGCGGGAAAGTCGAACGCCTCAATGACGCTCGCATCATCCCACTCGGCGCTCGGGTGGACAGCCCAAACCTGTGGCTCCCGCCACCAACCATCGGTAAACACCCAGGGAGCGGCTTCGGTCGATGACTCACCAACAGAGGTTGACGTCTCCTGAGGTGCGGTGGTCGACACCGACACAGCCGTATCGGTCTCGGTGCCAGAACTACACGCCGCCGTCCAGGCCACCAATAACAATGTTATGGCAAAGGCGATCGTTTTGTGCATGGCACGGGGGAGATCGAAGGCGGGCAGGTCTACCAGGCGTTGGAATAATTGAGGGATGGTTTTTTCTTCGGGCATGGACTACCCCTTAATAATTAATATTGCTTGCGGTAAGAATCATATCACAATGGGCAGGGGTGTTTTGGTGTGGGAAGAAGGAGTGCACGAAAATGTTTTAAATCATTGAGCATCTAAAGGCTATGATTAGGTCGAAGAAACCACATAGTCGAAAGATGCTCTGAAATGAATTTTAGCACAAAGGTAAAAGAAGCAATATCAGCATCCCTGGCGGACGAGACAGGCAAACTCATAAAAAATAGACGAGATGATAAATTTTTTTAATCTCTGGAAAATGGCATCCGCAAGATGCTTAAAGAAGCAGATCCCCAGGTATATGAAAAAGTGCTGGAAAAAGAGCCATTATCCACCAGGCTGAAGGTTCCCCCTCCTCCGGATGTGGTTGCCTGGGCATCCCAGGACCTGGGTGCAAACGTGCAACCACTGACTTCAGATGAGTGGGTCGAATTATTAGAAGGTGCCGGCTTGAAAGAGATCATCGAGATAACCTCCGTGATCAATACAAAAGAGGAAGCCAGAGGGATCCTGGGGAGGTATGGGTGGGGAGGAATGATTCGAGTAATGTGGAGAATGTTTTCACTCTATTTTTCGAATCCAGCGTATAAGAAATTTGTGAAATCAGTCCAAGAGGAAGGCGTCACACCCAAAGGCTTGGAAGAGTACTTTGGATATGGAGTATACGTCGGCAGGAAGTTAACTTAGGGCAGGACCACAACCCAACAAAATAGAGGAATTATGAAAACCAAATTTCACCTATTTATTCTTATAGCGCTGGTTTTATTCGGCTGCGCACAAGAACCTGAAGTTCCGCCAACCCAACTGCCTACTGATACCTTGATACCGCCAACGACAACCCCGGTTCCAACAGCAACAAACACGGTGGTCCCCTCAGACACTCCCCAACCCACCTTCACGCCCACTCCTGCACCTGAAATCATAGATGGTCCTGAGAGACCTAGTTTCTTGGTAATTCCAGCACGCAATAAATTAGTTGAAACATGGGAAGGGATTCCTGTTATGCCAGAAGCAATTGCGGGGTATGAAGAATACGGGGGTTTTTACTTCTCTGTAGAAAAAACAGTTACAGAAGTAAGGGAATATTACCAACAGGAATTGGGCAAATCTGGATGGAGCTTATTTGCAGTTGGCGAGGCTGAAGATGGTGACTTAAAGTTGCTATTTCAAAATGGTGTGGATCAGGTTACCATAACAGTGTATGGCTTCGATTTTGATTTTGAACATTCACTATGGGGATTTCAAGCTCCTGCATCTGTTGTCTTGATTGTTCATTAGAAAATCGAAGACAATGCGCTATAGATCAAAAGAGGCATAACCCCCGGTTCGCTTGAGTTGGGATTGTGGGCGAAGCGATTTGCGCTCCGCCATCGCCCGACCCCTGGACAAGAAGCTCAAAGCAATGAGAGGTAAGGATATGAATGAAAATACATTTTTGTATCTCAGCCGGAAGGACGTTGAAGGGGTCAAGATGGGGATGACTGATATCATCAAGGCCCTGGAAGACATGTTTGTGGAGAAGGGGGAAGGCCGGGTTGAAATGCCTCCCAAACCCGGAATTCACACCCGCCAGGACGCATTTATCCATGCCATGCCTGCCTATATCCCAAAACTTCAATCGGCAGGGATGAAATGGGTCTCCGGTTACCCTGATAATCAAAAGATGAACCTTCCCTACATAAGCGGTCTTCTTATCTTGAATGATCCGGATAATGGAATCCCAATCGCCGTCATGGATGCAACCTGGATCACTGCCATGCGTACAGGAGCTGCAACAGGGGTGGCGGCGAAATACCTGGCTCGCCCTGACAGCTCAAGTGTGGGAATTATCGCCTGCGGCGTGCAGGGCAGAAGCAATCTTGAAGCGCTCTCCTGTCTATTCGAGATAAATACCGTAAAGGCATTCGATATTTCCCCCCAAGCTGCTGAATTTTTCGCGATAGAAATGAAAGAGGTCATCAAGGGGGAGATAGAAATTGTAAATGATCCCAGGGATGCAGTTGTTGGTTTGGATCTTGTGGTTACCAGCGGACCAATACTAAAGAACCCGGATCCTGTGGTCGAGGCAGGTTGGTTATCCGAGGGTTCTTTTGCCAGCCTGGTGGATTTTGATTCCTACTGGAAGGCCGACGCACTCAGAGAGGCGGATAAACTGGCAACCGATGACAAGAACCAGATGCTTAGTTACCGAGAACACGGTTATTTCAAAGACACACCACAACCATATGCCGATCTGGGAGAGATCGCTGCCGGCAAGAAACCCGGTAGAGAGAATTCCAACGAGCGTACCATCTGCATCAATCTTGGTCTAGCACTGGCAGACATGGCAACCGCTATAGTGATCTACAAAAAAGCCAGAGAAAAGGGATTAGGCATTCAACTTCCTTTATGATTTAATGCGACTGTATATAATAGTATTTGGAACCTTTTGTCTGAAGACAAGAACCTATAAGGAAAACCCATGCCGCCGAGAGATTTTCGCAAACGGGTAATTTTCTATTACAACGCATTCGCTGGAGTTTATGATCTCACCGAATTCTTCCGCAAGGGCACCAGGGAAGCAATGGTTCGGGCAAGTGGATGTAACCCTGGTGACCGTGTGTTGGACATTTGCACTGGAACGGGAGAACTTGCCCTGGCTTTTGCAAGGCATGGTATCCACACGGTGGCAGTTGATCTGGCTCGGGATATGCTAAAAGTCGGCAGACAAAAATCATCTGGCAATCATCTGGATTTTCTTGAAACCGATGCGATCCGCTTGCCATTTCCAAACAAATCCTTTAATGTTGTAGCTGTATCCTTGGCTCTACACCATATGCCTGAAACTGAGCAAATTGAGGTATTGAAGGAAATGACCCGTCTTGCCAGTCAAAAGGTGATTATGTTGGAGTGGCAAACACCAGCCGATCCGCGCTGGCAAACACTCAAGGGTTTCCTAATCCAACTGGGGGACGTATCAGAACATATTCAATCGTGGATGCATCAGGATTTTGCTTCCACTTGCAGATCTGCTGGTCTCAGAGTAGTGGGGGAAGAAGAATTAACGCTGGGTTTTCATCGCCTTACAGTTTGCCAGCCGATCTAACTAAAAATGTTATGCCTCTCATGAAAAGATACTCCATGGGTTTTAATTAGTAAAAATATAAAAGCCGGTTCAAGGTGACTTGGCTTTAAGCGATCCCGGTATCATGCCACCTAGCGGCCCGGAATTGGCGGTCCGCCAGCATAGACGGATGTCACAGACATCAATCCCACTGGTGCACCTAAAAAATTTCCGACTCTCCAGCCAGCGACCTTTGGCCTGGAAAGAGACCGCATCGAAAGTAAGCAGCGAGGCTGCCACGGGGGAACCGGAATCCAGCATCCAGCATGTCCCCAAACATTCCCGGAGCGCAAACAAGCATACTCTTACCTGAAGGCTGAAGGGAGAGAGTTGGAATCACCAGCGGATATCCATCGCTATCGAGGAAGGCCAGAATCCGCACTGCCATCAGCAAACTGTAGTTCTTTCGGACCACTAGAGGCAAGGCCACTGCCTCTCTTGAACTCCCCTTCTCTTTGGAATAAGAACAGGTACGGGCTAGCAGGTAGTCAGCCAGCACGCGCTGTTTTGAGATACGAAAATGGCGGATAACTTTTCGCACCTGAATGACACCCGCGTTCAGAATGCCCGTGTAGGAATTGTAGCGTAACAGGTCAGAGTTGTTGAGATAGTCCGCATAGGTCCGGTTTGCTGCCATTCCCCAAAATCCCCTTGTAGAATCCAGCCTTCCGAAGTGCCTGCAACAGCAGGGTAATTTATGGACTCTGACAACAACTGAAAGTTATGAAAAGGCTATATATTTTCTCCGGTCTATTCAAGCCCACGTTGTATTTGATAATTCAATAATATCAATAAAGAAAGGTCATCTGTACTTTTGCATTTTTGGGGTAATGGAATATGCCTGGATGGTAATTACATGTATAATTATGCAGTGTCATTTCCAGAAAACATAACTGATCGAACGCTTGATCATTGATCACTTGAGACAAAGGAGCCTTGTTGTGAGCATAATTGAAGTCAACAATCTAACCAAGTACTACGGAAAAGCTAGGGGGATTGTCGATGTATCCTTTAATGTGGACGAAGGAGAAATCTTTGGTTTCATCGGTCCTAACGGGGCTGGGAAATCAACCACTATCCGCTTGTTTTGTTCTTTGATCTATCCCACCAGCGGAGAAGCAAAAATCTTCGGCAAGGACGCCATCAAGCATGGACCTGAGATAAGGTATGATATTGGATATTTGCCCTCCGAAGTTTTTTATTACGAGGGCATGAAAGTCCTTGAGCTTCTGAAATATTCAGCGAGTTTTTACAAGAAAGACTGCACTGAGCGAATGTATGAGCTGTCAGATCTGATGGAACTTGATTTGAAACGAAGGATTGACGATCTCTCTTATGGCAACAAAAAGAAAGTGGGCATCGTGCAAGGGCTCTTACACCAGCCAAAGCTTTTGTTTTTGGATGAGCCGACCAGCGGCCTTGATCCACTAATACAGCAAAAATTCTTCAACTTGATTAAAGAGGAAAATAAACGCGGGGTGACGATTTTCTTCTCATCACATATGCTGGGAGAAGTGCAAAAATTATGCAGCCGGGTGGCAATTATCAAAGAAGGCAGCATCGTCGATATTCAAGACATCCAAACGCTGCAGCGCGATAATTATAAAAAAATCCACGTTGTGGGCGAAGAGATTGATGAAAAGGTATTTGATATCCCCGGCGTGATTAAGCTGGAGAAAGGAAACGGCGCTGTCAATTTCTTCTATAAAGGCGATATCAATTTGATCACCAAACTGATCAGTGAAAAGGTAATTTCTGATGTGACCATCGAAGCGCCCACCCTGGAAGAAATCTTCATCCATTACTACGAGTAGGGGTTAAGTATGAATATATTTAAACATGAGTTTAAATCGTATTTGAAATCTGTAGGCATCTGGTCAGTGTCTATTTTTCTGATTATCCTGATCTACCTGTCTGCTTTTTCCAGTATAACTGCAGATATCGAAACGTTAAATGAAGTGCTGGCGAGTTTCCCGGAGGAGTTATTAATTGCCTTTGGTATGACTGAGATGGACTTTTCATCGATTGTAGGCATGTATGGTTTGGTGTTCCTTTTTTGCCAGATTTGCCTGGCAATCCAGGCCTCAAACTATGGCTTTTCCCTAGTCTCGATAGAGGAAAGAGAGTTAACAGCGGACTTTTTGCTGGCGAAACCAATTGGACGGGGAAAAATCCTGACCACCAAATTGTTAGCTGCTTTCACCAGCTTGACTATCACCAACCTGGCGGTCTGGGTGAGCAGTTTCCTGGTAATCAGTATGTTAAATGAGGGACAGCCCTATGAAACCAAACCGCTGATAATGCTTTTGCTGAGCATTGTGGTGTTTCAAATGTTTTTCCTGGCAGTAGGAGTGCTGATTTCTCTGCTGATGAAACGCGTTCGGAGCGTAACCCCTTTGTCAATGGCTTTGGCTTTTGGGATGTATGTTCTCAGCGCTTTTGGCTGCATGCTGGGAGATGATACCCTTGAGGTTATTTCTCCCTTTAAACATTTTGATCCCAATTTCATTATTAATAATTCGGCTTATGACACGCCCCTGGTTCTGATCAGCGTAATCACCATCCTGGTTGCGATTCCAGCCAGCTACCTGCTGTATTCAAAACGCAACATCCACACGGCGGTATAGGGCTTGAAAGGAGTTTTAACTATGAGAATCTATTTGCGGGAACTTAAAGCAAATTTTAAATCACTCTTGATTTATTGCGGAATCAGCCTCTTTTTCCTGACAGTCGGATTTGCCAAATTTTCAGCTTATGCTGAAAACCCGGAATTATTAGCCATCCTGGACAGCATGCCTTCGGCCATGCTGGATGCCTTCAGCATGAATGCTTTTAACCTGACAACTGTAACGGGATTTTTCGGGGTGATGTATGTCTTCATTGGGTTAATTTTATCCATCGCAGCGGTGATGTGGGGGAGTGATATTATCTCTAAAGAAGAACGGGATAAAACTGTTGAATTTTCGTTGACACTTCCAATTAAGCGGAGCACCCTGATTACGGCCAAAACTGCAGCAGTATTAACCAATTGTATTGCTCTGGCTCTCGTAACCTGTGTCCTTGTGCTGGTTAATACAGCCCGCTATAACCCCGATGCAGAATTTTATAGTTTTGTTTCCCTGGGCATGGTGTCCCTCTTTATCATGCAGATGATTTTCCTGGCAGTAGGAATATTCCTGGGAAGCGTTATGAAAAAGCACAAAAACTCCGGCTCAGTCGCGGTTTCTTTACTGTTGGGCACCTATTTCATCTCAATTATTGCTGGTCTCAATGAAGACTTCGAGTTTTTAAAGTACTTTACCCCTTTTAAATATTTTGATCCTGCCACCCTGCTGCATGAGTCAAAAATCGACCTTCCCTTTGTCTGGCTGTCCCTCGGGATCATTGCTGCGAGCATGGTTGGCGCCTATCTGACCTACTCAAAGAGAGACTTATACATTTAGCGAAACCAGTACGGGATGCCCACAAAAAAACACTTGATATCACTATCAAGTGTTTTTTCTTTTAATCTTTGTTTGTTCTTATCTGTAATATTTCTTCTGACTAAAGGGCACCACTACTTTCACTGATTCAACGGTCAGGTTGCCGCAGGCATCCTCCACCTGGTAGGTAATGGTGTAAATCCGACCATCCTTGCTTGTGGCAGAACGTTCAGCGCGCAGCTGGAAGGTATAGTCATCAACAATGACGATATCATCCACGGTGCTGCCGTCGCCACCACCTGGCTCATCATCCAGTTCACTGGAGGTGACAGAAAGCAGCGTCACAACCGGGTTAGGATCAAAGTTATCTAAAGCGATAACAGATGCGGTCACATCCACGTACTTGTGATTGGCAGGCCACAAACTTTCAGTTGAGAGAGTGATTTCCATTGTGGGCGCGATCTCGTCACAAACATTCAGTCCAATCAAAACTGGATCATGGTCGGAAGAGCGATAGGCGTCAGGCGCGTAAATGGCATCCTGGGCAGGATCCTTGTAGGACATATCGTAGTCGATCAAACTGGCTTCATCGGCATTGATATGCCAGACTGTGACGCCGGAAATCTCGGAAACCAAGGCATCATTTGCCAACGCGTGGTCGAGGTAACCCAACTGTCCATCAAAGACGTAAGAGTAAGCGTTCTCTCCAAGATACTGGTAAACCAGATCGCTATATCCGCCGGCCAGGATGGCATCAATCGGATCTTCTTTGTCGTAGGCATTTAAGTCGCCGATGATCAGGAAGTCAGCATCTCCGCTGTTGGTTGGATCAGTCCCCAGCCAGTCAACCAGGGCTTCAGCGGCAGCAGTGCGGGTCAAGTTGCAGTTTCCTGCTCCATCTCCCAGGTCCGGGTCACCAAGATCATCGCAGTCGGAACCTTTCGACTTCAGGTGATTGACTACCGCGGTGAAGACACCGCCAGTGTCATTATCCATAAAGGATTGGGCCAGCGACGGCCGGTTCTTGGTATCGATGAAGCGGCTATCTACAGATT
>JBARSJ010000091.1:0-43589 GCA_049644685.1 Anaerolineales bacterium
GCTTATTCTCAGGTTGCCGCTAGTGCCGAAAGTAAGGAGTTCGCCATTGATGGCGGGTCTGACAAAGGCCAGGGCGGTATTGCAAAGAGGGCAAAAGGTGACAACTACCGGCTGTCCAGCGATCTCATCATTGACAATTTCGTGCCAGATTAAAATCTGCAGAGGATAAGCACGGACCTCATCATTGACCTCAAGGATAATTACCGGTTCCACGTCCTCTATCCAGGTATCGGCTGAATCCACGGTTTCGAACCGGGGAGAGTCGATCGGAGGTATGCCGTCCCGGGGAGGACCACCGGAAGAAATCTCTTCATAAGGCACATTGTGTAAACAAAAATTTGTGTCCCATTCATCCGTCCGGAAGGCAGGGATAGTGCCTTCAAAAGGATCCTCGCATACTTCACTAGAGTGGTTCGCCGCGGTTATCGAAGCGGAACCTTCGTCTGATGTGCCATTATTGTTTTGAATATCATCTGCTAAGATGTCGGAAGGGCTTTTTAAATAATCAGGTGTGGTTAATCCAGAGCTGCACGCGCCCAGGAATAAAACTAAAAAGGGGAGTGCTGTCATCAAATACCAACGGAATCTCATCATAAGCTCCTTTTATCTAAAACCCGGTTTAATACCAGGGACGTTGTTTTCGGGTAATAACTGGATGAGGTCAGCAAGAACAAGCTTACATGGAATCAGTTGGACATTGATTTTGATTTGGATAATTTTTAGAAAGGCAAGAAGAACCACATCGAGTAAGTTTATTAGATTCGGAAAGTACCTATAAGGAAATAACTGCTTAAGGTGTCTATTGGTGCCCTGGCTGCCGAAGCGGCTGGAGAAGGGGCCACGGCAGCTCTGCTGATCCGGGAATACTTAAAGACTGTATAAGGGTTAATCCGAATCTATTTATGGATCAATGAAACTCCATCAATCGAAGGGGAAATTAATCTAGATGTGGTACAGAAATTGCTATTATAATTACTGCTATGTTGAATAAAAAAGTTCTTGATTGGATTGAGGGTTATGTGCTGTCCAGGGTGCTCATTTTCGGTGATTTTGTCGGCACCGTGAACAGAGCCGATTTTTTAATTGATATTGATACAGAGGATGATTATTTCCGTAAATTTGAAGGTCAAAGGATTCAAGCTCTATCCTTGCCGGTAAAGAGCAGGAACTTGAGCACTCTCCTGGGAGAACTCGAAGATTGTTTTCAGCGCGGTTGGGAATTAAAAGATGCCGGGAAATGGACCTCAGCTGATTTCGATCAGGTTTATGAGTTAAGTCGTCAAATCAATTCTGAGATTCTTTCTTTAAGAGGGGAAGAATAGAGAAGAATTTCTTCTAGCAAAGCTGAATTTGGCAATTTCTGCCTGCCTGTTATTTAACTACCGGGCAGATTTCCTCCTATCCTGAATTATGTTACTATTCTGCTTGAGAGGAGAGTCTATGTTCGAGGTCGAACATTTTTTAGTTGTTGGTAACAAACTGGGTGAAGGGCCTCTCTGGCATGCCGGAGAGAGAGCTCTTTATTGGGTGGATATTGAAGGACACTGCTTTCACCGTTATTTCCCTGAAACAGGTACCCGGGAAACATTTCAAATTGGCCAGGCAGTTGGCTGCCTGGCCTTCCGTGCTTCTGGCGGCCTGGTATTGGCCCTGCAGGAAGGTCTGGGGTTTTGGGATTTCGAATCACAGACATTTCAATTGGTCAAAAACCCTGAAGAGGATAGACAAAATGCCCGATTTAACGACGGCCGGGTGGACAGAAAGGGACGCTTTTGGGTCGGCACACTGGGAGAGGATGCTGAAAGCAGCCTTTACCGGCTAGATCTTGATGGCTCGGTCCGCACTATGGAAACCGGGATTACCATCTCCAACGGAATCGGTTGGAGCCCGGACGACCATACCATGTACTATACTGACTCTCCTTTAAGAGTGATTTATGCCTATGATTTTGATCCAGCCAGCGGATTAATCAAGAACCGCCGCCCATTTGTCCAGGTTCCGGAGGGAGAGGGATTCCCGGACGGATTATGTGTGGACGGTGAGGGATTTATCTGGAGCGCGCACTGGGACGGATGGCGGATTACGCGTTACGATCCGGATGGAAAGGTGGAGCGGGTAATTCTCCTCCCCGTGCAGCGCCCCACCAGCTGTGCCTTTGGCGGTCCGGAACTTAACCAGCTTTATATTACCTCCGCCTGGACCGGATTAAGCGAAGAAGATCGCAGGGAACAACCTTTGGCAGGAGACTTGCTGCGGATACAGACAGATGTCACCGGACAGCAGGAAAACGAATATCAGGGATGAGATGAAAAACACAGAATCAGAGAGGCATTCAATCATCATCTTGATTGGACCGATGAGTACAGGCAAGGGAACCATCGCCCAGCTGTTAGCTGGCAAGTTGGGCATTCCACGGTATGAGATGGATGAATTGCGCCACAGGTTCTACGGAGAAATGGGTTATGACGAAAAGTTAGCCTCAAAAATTGTCGGTGATGAAGGCATGATGAGCCTAATTCGCTATTGGAAACCATTTGAAGCCTATGCGGTTGAACGAGCTTTAGAAGAGTTTGAGAATTGTGTCATTGATTTCGGTGCGGGGCATTCAGTATACGAGGATGAGGAATTTTTCTCACGGGTGGAAAACGCCTTAAAACCGATTGAGAATGTGATCCTGATCCTGCCCTCGCCAGACCTGGATCGGTCGGTTGAAATTGTAAACGAGCGATTTTCGGATTTATTAGTGAGAGAAGTTGGAAAAGTTGACCCTGAATTGCTTCGGCTGAATGAACATTTTGTTAGACACCCTTCGAACAGCATGCTGGCAAAAAAGACAGTTTACACAGAAGGCCAAACAGCAGAGGAAACAACTGCTGAAATAATAAAATGGATTCAGAGCATTGATGAGGAAGATGACGGTAAAGAAATAACAGATTGAAATACCATCCGATATCGCTTTCCCTTTGCTTTCCCTGAAATTTTGTGACTTGATCTATGTGTGGATTCCTCATTCCTCCCTTCGATTTCACTCAGGACAGGCCCTTCGATTCTTCCTTTGGTCGCAGGACAGGCGGAATGACAAACGAGAGGATGTAATTCCGGGGCCCTCTATTTCAATCTGGATAAATCCAACATGACTCTCCAGGTAAGGTTGCCCCCGTAACGGCGAGTTACGGTGGGTGAAAGTATGATATAAAAAGTATTAAGGGATCACCCCTTCTGAAGGTTAGCGGAAGGTAATCTTTCCAGGTCAGGTATACAAGCCTGGAGAAGCAAGTAATTTCAACATGAACAATAAAGACATTATTAATGTGCTGTCACAGATATCATATTTTTCCGAATTGGATCCCACTGCCTTAAAGCTAGTCAGTGAGGCCATTCTGCATCATACTTATGAGGAAGGCCAGTTCATATTTATGGAGGGAGAGCCCTGCATAGGGTTGTATGTTGTTGAGCAGGGGTGGGCCAGGGCTGTTAAGATATCTGCCACAGGCAGAGAACAGGTAATCCGATTTGTCGGACCGGGGGATGTTTTTAATGAGGTCGGTGTCATGGCGGGGGGGGTGAATGTGGTCACTGTAGAAGCCATGGAACCGGTAAAACTGCTGATCATCCAACGAGATGTCCTGTTAGATTTGGTAGACCAGCACCCGACTTTGGCAAAAGCGCTTATTGAAAACCTGGCTAAGCGAGTCCTTTATGCGATGAACCTGGTTGCCAGTCTTTCGCTGCACTCGGTTGAAAGCCGACTGGCTCGTTTCTTATTGACCCAGGCCAAGGAAAATATCATCAGCCGGAAAAAATGGACAACCCAGGCTTTCATCGCTTCCCAGATTGGCACTGTTCCAGTTGTAGTCAACCGGGCTTTTAGCTCATTCGTCGAAAATGATCTCATTGAGCTGGAAAGGGACCAAATCCAGATCTTAAATCTGCAAGAATTACAGAAAATTGCCTCATTAACTGAATAGGTTTACCCAAGCATAAATAGGACTACCGCAATCCACCAACCCGGTAGTCGGAAGCAGTTGCGAAGTAAGTGATCATGGATTCCACCGCAGCGCGGTGTGACCAGGAGCCCACTTACTTTTTTCTATTTTGGGGTTCGTCTCCAGTGCAACCCTCTTTTAAAATCAAGTAAGTAATAAATATACTTAAGTAGAGGACAATCCGTCGCTTAATTGTTATGCTGGGGGTAATTCAAAGACCAGAATCAAATTATTAAGGAGAAGAAAATGAGGAACCTGTACAAAATTATTGTATTGTTGATGCTTGTCACTATCCCTCTGGCGGCTTGCAGCCCCGCTCCTGATGCCGCCCCGGCTGAAGAAGTAGTGGACGAGGGAGTGTCTGATGCTGCCCCGGCTGAAGAGACAGCGGATGATGAGGTAACTGATGCCGTCCCAACCGAAGATGCAGCGGACGAAGAAGTGGATGCCCCCGAAACGGAAGAGGGTTTTTCCTGGGATCAGGATTATATTTCTGAAGTCCCGCCAATCATGATGATGGATCCTTATTTTGGGATTTTTGGGCAATCGCAGGTACCGGTTCCTTATTATTATGAAGATGCAGTCAAATTATCCGGTCACTCCTGTGGCGCCACCTCGGGAGCATGGACAATTGCCCGCAAGGCACTTGAAGTACTGTATCCCAATGGAGAAATTCCAGTACGCGGTCAAATCGCTGTCGAAGCCCCCGGCGCTGAAGATGAATGGTTTGTCGGAGTGTTTGGCGAGGTGATTACCTATATCACCGGCGCTTCACCCAAAACAGGTTTTATTGGCGCGGAGTTTGGGCAAACAGATGATATCTTTGTTCGTCAAAACAAAATGGTCTACTCAGAAGAGCCAACTGAACAGATGCCTCCGCAGAGAGAATGGATCTTTACCCGGCTTGACACTGGAACAAAAGTTGGTGTTAAATTCAATCTTGTAGTAATTACGCCTATTGTTACTCCTGAACTTCAGGCAATGGGAAAGAAGATGGCCGCCGGTGAAGCTACTCCTGAAGAGGCTGCTGATTACTATGTGTACTGGAATGACCGAGCGAAATTTGTGTTTGAAAATGCAGATTCCCTTGACGGTTTCTTCCAGATCACAGTTTATCAAGAAGCACCGTTAACAACGGGAGGCGCTATTCCAGAAGAAACCACAGCTGATTTAGCTGAAGGATTTGCCTGGGATCAAGACTATATTACTGAAGTCCCCCCGATCATGATGAGAGACCCATATTTTGAGATTTTTGGGCAGTCGCAAGAACCAGTTCCTTATTATTATGAGGAAGCTGTCAAGCTGGCAGGTCACTCCTGCGGCGCTACAACCGGAGCCTGGACAATTACCCGGAAAGCTCTGGAAGTGCTTTATCCTGATGGAGAAATTCCAGTGCGCGGTCAAATCGCGGTTGAAGCTCCAGGCGCCGAGGATGAATGGTTCGTCGGTGTATTTGGGGAGATCATCACCTTCATTACCGGCGCTGCTCCTCACACAGGTTTTATTGGCGCAGAGTTCGGGCAAACAGACGATGTCTTTATGCGTCAAAACAAAATGGTCTACTCAGAAGAGCCAACAGGGCAGCTTCCGCCATTTAGAGAATGGATTTTCACCCGCCTTGATACAGGAGCAAAAGTAGGCGTAAAATTCAATCTTGTTGTGATCCTTCCTATTCCAACCCCTGCACGCCAGGCAATGGGAAAGAAGATGGCCGCAGGCGAAGCTACTCCTGAAGAGGCTGCCGAATATTACGAATACTGGAATGACAGAGCGGTATTTGTATTGGAGAAAGCAGATACCCTGAATGGGTTCTTTACAGTAACGATTTATGAGTAGGAGAGGTTTATCCTCAGGACTGTGATCTGGGACCATGCTCCCAATGTTTTCATTAGCGGTAAATTTGAGAACTAAAAGGCAAGAGCAACTTACTAAAAAAAGAGACGCTGCATTTGCAGCGTCTCTTTCTATTTTTCAGTCGATTGAGGAAAAAAATCAATACAAACTATAACTGATATTGACTTCCGCCCGGACCGAGATCATCCCCAGATTTACCGGACCAAACTCAGACGAATCACCAGAGCCGCCAGAAGATGGGACATTCTGAACCGTATTCTGGGTCCAGAGATTATTGTTTCGGCCCCAATACCCGCCGCTGAAATAGGACCAGGTGTTTTCGTTGATGCTCAGCACGCAGCCGGCCTCAGCACCTGCTGCCTCTGCCAGGTCGTTGGCTTTTTCACCAGCAGCGATAACAGCCAGTTCCCGGGCTTGATCCCGGTATTTACGCAGGTCGCTGAGATAATATTCCACATTAACCACCTGGTTAGCCCCGGCGTTGAGGGCAGCGACGAGCACATCATTCACTTTGCTGATATCGCGCAGGGTGATTGCCACCATGTTGTAAATTCGGTAGCCTTCTATTGTCAGGGAATCATAATCATCGTAAATTGGAGTGATTACATAACGGTCGGTTACAATGTCCTTTTCCTCAACATCAAGTTTCTTAATAGCCTTGATCACCCGGTAGATAGTGGCGCTGTTAACGGTTTCCACTGACTGCGGTGTCCTTCCGTTGGACTGCACCCCCAGCTGGATCAGAACTCGATCCGGGGTGACATTTACCACAGCGGTACCGCTAACGTGAATGTTTCGGCTGCTGTCACAGGTAGTGGTTGACTCGGCGGGGGCTTGAATTACTTCGGCGGCCATAACATCGTTGTTCGGCAGACCCATAGTTACCAGGACAGAAACCAGGACACAAATCAGGATTGTGTTGAGTACAATTGAAAGCGTTTTCATGGGAATCTCCTCCAGGTGAATAGTTGATTTCTCCCATCATAACGATTCGCCTGGTCAGGAGTATGTCAGAAATCAGTCAGTTAGGTGGCAGTTTTTCCCTGCGGGCAACCGGAAAGAGATTCTGGTTCCTTGCCCTTCCTGGCTCTCGGCTTGAATATTTCCCCCTTGAGCCAGAATTAAAGATCGGGCGATAGCCAGTCCGAGACCAGATCCACCGCTGCCCCGGTCCCGGGAGGCTTCCACGCGGTAAAAGCGCTCAAAAATAAACGGCAAATGCTGGGCTGGTATTCCGGCGCCATTATCACTGACTGTGCAGGAGATTTCTTCGCCCAGATATTCAAGAGTGATTGAAACCACTGAATCCCGCGGCGCGTGGCGGATGGCGTTATCAAGCAGATTATCCACTACCTGGGCCAAGCGGTCGGCATCACCCTCAACCCAGAACCCGGCCTTGCTGTCAGATTCTATGCCAATTACTTCCAGATTTATCTTCCCGATAGAAGCAAGCGGCTCCAGGATTTTAATCCGTGCTCGGACCAGTTTGTCTAAATCCAGGGGTTGAAGATTAAGTTTCAGGGCACTGGCATCGGCCCGGGTTAACACCAGTAAATCATTCACCAGCCGGATCAAGCGATTGGTTTCTCTGCCCATGGAATCTAGCAGATGCCCGCGGCCGGATAGATCATCCAGCGCGCCGTCTTCCAGTGTTTCTACGGTGCCTTTGATGATCGTCAGCGGGGTGCGCAGCTCGTGGGTGACATCAGCAATAAAGGAGCTTTTGGCCTGATCGCTTTGGCGGAGACTGTCAGTCATCTGGTTAAAAGTTTGACCTAGATTCTGAAGCTCGCTGATACTGCCTCCGGAGGGAACCTGTTGAGTCAGATCTCCGGCGGTAACTGCCGCTGCAGCCTGATCAAGGTCTTCCAGGGGGCGGGCGATGCCGCGAGCGAGGAAAATCCCTGCGATGCTGGCTAAAATTCCAGCAGCCAGCACTGCTCCGGCCAGCTGGTAAATGAGTTTCTCTGGTAATCCGCTGGGCGGAAGCGGGGTTGACAGATAAACCAGGCTGATGACTTTGCCATCCTCTCCAAAAATCGGTGCGGCAGCGTATAACACCCGTCGGTTCTCGGCAGACGCAACCTCCCGCACAGCAGTATCTGGCTGACCTGAGAGGGCGGACTGAATTTCGGGGCGCAGGATTAGTTCTTCAGCTGGCACATATCCAGCGTCCTCTGAAGGTGGAACCTGTACAGGGTTTTCGCCGGCTGGCAGGGGAACGCCAATTACAACCGCACCTCCTTCGTCCAGCAGGCGGGTATGAATTCCCGGAGACACATTTCTTGTTTGTGAGTAGGACTCAGGGGAATCGAATGAAATTGCTGTGCCCCCGATCGCGGCTGCGGTCAGCCTGGCTTGAGCGAGAAGATTTTCCCGCTGGGTAGCCAGGTACACCCCTTCCACTGCTAACCAGGCCAGAGTGCCGGCAAGGACCATGCCAGTCACCAGGACCAGAAAATGACTTAAGGAAAGACGAAGTCTAATGGGTATGCGCATAGAGTTACTTTTTTAACCGATAGCCGATGCCCCGAACTGATTCTATTAATTCGGCTCCGGGGAGGTAAACCCGGATTTTTCCCCGCAAACGTTTTACAGCACTGTCGACTGCGCGCGTTCCTCCCACAAAATCGTAGCCCCAGGCCTGGCTTAATAACTGTTCGCGGGATAGTACCCGTCCGGCATTCAGAGTCAAGTACTGCATCAGGTCAAATTCCAGGCGGGTCAGGTTGAGGAAATTATCCCCAATACAGACAGTGCGGGTATCTTCGTCCAATTGAAGCCCAGATGGTCCGGTCAGGATGGTAGATTCATCAATCTCGCCGCTTGAGGGTTTATTTCTCCGCAGCACTGCTTTAATGCGTGCCAGCAATTCCCGCATACTGAAAGGTTTGCAGAGGTAATCGTCAGCGCCCAATTCCAGGCCGATTACCCGGTCGGTTTCTTCTCCCCGGGCAGTGATCATAATGATTGGCACTTCACTGGTTTTTCGCAGCTCCCGGCAGACATCCAGCCCGTCAACTTTGGGAAGCATCAGGTCCAGCAGGATCAGGTCGGGCGCTGTTTCGTGAGCTATTTGCAGCGCAGTTTCCCCGTCATGGGCGGTCAGCACTTCGTAGTGGGCTTTTTGAAGGTTGTACCCTATCAGATCGGTCACTGCGGTTTCGTCGTCTACTACCAGGATGCGGAGGGACATAACTTCAGCATAACATAGTTTTGTGTCAGTTTTGTGTCAGAAAACCGGTAAACAGTATTCAGTGATCGGTAATCAGTTTCCCCCTGGATAAATCAAGCCTGCCAATTGATCTCTCCTTCTCCTTTTCTCCTAGTCACCTCGTCTCCCTCTCCCCCTCCCTGGATCACCAAGTCTCCCGGTTAGCTAATTTCAGAATCCCCTTTATTCTTAAAGTATATTATTTACGGTCCTGTTTTGATTGAGCAACTAACTGGAGATAAAAAAGGCTGCAATTACAACCGCCACCACGATACCGGATATTAGTACTGCTAAAATTCCCATGAAAAGGTCATATTTCAGATTAGGGTTATTCATAAAAACACGCTCCTTTTAAATGATAAATTATGCTGAATTTAGAAACATCATTAAAATTATTCCCAACATTGTGGCCAACAGGAAAGCCAGGAATACTATGGTGAAGGCTAAGCGCAGCCTTGATTTTTTATAGGCTTTGATTTGATCTTCCTCAGTAAGCGGGACAGGAATATCTGCTGGGAACTCACTGGTTTCTTTTTGCTTCCGGGCTTGTTGGGCTAGCTCTGGGTCGGTTTCCAGATATTTTTCAATCAGGATACGCGTTTCAGGATTCACTTCATTGGCTAAATACATTGGCAGCAAATCGAGGATTACATTCCGTGTGATTTCCATTATTTTTCAAACCTCCTTATCGATCATATTCGTTGACAGCTTCTTTCGAACGCGGTGGACCTTTACTTTCGAAGCTGAAAGGGATAATTTCAGAACCCGGGCTATTTCGGCGTAGGGGAGCTCGTGCTGAACGCGTAAAATAAACGCTGCTCGGTCAATTTCAGGCAAAGTCTGCAGAAAATGATGTACGCGCCTAATTTCTAGCTTAGATTCAATCATCCGGTCAGGTTCAGGAGCAGGGTCTGGAATTTCTTCGTTAAGATCAACTAAGCGCTTATCCTTTCTCAGTTGCCCAAGATAATAATTGCGGGCTATAGTGAAGAGGTATGCTTTCAGGGTTTCGGTTCGAATGGGGCGGTAATGAACCCAAGCCCGGATAAAGGTTTCCGAAGTTATATCCTCTGCCCAAAAACTGCTGCCAGACAGCCAGAGAGCAAACCGGTATACTTCGGGCGCGTAGGTCTCATACAATTTATTGAAGTTGAGCATGAACTACCTCTACAGATAATATACATTGGAGAGATAATAGTTACAAAACAAAAAGCAGCGCTTCTTCCGCAAAATCCAATTTCCCGCATACACACCTGGTTTGTTTGACATACCCATTGTGAGTATTTATACTAATTGTTAAGCCTTGTCTTTATTATACAGCCGCGATTAGCAGGTGTTTTTTCCCAGGACCCCAAAAGTTAGGAGTACAGCCCCGATCCGTTTCTGATTCCAAACCGCAGGAGGAACGTGTGAAGAAAAAGAAAGCCGTAATCATTATCACAATTATCATGGCAATTATTACTATTGTTTTGCTGGCTGGTTCTTACCTGGCGCTGCATGATATCTACCGGGATTATGTCAGCCCCGGGGTATTGCAGGAACAAACCCGGCTTGAGCTGGGATCGCTGCCGGAATGGACCGAATGCCGTCTTGAGTGGCGTTTTGTTGTCACAGGATTTTGGCTTGTTCTGCTGTTCCAGATCATCTTTTTGATCCAATTCGTATGGTATGCTAAAAAATATACAGAATAACCTCTGGATTGAGCTGCCGTTAAGCTGCTCACAGTGAAGGGAGAATTGCTTCTTAAGATGCCAACTATTCAAGTGAATGACATTGACCTCTATTATGAGATATTTGGCGAGGGGGAACCTTTGCTGTTCATCCATGGTTTGGGATCCAGCAGCCGGGATTGGGAAATGCAGACCGGGTTTTTTGCTCAAAATTACCAGGTGATCACCATTGATGAGCGGGGTCATGGCAAATCGGATAAACCACCCGGGCCATACAGCATTCCCCTCTTTGCTGAAGATACAGCAAAGCTGCTGCAAGAGTTGGGGATCAGTCCCGCCCACATCCTCGGTATATCCCTGGGAGGTATGATCGCTTTGCAGCTGGGAATAAGCTATCCCGAAGTGGTAAAGAGCCTGATAATCGTCAACAGCTCCCCGGAATTGATTCCCCGCACATTGAGAGAACAGCTGCAAATCTGGCAGCGGTTATTGATTGTGAGATTGATGGGTTTGCGGAAGATGGGAGAGGTGCTGGGAAACCGGTTTTTACCTTTACCGGAACAGGCCGAATTGAGGGAAATCTTTATTGAGCGCTGGGCAGAAAATGACAAGCCTGCCTATCTGGAGGCCATGAAAGCGGTTATCGGCTGGAGTGTAGTAGATCGGTTGGAGGAGATCCGCTGTCCAACTTATGTGATCGGAGCGGACGGTGACTATTTTCCTACTGAGGAAAAGGAAATCTATGTGCAGCGTATCCCGGGTGCGGAATTACGGGTGATTGAAGATGCCCGGCATGCGCTTCCGGCTGAAAAACCGGGTGAGTTTAACGCGGTTGTCCAAGCGTTTCTTTCTAGACAAGGCGCCCGCTGATTTCAGTTAAAATTTATTGGGAATTATTTTTTCCCAGAGATACACAAAGAGCATTAAGGAGAGGAGGAATCTTATCATATCCCACACGGGGTCTTGTTGTTTTGGATAAAATGGCCTGAAAAATAGGCAAATGATGGTTCCTGGCTTGATATACCCTGTCGTGTAAAGCTAGCAGCGCTAAATTCTACCACTTTAGAATTTGCTGTTGACAGGAGTATTTTTTTGTTTTATTATACAGAGATAGGACGTCCAACCTCTGCTAATTACTGTCCGGTACCAAAAATAATTTTTAGTCTCAGGTGAGTATGACGATCATAACCGACACACGCTTAAATCAAGTAAAAGCGTACATGCTCAAATACATTTCCCAAAACCAGCTTAAACGGAACGATCAGCTGCCTTCTGAGGCGGCGATTGCCAAAAAACTGGGCGTCAGCCGCAACACACTTCGTGAGGCATATGTGTCGCTGGAAAATGAAGGAGTTATCCTCCGGCGTCACGGCATCGGCACCTTTGTAGCCCACACTCCCCGTATCCAGGATTCTCTCAACGAATTTTCTCCTTTTGCCCAGATAATCCAGGACGTTGGTTACAAGCCTAACTTTCAAACCCTGTCGATGGACATTGAGGAAGCATCAACAGATGTTTGTGATGTTTTTAATATACCGGTCACAGAAAAATTACGCTGCATTAAACGGATTGTCCTGGCAGATAAACAACCGGTAATTTATGTTGATGATTACATTTCGCCAGCAATTGACTCGGCTATCCAAAACTGGGATGGGTTTGACGGCAAATTGGTACAATTATTGTCTGATTCGATTGAAACCCCCCTGCATCAAATCCAGTCATTTATCAGGGCAGCTGCCCTCGACGCACGGATTTCAAAATATTTAGAGCTTCCGGAAGGATCACCGGTCCTCAGTGTCAGGTCGACTATTTTTACCAATGACAATCAACCAGTAACTTACAGTAAGCTGTATTTTAACTCCGACATTATTGAATTGAACATTGTGCGCCTGATACGCACAAAAACCACCAATTATTAATCTAGAAAGGAGAAGAGGATGAAGAAACAAAAACTGTATATTTTTCTTGTAATGCTCCTGGTCACTGGTTTGCTGGCGACCGCCTGTGGAACTTCGGCCACTGTCGAACCAGTGGTCGAGGAAGTAGCCCCGACTGAAGAGGCTGCACCGGTTGAGGAGGAAGAGGTAGTTGAAGAACCCGTGCTGGAGCCGGTCACCTTCCAGGTGTTCTACCCGGTGGCTGTAGATGCCCCCATTGCTGCCATTTTAAATGGCTACATTGAGGATTTCCAGGCAGAGTATCCCCATATTACCGTTGAACCGGTTTTCTCTGGTGGCTATGGTGATGTCCAAACTGCTATCCAGACTACCATTGACGGCGGCGGTGAACCTCCCGCTCTGGGTGTCATGCTGGCTACCGCTCTCTACGACCTGATCAATGCTGACTACATCGCACCACTGGATGGGTATATCGGCAGCATGGAAGGCGGCGATGCATACGTAGCTGATTTCCTGCCCGCGTTCCTGGCGAACTCTTATTACGATGATCAACTCTGGAGCATTCCATTCCAGCGCAGTGCAGTGGTGATGTACTACAATGCCGATATGTTTGCAGATGCCGGTTTGGAACTACCCACTAGCTGGCAGAGTTGGGCAGATGCTGCCCAGGCACTCACTGTTCAGGACGGCGATACCACCAATTGGGGATTGCACTTCTCCTCTGATTGGCCTTACTGGCTCTTCCAACCCCTGGCGATCGGCGCAGGACAAAATATCCTTGATGATGACTGCACGGTGGTGTACGACGATCCGGCTGTGATTGAAGCCATTCAGTTCTACATTGATCTCTCCGCTGTGTATGGCGCAATGCCCACAGGTGTTCAGGCCAGTTGGGCCACAGATGGCCCCGATCTAGCCAGCGGCGCGACGGCAATGATCACACACTCTTCCGGCAGCTTGGCGAGTTTAATTGCCCAGGCTGATTTTGAACTCGGTGTAATGGCTTATCCTGGTAAAGAAGAAGGGACTTATGCCAGTGTGCCGGGCGGAGGAAATTTCTACATTATGAAAGGCGCAGCCCAGGAAAAACAGGACGCTGCCTGGTTGTTCGTAGAATTCCTCTCGCGACCGGAATACGTGGCTGATTACAGCATTAACACTGGCTACATTGCTAACCGTTATGCAGCATATGACACCGAGGCAATGCTGGCTTATGTCGCTGAAGTACCCCAAGCCCTGGCCACCCGGGATGCCTTGGAGTTTGCCGGTGCAGAATTAGCCACCCAAAACCTAGGGCAGGTTCGTGGCATCTTCCACGACTATATCCAGCGAGCGATTAATGGAGAAATGTCTGCTGCCGATGCAATGGCTGCGGCCCAGGTCGAAGCTGATGCCGCTCTGGCAGATTTCTGCCCCTAAGCGATGCCGATGAACAAATGATTTATAATGGGGTGACCAGAGATATTTTGGTCACCCCATTTCTTGTGAGGACCTGTTTTGAGCGCTCAAACCACTCGAAAACAATTTAAACCCTTGCCCTATATCCTGGTCTTACCGACCGCAGCGTTTGTCGCTTTGTTCACTGCCTGGCCTGTGCTGTTATCGATTTACCAGAGCTTTTTCCGCCAGCGCATGAACATCGCCCGTTTTCGCGAGCCGACTTACATTGGGTTGGATAACTATATTGACCTGTTTACTGACCCCTACTTCATTCAAGTAATTAAGAATACCCTAACCTACGTTTTGGGCACGGTGCCGATCAGCATTGTGCTGGGATTTCTGTTTGCCTTGCTGGTCAACCGCAAGGTACGCGGCATCGGGTTATTCCGATTGGCATTTTTCCATCCTATGGTATTACCCATGGTCAGCGCGGCGACCGTCTGGCTATTTTTATTCACTCCGGATTACGGCTTATTTAATACCGCACTCCGTTTCCTGGGTTACAGCGGTCCAGAAAATTGGACCGGCAATCCCAACCTGGCATTATTATCTGTAGTAATTGTCGCTGTCTGGAAAAATTCCGGATATTATATGGTTTTTTACCTGGCTGGCCTTCAGAACCTGCCGGTTGATGTTTATGAAGCTGCTGCCCTGGATGGCGCAAATGGCTGGCAAACCCTGTGGAAGATAACTTTCCCCCTGCTGCGCCGGACAACGGTATTTATTGCCATTGTGGCATTTATTGATTCCTTCCGCACCGTGGATCATATATTTGTGCTGACCAGTGGAGGACCCAGCCGCTCCAGTACAGTGCTGCTGTTTGAACTCTGGTTGGAGCGATTCGAATATCAGGACATCGGTATCTCAGCAGCCATTACGGTTATTTTTGTAATTGTTCTGCTGGCATTTACAATAACTAATTTCATCACCTCAGAGCGCAAGGAGGTCTGAGTTGAATAAGGACCAACGAGCTCCGCAAAAGATATTTAGCCAGATCGGCAGCTGGATTACCAATATATTGGCGACCTTACTGGCCTTGTTATGGTCTGTGCCCGTAATCTGGGCCCTGGTGGCTTCCTTCAGACCAGCCAATGACCCCATGAGCAGGGGAGACGTCTGGTTCAGCACCCATCTCACAGTTGAAAATTATACCCGGGCCTGGTCGTTGGCTCCCTTTGGTCAATATTATATAAATACTATCATTGTCGTTCTGATGATTTTAGCGGTACAGTTGATCACTATAGTGCTGGCCGGATTTGCTTTTGCCAATTACGAATTTTTCGGCAAAGGCTGGATATTCTTTTTTGTCCTGCTGCAAATGATAATCCCAACCTCAGCTCTATTAGCGCCTAATTTCTCGACTATACGCGTGATGGGCATATTTGACACCCGATTAGCAATTGCTATTCCCTATTTTGGCTCTGCCTTTGGCACGTTCCTGATGAGGCAGGCATTTATAAGTGTGCCGCGTGACCTGGTGGATGCAGGTGTAATTGACGGCTGTTCCTGGTGGCAGCTTATATTTCATGTCTACTTACCCCCTTCAATACCCTCATTAATTGCCTTCGGCCTCTCTTCGGCTACCTGGCACTGGAACGAATTCCTCTGGCCTTTGATTATCACCATCAGTGAAAAAAGCAGGCCGCTGACTGCCGGGTTGGTGAGGTTTACCCAATTGGGCGAAATCGGCGCCCAGTGGTCGCTGCTCACAGCGGCAACCCTGATGGTGGCTGCACCGCTTTTTATCACTTTCTTGATCTTTCAGCGCAGATTCATCCAGAGTTTTGTACATTCTGGCTTGAAGTAATTTCCCCTCCCCTCATTTCTCAGTTAAGAATTACGGATTTTCAGATAATAAACCGCACCAGCATTTTAGTGTTTAAGAAACCGATCTCTTAAGAGAGGGTTGTCATCCATCGATGAATTTCCTTGACGCAGAAGGCCCCCCGGATGAACGCGGTGGTTTATACCAGTAGAGATATTAACAAACCCTGCCAGATTGAATCTGGGATATTATATAACCAGAAGTAAATCAAGGGAAATTATGGGAATTGGCAGCAATAAAGAGACCGTCGTCTTGTTTGGCGCTTCTGGCAGCATGGGCTATGAAGCTTTTAAGGAGCTCTGGAAAAGAAGAGAAAATTACGACATTGTTCTGTTGCTGCTGCCAACCAGGACAGACAAAAGGCTGTTCAGAAAATACGAAAAAGAAGCCGGTATCCTGCCGATCCCTGGCAAGGGAATTTCTGCAGGCAGCGGCTTAAAAATTGTCTGGGGAGATGCAACTGAGTATCAGGACGTTGAAGAAGCCGTACGCGGCGGGGATTGGGTTCTGAATGCCATGGCGCTGATTTCACCCCAGGCTGATTATTATCCTGAAGCTGCCAGGCGTGTCAATATTGACGGCATAAAAAATATCCTTAAAGCCATAGAAGCCCAGCCGAAGGGAACAGAACATATCAAGTACATTCATACAGGGACAGTGGCCGAAACGGGTGATCGACTGCCGCCAATCCACTGCGGCCGGGTGGGAGATCCCCTCAAGCCATCCATTTATGATTATTACGCAGTAACAAAAATTGCTGGAGAGAGAGCTGTCCTGGAATCTGATCTCAAATATTGGGCTTCTTTACGAATGACATTTATTATGCCGGTTGATAGCAAGGATTATTTCAGCCTCTGGGATCCGATTATGTTCCATCAACCGATAAACACTTGTATGGAAAATACAACCAGCAGGGATGCGGGCTTTGGCCTGGTGAACTGTCTTGATATTCCAGAAGATTCTGATTTCTGGCGGCGGGCCTACAATATGGGCGGCGGACCAGATATGAGGTGTTCCGCTTATGGATTCATGACCAAGGCGCTAAAACTGGGCGGCATTTCTGCCGTGGAAGCTGTTATGGAAAAAAAGTGGTTTGCCCTGCGTAATTTCCATATGCAGTACTACGAGGACAGCTGCCTGACCAACAGTTATTTAAACTATTGGCGTGATTCGTTGGATGACTGGTTGAATACTGTGCAAAAAGATATGGCTTTGGGCTTAAAATTAGTTGCCTTTTTAGCACGGAAATTTCCCTTCTTTCAAAAAATTATCGAGAAAATCACTTATAACCGTATGCAAGGGATGGTCGAAAACCATAAAAATGGAACCGGGTACTGGTATACAAATCACAATGAACAGCGAATCACAGCTTTTTACAAGGACTATCAATCCTATCAATCCATTCCCGATTGGGGCGCTGATGTTCCCCCTCTGGTCCCGGATGATGATTGTATTCGATTGGACCACGGCTACGACGAAGGGAAAGAAAAACTAGAGCTGTTTGACTTGAAAAAAGCGGCAGCTTTTAGAGGAGGGGAATGCCTTTCCCAAACCTGGAATGGTGATCTGTACCAGTCGCTGTTGTGGAAATGTGCCTCTGGTCACGAATTCCTTGGGAAACCATATTCCATTCTTAAAGCTGGTCACTGGTGTCCTGATTGTGTGCCTCCGCCCTGGGATTTTGACCAGCAGGCAAAGAAAAACCCATTCTTTGCCCAGGTATGGTATCCCAATCATGACTTGGAGGAAAATAATTATTACCCAGAGGATTGTCTGAACGATATTGCCGGTGCTGACCAGAGAAATTCTTGAAACTAATACCTGCTCCACTTGTTAACCTATATAATGGTGGGATATCAAGCAATAATCGGCCGATTCGGAACTCAAAGGATTAAACCTGATGAAAAAATCACTTGGTCCGCAAACCCTCATTTTTCCTGCTCCTGTCTGGTGTGTGGGAACGTACGATAAAGAAGGCAATCCTAATGTAATGACCATTTCCTGGGGCGGTATTTGCTGTTCCAAACCACCCTGTGTGACCATATCTCTCCGCAAGGCTACCTATACCTATGGCTGCATTCTGGAGAGAGGAGCTTATACCCTCAGTGTCCCCTCCGAAAAACATGTTGAAGAGGCGGATTATTTTGGCAGTGTTTCTGGCCGGGATGTCAATAAATTTCAGCAGACCAAACTAACTCCGGTCAAATCTGATCTGGTTGACGCGCCCTATGTAGGGGAATTTCCTCTGGTCCTGGAGTGCAGTCTTATTCATCATTATGAGATTGGACTGCACACCCAATTTATCGGTGAAATAATGGATCTAAAGGTTGATGAGACGGCATTGGGAGAGGACAAGAACCCTGATATCCTGAAAGTAGCACCCATTGTCTATGCTACCAAGGCTCAGCAATACCACAGGATTGGGGATCAGATTGGCAAAGCTTTTGAGATTGGAAGGAAAATTCAATGAAGGCGGAATATCAGGATATTTTTGTAATAAAGGGAAAGGGTATTGCTGGTGATCATAAATCTATCACCCTGCCGTTCACCCATGTCTCTACCAGGGCGATTATTCTTAGAAAGAAGGATGGGGCAATTTTGGGTGCTCTTCACCGCCCGGATGGGAACTATGCTTTACCAGGGGGCGCCATTGATGATGGAGAAAGTGCCGAAGACGCCTTGCAGCGGGAGATCAAAGAAGAGGGAATTCGTCTGATCGGCAGTGACGAAGGATGGAGCGAACGTTTAGGTGTTGATTATTACGGCGGATATAATGAGTTAAGTCTGTGGTATATATTACTGGTGGATGATGCAGAGACACAAGAAAATGAAGAAATCCTGGATATCAAATGGATCCAGCAGGATGATGATCTCTGGTATCCATACGTTAGGGAAAAAATCCTTTTGAATTTACTGCAGCATGTTCCTGATCTAGTAAACATTAATCCAGATTAAATTGGAATAATGGACAGGGATCGTAAGTATAAACTCATTCCTGATCCACTAATCTCACCCTCATCTGTCAAAGCCTCCAGCGGCATTTCAAAATTAACCAGGCTTTGATGCCAAGGAGATCCTAATGAGCGTTCAGAAGATAACAGTCGTAACGGATAGTTCCGCCTCTTTGCCCGCTGAAATCAAGACAAATCTGGGGATTTGCGTGATTCCCCTCTGGCTGATTTGGGACAATGATTGCTACCGTGATGGGGTTGATATTCAACCTGGTGAGTTCTATCAGCGTTTAAAAAACTCAACCACCCTTCCCTCCTCAACCCAGCCATCGGTAGAAGAGTTTAAGGTTTTCTTCCAGGAATGTGCAAAAGATTGTGATGCTATCGTTAATGTGCTCGCTTCCTCCAGAATCAGTGGTACAGTTGACAGCGCTTTAGCTGCCAAAGAATTCGTTCCGGATTGTTCCATTCATGTTGTTGATTCTGGTTTCAGCGCCATGGGACAGGGGTTAATTGCCCTGGCAGCTGCCAGGGCTGCCGCTGCGGGCAGCCCGGTTGACCAGGTTGTAGCAGCTGCAGAAAAAATGCGCGAAATGGTTAATCTTCTGTTTGTGGTTGATACGCTGGAATATCTTCACAAAGGAGGTCGCATTGGCGGCGCAAAACGGCTGCTGGGTACTGCGCTGAATATAAAACCGATCCTTCATTTTGAGAACGGATTGATAGAACCCCTTTCACAGACCAGGACCAAGAAAAAAGCCGTGGACGAGATGCTGAATATTGCTGATGAACGATTGGGCGGCAGAAAAATGGCGGAAGCGGCAATTGTGCATGTTGATTGTCTTGAGGAAGGAATTTCGCTTGTTGATCTGGTCCGGAATCGATTTAAACCGTCGAATATATATATTTCAGATGTAAGCCCAGTGGTAGGCACACATGTCGGCCCCGGAGGGCTTGGATTGGCTTTTTACCCAGAAGGTTAAGGTTCCCCCTGGGCAAGCCCCTTGATGCACAGGAGATAAAAACATGTCCATAATTTCTGAGCTGGCCAGTATGCAGGGCAGGAAAGATGAGGAACCAAATAAGGAGTTAGGCAAACGGCTAGTAGAAACCGCTAACCTGGATGGCATAAAAGAAGCAGCAGATAACCTTCGAAACGAGGACAGAAAAATCCAAATCGACTGCCTTGCCGTATTGGAACAAGTTGGGTTATTGGATCCAGGTCTGATTGAGGGTTACCTGGAAGAATTCCTGCGATTGATTTTTGGCAAGGATAACCGTTTGATCTGGGCGGCAATGATCAATATTGCTTTGATCGCTGATAGGAAACCGGATCAGATCATAAATCGAATGGATGACATTATCGCAGTGATTGAAAAGGGTTCTGTAATCACCCAGGATAATGGGATAAAGACATTGGCTAGAGCGGCAGCCGCCAAACCGAAGGGTAACAGTCTGGTATTTCCATATTTGATTGACCAGTTAAACAACTGCCGACCGAAAAGCCTACCCCAGTATGCTGAGAGCATTTTGGCCGCAGTCAATCCGGACAATCAATTCCAGTATCTTGCCGTGCTTAACAAAAGATTAAATGAACTCTCAGCTGCTCAGGGTAAAAGAGTAAATAAGATCATCAGGAGTTTTTAATAAAGCAGGGGGACAGCCATAAAAAATATCTTGGATCGTCGGGAAATTAATTGCTACAAGCATAACCATTTAGTTTGATATAATCTTTGTGGATTACGGGTATAAAAATCTCAATAATGACACATAATCACCAAGTTCGAATTTTATGATTGATATCCGACCTTACAGGATGGACGATGAACTAGAGGTTACCCAGCTCTGGAAAAAGGCATTTCCTGAAACACCACTCCACAATGACCCGATCAGAGATATTCAAAGCAAGTTGAAAATCCACCCCGGATTATTTTTGGTTGCAGTAAATGATCATCTCCTGGTGGGAACAGCCATGGCGGGGTTTGATAGCCACCGCGGTTGGGTTTATTACCTCGCTGTTGATCCGGCTTATCGCCGCAAGAGCATTGGTACGGCATTAATGAAGAAAGCAGAAGGCTTATTGGCGCAAATGTCCTGCTCAAAGGTAAATTTACAGATCTGGGCGGATAATTCTGACCTGCAAACCTTCTATGAAAAATTGGGTTATTCAGTTGAAGAGCGGATCAGCATGGGGAAGAAACTTTAACCTGATAAATATATAAGGAGTTTAAGATGCAAATTGTGACTGATAGCGGGACCGATGTAAGTTTAACCCCTGAACAAGCAGCCGAATTGAATGTTCATGTTGTACCGCTGGTTGTTACCCTTGATGGAAAATCGTATCGGGAAGGCGTGGATATAAAACCCGAAGATTTTTATCCAATACTGATTGAATCAGGGAATTTACCGATTACTTCTCAGCCTTCAGCAGGAGAATTCGCCGACCTCTATCGCCTTTTAGCTGCCAAGGATCCGGACATTCTTTCCATCCATATGACCTCGGGATTAAGCGGCACCTACAACTCAGCTCTGGCAGGGGCAGAAATGGTTCCAGAGGCGAATGTCACTCACCTTGATACCAAGACTTTATCCGCGGCAGCAGGTTGGGTGGTTGAGGCTGCAGCCCGCGCTGCCAAGGCTGGCTGGGCAAAGGATAAAATTCTAGATTTGGCGCAGCGGATTGGGGATGCCTGCGACAGCATATATACGCTTGATGAGTTAAAGTATTTGATCCACGGCGGGCGCATCAGCCATATGAAAGGGATCATTGCTTCGTTGATCAATATCAAACCGATGATAGGCGTAGAGAAAGTTAACGGGACTTACGAGCAGTTGGGACAGGTTCGGACATTTAAAGGAGCGTTAAAAGGGTTGGTAAAGGTGATGGGGCGCAAGCATGAACCTGGTAGTGAGCTGCGGGTTCAGGTGCTGCATTCAAATAATCCTGAAGGAGCATCGCTTCTGCGCGAGCAGGTAGACAAGATATATAAATGCAATTGGCTTCCCACCGGGCCGATGTCTTTGGTCTTGGGTGCCCATACCGGTCCAAGTATGGTTGGCGTTGGTTATGGATTGGAAAAAGCATTTGAGGATATTCCCTAATTTTCTTTAGAGAGTGTTATAGAATAATCGGACATATTTAGGAAACCAGAAAGAATAATCATTGCACTTGAATGACCCTGGCGATTTCGCTTCAGGGTCATTTTATTTCACGCTTGGTTACTGATTGCTTTTTCAACTCAGTGATCCCATAGTGATTGAAACCTGAAAGCTGTATAATAATCAAAGGAGATCTGTGCTGAACAGAAAGGGAATTCCCACCACTATTTACGCCCATGATTAACGAGATTAATGCCAGGACCATTCTAAATCACGTGAAGCAGCCAGATCCCTGGTTTGGGTTAAAGTACAACATGAATCTCTACCGGGGCTGTCAACACCAGTGTATTTACTGTGATTCCCGCTCGGAATGCTACCGGATTGGGGATTTTTCTGAAATCCGGGTTAAAGTCAACGCGCTGGATCTGCTGGAGGATGTTTTACCCCGCAAGAGGATACGAGGAACAATAGGGTTCGGCTCCATGAACGATCCCTATATGCCTGTGGAACAGGAGTATCAACTGACAGGGAAGGCATTGGAAATTATTTCTAAGAATGAATTTCCGGTGCATATTTTAACCAAATCAGATCTTGTCCTCCGCGATATTGATCTTCTTAAAAACATCAGCCGGGTATATGCTGCAGTTAGTTTTACGATCACAACGGCTGATGATGATTTGGCTCGAAAACTTGAACCGGGCGCTCCCCGCCCTTCCGCCCGTTTTCGGGCTATGCGTAAACTGGCGGAGGCGGGAATCCTCACCGGTGTTACAATGATGCCTATTCTGCCATTTTTGGAAGACAGCGAGCAGGATATTTTACAGATTATCTCCCGGGCAGATAGTAGTGGAGCCTCATACATCATTCCATCTTTTGGCGTTTCCCTCCGACCGGGTTCACGCGAATATTATTATCATAAGCTGGATCGGCTTTTCCCTGGAATAAAAGAGAAGTATATTAATCACTATGGCAGCCAGTATCAATGCAGTGTTCCCGGTTGGCGGGAATTGAATAAAGTATTTCAGGAGGAAATCATCCGGATAGGTATCACAACCAGAATTCCGGTCTTTGAACCAGAGAAAAGGACTGGAAACACAGAACAAATGCCGCTTTTTGAATGAACCCACCAAAAGCTGAACCTGATTGATAAAACCAGGACAGGAGACAAACACGATGCCTCAATCAACTCAATTCCACCCGGGAAAGACAGCCTTGTTAGTGATAGATGTCCAGCGAGCTCTATTTACCCGGCCGAATCCAATTTACAAAGCTAAGCAACTTATAGAAACTATTAATATATTGGTTGATCGATCCCACCTATTCGGAGTTAAGGTTATCTATGTTCAACACGCTAACCAATCCTTCTTGAAAGAGGGAACAGAAGGGTGGCAGTTCCACCCCGGTCTTTCTCGCGGGGAAGTGGATTCGCTGATTCAAAAGAAGCAGGGAAATGCCTTCCTGGATACACCACTTCAGAGCGAATTGGAAGTCCGGGGAATTCAAAATCTCCTAATCACTGGATTAGTCACCCAGGGATGCATCAGGGCAACCTGCCTTGGCGGTCTGGAGCTGGGATACCGAGTTTCCCTGGTAGAAGATGGACACAGCAACTATAACCAGGAGGCTGCCGCAGTCATTGAAAAATGGCAAAAAGAGCTTGAACTTGCCGGCGTGGAAATCATTTCTAAGGATAGAATTGAATTTATTTGAGGGTCTGTGGTTAGGAGGGAATAATAGTTGAGGCTTATTATGATAAGCTTGCGCTCCCCTGGGTACTTTCCGGCCTGAAAAAAAAGTAAGATATAAGTAAAGCGGGGGATTGATGATAACAAACCTGTAAAGCCCCCTTGTCTCCTTTTCCTGTATGATGCAGGTGATTTCAGATTACTTTATTAGGAAATTCTGCCTGATTGAGGTAATTAACCTGTTGAACAAGTACAAGATATTTACTATTCCGGAGTTTTCAGATCAAGATAAACAGCGCAGAGCCAATATATTGGTTGTGACGCAGTTTTCAGTATTTATTTTAATCGCTGCAATCGTTATCTATTCCTCCTTTGCTTCTCCAGAGCATACCGAGACATTTTACTTGGGCGGCACCGGGGCTCTGGCTATGTTGATCTCCTATGGATTGTTAAGGAAAGGAAAGCTAGAGGAGGCTTGCTGGCTGATTGTGATTCTCGGCTGGCTTGTATTTACAATTGACATTGCAATGGTAGCCGGAATCCGAGGGGTTAGCGTTCAGGGGCAGATTTTGATCGTTATTTTTGCCGGATTGGCATTGAATGGAAAAACTGCCTTGTTAATAACCATATTCACCCTGATAATAAATTTCCTGATTCTCAGAATGGAGCAAAATGGTTTAGTGGTAAATTTGCTTCCCCTCCCAGCCAATGATACCCGCTGGTTTATTCAGACTATTTACACCACTATGGCAGCTGTTTATATTTGGACAGCAGATAAGGTGATCCGAAATGCCTTGTCTGAATCGCAGGAAACCGCAGACCGCTACCGGGCGTTATTTGACCGGACCAATGATGGCGTGGTGATCTTTGATCTGAATTGGAATGTGTTATCAGCCAATTTGCACGCCCTTGATCTGCTGGGCTACACTTCTGCTGAACTTATAGGGATGAATGCAGCGGATTACGAAGTGCCTGGTAAGCCTGAATTTATGGATCAGCGCCGGGAACAGATACTAAGGGGAGAGAGCCTGCCCATATTCGAGGAAACGCTGGCGCGAAAAGACGGCACCCGGGTGCAAGTAGAGTTGAGTGTGGCCCTGGTTTATGATGCTAAGGGTAAGCCGGGTCACATGCAATGCATCATGCGGGATATCACCGAACGAAAAGATCATGAACTTCAATTGCAGCAGCAGGCATTATATGATCCACTCACAAAGCTGCCCAACCGCACTCTGTTTGAAGATCATTATCAGAGCATACATTCCAAAACCGATCAAAGCCTGGTCGCTGTTCTTTTTGTTGATCTGGACAATTTCAAATGGGTGAATGATGATTATGGGCATGCAGTTGGTGATCAGGTTCTGCAAGAGCTCGGAGGACGGATGCAAGGTACGCTGAGGGAAAGCGATATTGTGGCCCGGTTGGGGGGAGATGAATTTGTGATCATTCTTGAGAACATCCGCAATAAAAAGGATGTTAGCAAAATCACCGAAAAGCTGCTCAACAATATTTATCTTCCAATTCAGCTTGGAGATCACTGCATTCAGATAACTGCCAGCATAGGAATAAGCATAGCTGAGAAAAGAAATCTTCCTCAGCTTGACTTGGTGAAAAATTCCGATACTGCCATGTACCAGGTAAAAGACAGCGGCAAGAATAATTTCCGGTTCTATGATTCTGAAGAGCTGTCTTAAATCTTTGTCTAAGATTCTTTTTTCAACCCGACACTTGAACCAACAGCATTCAATTAAATAATCCTCCTGATTATTATTGTATTAGCGCTTAATCTCCGGACATATGATCTGGAAATAACTGGGTTGGGAATCTGTTGAGAAAACAGCCTGATACTAGTTATAATCCAAGCAAGGATAACTGGAGGAACAGAGTTCAATTCGGGAAGATTAATACTGGGAGCTACCGCACTCCTGGAGCAAAAATGGCTGAGGAAATTCTCCTTCAAATTAATAATCTAACAAAATCATACGGGGATATTCAGGCTGTGAATGACCTGAGCCTGGACGTTTTCTCCGGTGAAGTGTTTGGATTATTGGGGCCCAATGGTGCGGGAAAGACTACAACCATTAAGCTGATGTCCGGTTTACTAAAACCAGACAGTGGAGAGGTGATACTGCGAGGGAAGCCGCTCTCGGCTGAGGATGTTACGACTCGAAGACGGATCGGCATCTGTCCGCAGGAGAATGTGCTGTGGACCAAACTGACTCCTGCGGAACAGCTAATATTTCTGGGGAGCATGTACGGTATGAACCCATCCCTGATCCGCCAGCGATGCCAGATGCTCCTGGATGTCTTAGGCTTACTCGACTCCGCAAACAAATTAGCAGGAACCCTTTCTGGGGGCATGCAGCGGCGTCTAAACATTGCCCTGGCGTTGATCCATGACCCCGAGATAGTCATCCTGGATGAACCGGAGGCAGGCCTGGATCCCCAGAGCCGGATCAGCATCCGGAAATACATCAAGTCCCTGGCAAATGATAAAACGATTGTCCTGACTACTCATAACATGGACGAAGCGGAGAGGTTGGCAGACCGGGTGGCAATCATAGACCGGGGAAAATTGATGGTTCTGGATAAACCGGATACCCTGAAACAGACTGTTGGCGAAGGTGACGTCCTTGAAATTACATTAATAAATCAGAAGGAATCAATTGAACTCGACCTGTCTTTCTTGGAGGATCGGGCTCAGATTCTGATTGTGGACAATGTGCTCCAGATCCGGGCGCTGGATCTGGTGAATCTGCTCCAGAGTATTCTCACCCGTCTGCATGACTCCGGGATCCAAACCGGAGATATCCGGCTGCGGAAGAATACCCTTGAAGATGTCTTTATTAAGCTAACCGGAAGGAGGTTGAGGGAATGAAAATTCTTAAGATCTTCTGGAAAAGCTTAAAGGAACAGGTTCGGGATCCAGTTACGCTGGGATTGAGCTTGGTCATAGGACCCTTTTTTGTATTGCTCTATTGGTTGATGATCCCCAGCGGATCGACAACCTATGGTGTATTGGTCCAAAACCTGGATACAGGACCTCGGGGAAGAGAAGCCATAACCCTGCTGGAAACATTGGCCTATCCTAGCGGGGATCCTCTATTGGATGTGATATCCATAAGCGATCAGGACCAGGCTGAGGATCTACTTAAGGACAGGGACGCCGAAGTCCTATTAATCATTCCTGTGGATTTTTCCGAAAAACTCGAAGCTGCTTTCCAGAGGGAGATACTATATCCAGCTGAAGTCACACTTGTAGGAGATCTGACAAATCCTTACTATGCGGTCGGTGCGGTGATGGCCGGCGCTGTAATTGATGAATTTGTGCAGATCCAGACAGGAGATATCCGGCCGGTTCAATATACAGAAATTGCCCTAGGAGCTTCCGAAGGCAGATCTGAGTTCGACCTTTTTATTCCTGGCGTCCTGATCATCTCTGTGGTGATGCTGGTATTTATTATCTCGATGACTATCACTTATGAGGTAGAATCCGGAACCCTGCGGCGTTTGCAAATGACTTCAATGAAAGCATCTGATCTGCTTATCGGCATTAGCTTGCCAACGGTTCTTCTGGGTATTATTTCCCTTTTGTTAACCCTCTTTGTGGCGATTTTATTAGGTTTTAGCAGCCAGGGTTCGATTTGGGCAGCCTTGTTAATTGGAGGAATTACAGCAGTAGCAGTGGTTGGTGTTGGCCTGATTGTGGCTGCATTTTCAAAATCAGTCAGCCAGGCCTTTATTATTGCAAATTTTCCCCTGATCTTTTTTATGTTCTTTTCGGGAGCAGTTTATCCGATCCCGCGGATTATTCTATTTCAAATTGCGGGTTTAAATATCAGTCTCTATGATTTGCTACCACCCACTCATGCCGTTATAGCTTTAAATAAAATCCTTACCCTGGGGGCAGGTTTGGCAGATGTGCTATATGAAATCATCTCCTTGCTGGTTCTTTCTCTCCTGTATTATCTGGTCGGGATCTTGATCTTTCAGCGCCGACACCTTCGTCTGCAGTAACAGATGTATTAAAGTCTCAGACTTGTGGGTAAAATTAAGGAGTGAAACATGGCCTATGATGAAGGTCTTGCCCAGCGTGTACGGGAAATTTTTAGTGATTGTATGGGGTATGAGGAAAAGAAAATGTTTGGCGGGATTGGATTTTTGCTCCAAGGGAACATGGCTTGCGGGGTAATCAGGGAAGATTTGATTGTGCGTGTCGGAGCAGAAAATTATTCTGAAGCTCTTTTGCAGCCTGATGTAGAACTGTTTGATATGACCGGGAGAGCGATGACAGGTTGGGTAATTGTCAAAGAGCCGGGGTATAGAAAAGACAGCAGCCTTGAAGATTGGGTTAACCAGGGGGTTAGTTACTCATTAACACTGCCCCCCAAATGAGCAACAAAACATGACAGACCACAAAATAGTTTATCAGCAGGAAGCGGACCTATACCAGCGTCTGATTGGCCGGGAAGACTATCTGGGCAACCTGCTTCCGGAACTTAAAAAAATCACATCGCTGAACGGAAAAGATGTAGTTGACCTGGGCTCTGGCACCGGGCGTCTGGCGCATCTGCTGGCTCCTCACGTCAAATCAGTTCACGCTTTGGACTTGTTCACCCACATGCTGGGAGTAGCGACCGGAAGACTGCAAAATCAACAGCTGGGAAATTGGCAGGTGACCGCAGGAGATCACCGCCAGATACCATTGCCGAATAAATCTGCTGATCTGGTGGTCTCCGGCTGGAGTATCTGTTACCTGGTGGTCTGGGAGGGGAAAAAATGGAAAGGGGAGGTGGAGAGTGCTCTGCTGGAAATGAAGCGCGTGCTGCGCAGCGGGGGAACGATGATCATTATCGAAACCCTTGGTACTGGCAATATAGAGCCGGTGGAAAAGGATGATTTGAAACCATATTTTACTTTCCTGGAATCCCAGGGTTTCCAACGTTCCTGGATCCGAACTGATTACCGTTTCGACAGCCGGGAAGAGGCTTTGGAATTAGTGGAGTTTTTCTTTGGAGAGGAGATGGTGGGGGAGATTGGAAATGAAAGTAAACCTATCCTCCCGGAATGCACTGGACTCTGGTGGCTAAAACTATAAAATGGGGGAAGTTATCCCTTGGTTGAGTTTAAGGCAGAAAACAACAATAATTTTTTTTCCGGTACAGCAAGTTATTATTAGATAATAGAAAATGATCTCAGCAGGAGGACGGAAGTGAAGATTCAAACAGTACAGAGCAAAGGAGATTTAAAGAAATTTATATATTTCCCTTACCAATTTTATCAAGACGATCCAAACTGGGTCCCTCCCCTCCGCACTGAGCTGAGAAATCAATTTAATCCCAAAACTAATCCTTTGCTGGATCATTGTGATACTTGCTTATTTCTCCTGATCCGGGAGGGGCAGGTGATTGGAAGGATTGCTGCTTTCATTGATCATCGGGCGGTTGATTTCTGGAAAGAAAAAATCGGTCTGTTCGGTTACTACGAATGTATCCCTGATATCAACGCTTCCCGGACCCTGTTGGATTCTGCAGCGGAGTGGCTGCGCGAGCAGGGGATGGATTCCATGCGGGGGCCCTGGACATTTGTCTCAGAGGAATGGGGTTTGGTAGTGGAGGGGTTTACGCCACCTCCTGTGATCATGTCTCCCTACAACCCACCTTACTATGATCAACAGCTCACTGCCTGCGGGCTTGAAAAAGTAAAGGATTTGCTTTGCTACTACATGTCCGGGCAGGAGGGATATCAGATTCCGGACCGGATATTAACCCTGACGGACCGGGTCGCGAAAAGATATGGTGTTACGGTCCGCCCCTTGGAAATGAAGAAGTATGAGGAGGAAGTCCAGATTTTCCTGGAACTCTCCAATACCAGCATTATTGATAATTGGGGCTATTCGCCGGTCACTGAAGCTGAAGCGGAGGCGATGGCGAAGGATCTGAAACAGATTATTCAGCCCAAAGGGGTGGTATTTGCTGAAAATGCTGAGGGAAAACCTATCGGGTTTGCGGCCGTTCTTCCGGACATAAATACCCTGCTGAAAGGGCTGAATGGCCGCTTGCTGCCATTCGGGTGGCTGAAGCTGTTGGTGGGAATCCCCCGACTGAAGAACTACCGCATGTTTGCGCTGGGTGTGATCCCGGAATACCATGGCCTGGGAATTGACAGCTTGATCTATCGGGCTCTCTACGAATTCCTTTATACTCCAGAGATATGGTTGGAAATCAATTATGTTCTGGAGGATAATTACCCCATGATTAATGCTATCCATAAATTAAACGCCAAGCCGCTGCGGCGCTACCGGATTTACCAGTGTGATTTGTAAACTTCAGGAAGCACGACAGCTCTTTGTTAGGGAAGCAGGAAAGAAGTGATCTATGAAAGATCAATCGGTGACCGAGACGGCTATTGAGAGACGAAGACTAATTGCCATCGGCGAAAGCCTGCTGGTGACCCTGATCTGGTCCTCAACTTTTGTGGTTGTAAAAATTGGCTTGGAAACTTTGGGCCCGCTTACTATTGCAGGGCTCAGATACTTCCTGGGGGCTGTTGTGCTGCTGCCTTTTCTTATCAAAAGACAGTCGTTAAAAACCCCAATTTCCAGGGAACTCTGGCTGCACTTGATTCTAATAGGTGTCAGCGCCTATACGATTGGGAACGGAGCCTTGTTCTGGGGATTGAAGTATGTACCTGCTACGACCGGATCATTTTTGATGAGCCTGATTCCGCTGTTAGTGCTTGCTGGGGGAGCTCTTCTCCTGAGAGAAATTCCTACCGGATGGCAAATATTCGGTGTTTTCTTGTCTTTATTAGGCAGTATCTTGTTTTTTTCTTCCGGAATGAGTTCCGGTGAACCCAAAGGCATTGTGATTGTCGGGATTGGCTTGATAGGTTTTTTAGCATTCAGTTTACTGGGTCGGGGAATTGCCAGGGAGGGAAAACTGGACACACTGACATTAACAGCCCTCCCCCTCGCGATTGGAGGGATACTCAGCATGCTTCTGGCGCTTATCGTGGAAGGAATTCCTCAATTTAGCCCGAAATCAATAATAATTATTCTTTGGCTGGCAGTGGTGAACACAACTTTGGGTTATCTGCTGTATAATCATTCGCTCCGGGAGTTAACTGCGCTGGAGATGAACATGATCTTGAATCTCTCGCCGTTATTCACAGCAATATTAAGCTGGGTTCTTCTCGGGGAAACCCTGGGCACGATTCAAATTATCGGCATGGTGGTCGTAATAGTGGGCGTGATCTTTGTGCAGCAGTTTAATGATCCTGTCCGATCGAAAACCTGACAAATATTGGCAGTAATCCAAATCAATGAACATCACCCTGCTTTCTGCTCTGGTTTTATTAATAATATTCATCTCCACGCTGATTCGGTCAGCCTTTGGTTTTGGCAATGCCTTGATTGCCATGCCGCTGCTGGTTTTAATCCTGGGCGTCAAAACAGCTGCACCTCTGGTTGCTTTGGTCGGCATCGTAATCGCCCTGGTGATGCTGCTCCGGGAGTGGCGGGAATTGGATTTTAAAGCCGCTATTTATTTAATCCTTTCCACCCTGGCTGGCATACCTTTGGGATTATTCTTCTTAAAATCCACCCCGGAACACATTGTTAAAATAATCTTGGGGTTGGTCTTAATTGTGTTTGGTTTATACAATCTATTTGGGTTGCGCCTTCCCCCGCTTAGAATGGGATACTTGGTGTTTCCATTCGGGTTCCTTGCCGGAATACTGGGAGGCGCATATAACACCAATGGTCCGCCAGTTGTAATATACGGGGTGATGCGGGGATGGGGAAAGGAAAGGTTCCGGGCAACCCTGCAGGGTTATTTCCTGATCTCAAGCGCTTTAATTGTTATTGGTCAGGGAATTTCAGGACTTTGGACCCGCTCGGTGCTCAGTTACTTCTTGGCATCCATACCAGTTGTGATTTTGGCAGTTTTGCTGGGGAATTGGATGGTCCATAAAATATCGGGAGAGCATTTTAACAGGGTGATTAACCTGTTCCTGGTGGCTGCTGGCTTCCTGATGTTTATTTAATCTCACTCTTTTCTTCGATCTTGAGATCCCTGTTATCTTCCAGTCCCATCAACGCTGGAGAGAAAAAGCCACCCACCCCAAAGCCCAGGCATAGTACACTTCCCACGATATACCAGATCTGAATTGAAAACAAGTCTGATATAGGACCGGCTACAATTAAACCCAGGGGAGACATGGCTCCTGCCAAGCTGTTAATTAGTGTAAATACTCTTCCCTGCACCGCAGGATCAACGGCGGATTGTACGATCGCACTGATAGGACCATTGGTGATAGGCAGTGTAAAGCCAACCACAATAATTCCGACAATCGCGACGACGAGCAATGTTGCTGGCGCAAATCCTATTATTGCCAATCCAATTGACATCCCGATGAGACCAAACTGGGTGGTTACAATCTTCTTCTTAAAGCCCCCCCAGATGCTGAGCAGCAGCCCGCCAGCTACAGCACCAATGCCAAAAGCTGAATTTAACCAGCCGAGCTGAAGCGCTCCTCCTTCAAAATGCCCTCTGACCAGCAATGGAAGCAGAGAAAATGCCGGGGTGATGATCATGTTTATACTGAGTGCCATAACAATGATGAAGATTAACCCCGGCCATTTCATCACATATCTTAATCCCTCTAAAATATCTTCCCAAACGGAACCAGCCAGAGTGTCTTTTTGAGAAAGCTTGTTGTTTTCTGGTTGAGGGATGGCGATGAAGAAGAGAGGAATAATGGCAAAAAGGGCGGAGAAGACATCGATTGCCAATACACCCTGAACAGATAAGGCTTCCAGCAGCAGCGCCCCGAGCGGGGCTGAAACGATGTTGAGCCCACTATACAGGGTTTGGTTAATGCCCTGGATTCTGGTCAACTGTTCATCCGGAACCATGAGTGAGGTGCTGGCGGCCATGGCCGGACCGTGAAAACCACCTCCCAGCGCACGGAGAAAGAGGATCAGGTAAACGATCCAGATTTCTACGACCCCGATATAAAAAAGATAAGCAAGGGCCAGGGTTGCCAGGGCGATCCCGCTATCAGCGAAGATGATAATTTTTCGCCGATTCCAGCGATCAACTAACGCTCCCACAAAAGGTCCCAGGACCACAGTTGGCAGGATTCCGACCAGGGTGGCAGTGGTGAGGACTGTGGCGCTTTCAGTAGTTTTTGTCAACCACCAGATCAGGGCAAACTGCACCATCTGGCTGCCTAAAAGGGAAATTGCTTGGCCGGTCCAGATAGTAAAGAAGGGAGCTGCCCAGGATTTATTTTTGGAAGTTGGCGATTCAATCGTATTTGGCATATATGTCTCTGGGTGGTTAAGGGTAAGTTTCCCAACCAACTATGGTGTTTTGTATTTCTAAAAATAGCTGCTTGTTTTCTGAAAATGTTCTAAACCCTCAAGATTATAGTACCGTTTTTTAGTTTCCTGCAATACAGATTTCTATTTCCCAATAAAAGGTCGGTATAATCAAGAGAACTCTTTTGTTTGACAGTAAGATGTAATCACAGGGAGGTTATCCAGTGCCTGAAGGACAAGTTGATCAAAAATCCCTCAAGGTAGAGCCGCAAATTATTGGCAGGTTGTTCGGCACCCCCGTTACTATCCGCGGATTTACCTGGCTTCCTCTGACCCAGCTGGTAATGTGGGGAATCATGACCCGGGTATCTAAAAAGAAAAGACCAGAAGATGGTTTTTCAAGGCATGTCAGAGAAGGGGCGCTGACATCTTCTGCGATTTTAGGATCTGAATGGTGCCACAACCTCGCTCATGCCTATCTTGCAGATTGGATCGGGAAACCCATGGATGAACTCCAGATCCAGTTTGGGATGCCTCGCTGCCGGTACAAAGAGATCAATGACAGGGAAGTGTCTCCCAGGCAGCATGTAATCCGCTCCCTTGGCGGACCCCTGATTAATCTGCTGCTGATTCCATTGACTGCCCTGGCCAGGTTTCTTACTGAACCGGATACAATTGCCCGGGAGACTGCTAAATCTGCCCTTCAAACCAATGTGTTTCTCTTTGTTGTGTCTTTGCTGCCAATACCCGGCATTGACGGTGGCCCGATATTAAAATGGAGCCTGGTTGAGAGGGGACATGAAATAGAAGAAGCTGATCAAGTGGTTCAAAGAGTCAATGGGCCCCTCTCTTTGATCCTTGGCTTGTTTAGCGGCGCGGCTTTCCTGAACAAGAAGAATATAGCCGGGGTCTTCAGCGCTTTGCTGGCATTAATTTCCTTAGCTGTTTTTAGTGGAAAACTCAAGGAAGACGAAATAACTATCTAAGGATGAGTTAGTTCGAAATTAATTGCTGTACTCACCTTTAGAGTGCTTCGGATCTTAATTTCCAAGGGAGAAGCGAGGTCATTTATTAGGTAGGCGGCAATATTTAGGAGGTTTAATGAAATTGTCCATAATCATCGGCGCTTTGGTTGCCCTTTTGACTGGAATAGCGATTGCAGCCCAGTCCACAATGACCAGCCGGGTTGGCGGCATGATAGGGGATGTCCGGACAGGCATCCTGACCAATACCATGGGAGGAATCGTGGCTGGGTCACTAATGCTGATCTGGCTCCTCCGGGAGGGACCCCAGGTGTGGAAAATCCCCCCCGTGGTTTTCGGCATAACCGCATTGTCCGGTATCCTGGGTGTGTTTATTGTCACTGGGATTTCCTTTTCATTGCAGCGGGCCGGAGTTGCGGCCGGATTGGCCAGTGTTATCCTGGGACAGCTGGCACTATCTTTTGTTATAGATGCCCTGGGGATTGGGGGAGTGGAGCCGATTCCGATATCAGCAACCAGAATTCTAGGAATTGTGGTCTCCGGGTTTGGGGTATACCTGTTATTGCCCAAGGGATAAAAAAACCGCCTGGTTTGCGGAAAACCAGGCGGTATGTATTCGCCTTACTGCTTCAACAGAACGATGCAGTCAGGTGCGAAAGAAGATTCTTAGACAGGACGAACGTCGACTGCCTGTAAACCTTTGTCGCCTTGCTCAACTGAGAACTCAACCTGCTGTTCCTCACTTAAGGATTTGAATCCCTCCATTTCGATTGCAGTGTGATGAACAAATACGTCCTCACCCGCTTCGCGAGAGATAAAACCATAACCTTTTGCATCATTGAACCATTTGACGGTTCCTATTTCTTTTTCTGTCACTTTTGTTACTCCTTGTTACATTTGATAGTATTGAAGCAGTGCAGTTAGAACAAAAAACTGCCCAGTTTCCGCAAGTTTGGGCAGTTCATTTATTGCTACCATTACCTACTTCATCTTTAACGCTCGTAATGGTAGCATATAATCAAATTTCTGTCAATAATGTTGATAAGGCATTTTTTTATTCAAATATGATCAGGAAAAAAGAACATGTCTAGGATCTCACAGAGTAAATTTTCGGCAAGGCTGCAGATGATTGTCTCTTCTCGACGACAAGATGCCGGTCTTTACAGGGAAATTGCAGAGAGACTTCCCCTGGTAAAAGCTCAGCGAGTCCTTGATGTCGGAACGGGCACAGGTCTGCAGTTAAAAATAATCCATGAAATGGCACCTCACTTGGTCTTATACGGGCTGGATCTTTCGGAGGCCGCCATCCAGACTGCAATTAAAGCCCTGACTGGATTGGAAATTGATTTAAGGGCAGGAAGTATTGCCTCCACAACGTATGAGAATAATTTCTTTGACCTAATAACCTGTAATGCCAGCATGTCCTATTGGGAAGACCCGGAGGAATGTTTTAATGAAATATACCGGATTTTAAAACCAGGCGGGCAGGTGATGCTTTTTGAGCCCCACAAAGACATCGATATTGAGAAAGCTTTAGACCAAATTCGGCAGAACATGGCGGATAAAAGTTGGCTGCGGCGCTGGGGGGCTGTTGAATTGAATAGATTTGGGTTAAAGCGGGGGGGAAGTGTTGGATTGAAGCTATACACACAGAAAGAATTGCAGCAGTTGGCAGCAGCGTCCAGATTTGGGATCCACAACTCAATTGAAAAGACTACCCTGTTGAATGTTCCCATCTTTGTCTGCATTCATCTCTGGAAACAGGACTCTGCAGAATAATTATTAATCCCGGTAAACAGGAGGATTTATGGCAGATCAAATCTATCAGGAAAAAGTTCAATCGCTTCTAACCAGCCTCTTGTTTACCCTCTTGGCGCTGGTTTTCTCAACCCTTTTTACCTGGCGGGTGACAGTCGTTGGTTTCAGGGCGTTTCCCATCGTCTGTTTGGTTTTGGCGCTGTTCTTTTTTTTCTATATATGGAACTATCAAACCCTGAGGATAACGATCACAGAGGAAGCCGTTCTGCTGAAATTCGGCTTGATCCGCTGGAGAACCAGTCTGAAAAACATTCAGACCTGCAAAATGGATGATTCCCCCAATTGGATTAAGTATGGCGGCGCAGGGGTGCACTTTGCTTTAGTTAAAGGGGACTACCTGGCATTTTATAATTTTCTGGAATATCCCCGCATCCGGATCACCTTCCACCACAAACAGGGGCTCGTGCAGGGGGTGGTCTTTACTACCCGGCAGCCAGAACAGGTGCTGGGGATAATCGGTTCAAGGATAGCGGCGCAATGAAAAGGCGAACTATTCTCACCCCTTATTTTATGGACCAAGGGCTGCCTGGATTGGAAACACTGGCTGAGCCTGATTGGATCATTAATCAAAGGGAATTGCCTGAAGCGGACCTGCTGACCCGGATTTCTGGGCTTCATTCCGCTTTGGCTGATCAGGTGGAAGGAGCCCTTCGTGAGGGGCAGCTTCCAGTTTCCCTGGCCGGGGACTGCTGCACTGCTATTGGTGTGCTGGCAGGATTAAACAGGGCTGAGTTATATCCGTTATTAATCTGGTTTGATGCCCACGGCGATTTTAATACCCGGGAAACCAGCCCCAGTGGTTTTTTGGGCGGTATGCCGCTGGCCATGCTGGCTGGATTAGGAGATTTAACCCTGCTGGAAAACCTGGAAATGGAAGCAATACCCCAGGAACAGATCATACTTACCGATGGACGGGACCTGGATCCTGGCGAAAAGGAACTGGTAGCCAACGCTTCTCTCATCCATCTGCGGGATCCGCTGGATTTGCTGGATTATCCACTGGGGGATAAATCGATCTGGGTCCATTTTGATACCGACATTGTGAATCCAAAGGAATCACCAGCCCAGAATTATCCCGCCCAGGGCGGTCCCGGCGAGGAGGAACTGGAGCGAGTTTTCCGTCATTTGGCAGACACTGGTTTGATTAAAGCTGTTTCCCTTTCCTCCTGGGCTCCTGGCTTGCCGGGGGAAGAGATGTCGAAGGCTGTCAGTCTGAGGCTTTTGGAGAAATTGATCAGTAATCAGTAAGTAGTAAATAGTAAGTTGTAAGCAGTATAACTATTTCAAAAAACCAAGTGTCCTGATTACCCTGCGCGGACTCCGAGTTTAATTGAGGAGGAAGACGAAGAGCGTATCGAAGGGAGCCGGGGCACCCTCTTAATGACAATTGATTCCCGCAAGTGCCGAATTTGACGAATCTATATATAATAGTAAAATCATATCCCTAATCATCCCTGGAGCTCCTTTATGAAACCATTTCGCAAGAACGTAGCCCTGGCAGTTGATGGCGGCGGCATAAAAGGCGTCATTCCCTCCCGGGCAATTGCCATCCTGGAGGATTACTTAAAACAGCCGGCCTATAACCTTTTCCGACTGCTGGTGGGAACTTCTACGGGATCCATTATCTCTGCCGGTATTAGTACGGGGATGTTTGGTGATGAGCTGCATAATTTGTACTGTGACTTTGGTCCAAAAATCTTCCGCAAGACCTGGCGGTCTGCTCTCTGGCCATTGACCCGCTACCGCTACCCGCTGGATCCGCTCCAGAGAGCTTTGGAAGAGTATCTGGGGGAGAAAACCATGGGAGATTTCTGGTGTTCCCAGCAGCCAACTGATCTGGTAATAACTGCTTTTGATCTGGTTAAGAACAAAACGCTCTTTATCAAACCGTTTAATCGATCAAAAGGCTACGACCAATGGTCGGTTGTAAAAGCGGTTCTCGCTTCCTCGTCGGTCCCCTCGTATTTCCCCCCGGTGGAAAACCGGTATGTAGATGGAGGTGTAGGGTCTTATCATAACCCCTGTTATATCGCGGCCTATGAAGCCAAATTTGTGCTGGGATGGGATCCGGCTGAGACTACCCTGATTAGCCTCGGGACAGGGCGGGAACCCCACTCTCTCAAGCCTGAACAAATTAAACGTTTATGGCCCTGGCATTGGATCAGCCCGGTTTTGGGCGCCTTTCAGCAATCCTCTGATGACCAGCAGGTGCACCTGGTAGAGACTTTCTTTAAGGAATTGGATTTTCGGCGTTTTCAAGTGGATTTGAAAGGATCTTATCCGATGGACGAACCAGAGAAGATCCCGGAGCTGACGGCTTACGGCGACCTGCTGGGAGAGATGATAATCACAGACCAAATAGATCAAGCCATGCTGGTTCAGCCGAAAAAAGCGCCAGCTCCTGACCGGTAATTGGACATCCTCTGAGAGGATGTAATTTTCTAGTGAAGGAAATATTGTGCTGAAAAAGGTGTATTGCTAAAAACGGACCACTAATATTTGTGGATTATTTTTGTTTGCTGATTAGATAAAGTATGCATTGGAAAAATAAAACCGGTAAGTTAATTGTCAGTATATTTATTATCATCATTGGAATTCTGCCAGTTCGTGGTTCGGAGGTAGATCCTTCTCAACTGCTGGAACAAATTCGATCTTATTCCCGCCCCTATGAATTTGATTATGTCTCCTGGATTGTTTCTGCCCTGGGACAAAAACTGACCCAATCAGGTCTTAAAGCATACAAATATATATCCGCGCAGGATGAGCGCCAGATTGTTTTTGACTATCTGGACTTGCGAAATCAGATCGTCCACTCGCAGGACCGATTGATTAGTGTCTTATCTGATCCTCAATTGGAAAACAGAGATCAGTCCGCTGCTGAGATTAAAGAAGAACTGGCTGAAATGCGGTCCCGGCGGGAAGCAACAGCGCCCTTTGTGGAACAGATTATTCAGGGTCAGATGAATCACGCCCTGACAAATTTAGGGCTGTCTGCGGGAGGGCAGCTGATCCCTCCAGTTCTCTACCGGTCTGAGCCAGATTCGTATGCCCTGATTGTCTCTCCCCGGGATGAAATCCGGCAGTCAGCCAATTTGATGCTGATCCGCAACCTCACTCTGGACGAAATCATCCGCCTGGAAGAAGCCATTGAAAAGGAATTGGACTTGTCAGCGCTGGTGGTTGGTATCGGTGGTGTGGGTTTATATCCTTCAATGGTTATCGAGACCAGCAATCTGGATTGGCTAATTCACGTCATTGGTCATGAATGGACCCATAATTTCCTCACCATCCGCCCCTTGGGAGCTAACTACAATACCAGCCCCGAACTGACTACGATCAATGAAACTATTGCGGATCTGTCCGCGGACGATATTCAAAGAGAAACCTTCCTGCTCTACTACCCGGAATTTTTACCTGCGGAATCTGTCGCAGAGGAATCTGAAGAAAGTCCTATCCCCGAACCCACGGAGCCAGTTCCTGAAGGGGATGTTTTCGATTTCCGGGCGGAGATGCACATTACCAGGTTGGAAGTTGACCGCCTCCTGGTAGACAAAGAAATAGAAGAGGCGGAAACCTACATGGAAACCCGCAGGCTTTTTTTCTGGAAAAACGGCTATTTGATCAGGAAATTAAACCAGGCTTATTTTGCTTTCCACGGTTCTTATGCCGCTGCTCCTGGCGGTGCGGCTGATGCGGAAGGAGTGGATTTGGGTAGCCAACTGCGGGAGCTGAAGAAAAACGCACCCTCCTACGCAGCTTTTATGCGGGAGGTAGCCTGGAAATGGCGACTGGATCAATTCCAGATTCTTTTTGAGGAAAATCACTAAACCAAAGAGGTTATTTAAGAATGATATAAGAAATGAAAATATGTCATCTGGGGGCGATATTATTGGTACAATGTTGGAATAGTTTATTAGAGGAGATTTTGTGAAAAACAATAAATATTTCTTATTAGTAATGATCCTGGTGTTATTAACGGCGGCTTGTACTGCTGCTGACCCAGAAACGGTGGTACCTACACCGACGGTAGAGCTGATTGAAAATATCGGAACAGATTTACTTCCTGTAGATCCAACCTGTCAGCCAAACCCTCCCCCGCCGCAGGCAAGCGCTCAGGATTTGGCCAATTATTCACCCGATCCGGCTAGTGATTGGATAATAGGTCCGGAAGATGCCCGGATCACGATTGTTGAATATGCTGATTTTCAGTGTCCGTACTGCTCAGTAGCTTCCAATAATCTGAAAGACATCCAGGAGAAGTATCCCGAGGATGTGCGGATTGTCTACCGGCATTTTCCGCTTGTCAGCATTCATGATAAAGCCACTTTGGCTGCCCAGGCCGCAGAAGCAGCCGGCCTGCAGGGGGCAGAAGCGTTTTGGTCTATGCATGACATGCTGTATGAAACCCAGACAGCCTGGTCTATGTTCACCGTTGAAGAATTTGCCAGCTGGCTGGTGGATCAAGCCGTAATATTGGAATTGGATTCTGAGCAGTTTGAGCTTGATTTGTTCAGCGAGACGATTGTGACCGATGCAGAAGCCGCCTGGATTAAAGCCCAGGAATTGGGCATTTCGGGCACCCCTTATTTAAAAATCAACAGCCTGTACGATGCCAATGCAGATCCCCAAATGTTAACCACAATCGTGGAAATGATTAAACTTGAAGATCAGCAATACTCTGAATGTCCTCCAATGACGGTGGATACAAAAACTACCTATTATGCCACGATTGAGACTGAAGGCGGAGATATCGTGATTGAACTGTTCCCGGATGCAGCTCCTTTGGCTGTGAACAGCTTCATATATCTGGCAGAAAATGATTGGTTTGACGGGGTTATTTTCCACCGAGTTATACCAGGTTTTGTCGCTCAAACTGGGGATCCTTCTGGAACTGGATATGGCAATCCGGGATATGCCTTCAGTAATGAAATTTCTGCGGAGCTGGTATTTGACCGGGCGGGATTAGTCGCCATGGCAAATTCCGGTCCAGACAGCAATGGCAGTCAATTCTTCATTACTTATGCCGCAGCGCCCAGTTTAAACGGGGGCTATACAATATTTGGTGAAGTAATCGAAGGTATGGATGTGGTGGATGGAATAACTCCCCGGGATCCTCAGCAGGGGGGAGATATTCCTTCCGGAGATGTGATCATAAATATCATCATTGATGAACAATAAGCTATACCCATGTTGGGACCTGATGACTCAGAACAGGAGTAATTGATGAATCGGGTCCCTCAACAAAAGAAGTTTGATTGGCTGACAGCGGGTCAGTTTAGTTTCAGCCTGCTCGCCAGTCTGCTGCTGACGGGATCATCCCTGGCGGTAATATTGATGTTGTCCCTGGGCGGATCACTCGCTGGTTTGGCTGTTACTAAAAATCAACTGGGATCCGCTCTTTTATTTTCTGTCGGATTGGGTTTTGCGGGATTGTTAATGATCCCTTCAACCTATTTTTCTGGTCGGCGTTTATTTGGAAAACCTCCCAGCACGAGTAAAATCTGGCAGAGATCTGGCTGGCTCATCTGTTTAGTTCCGATTCTTATTTATTTGGGCTATCTTTCCCAGGTTAATTCTTCCTGGGGTAATTTCACTCTCCCCTTAATCCATATCCTTACCAATGGCACAGCTGTCTTCTGGTTGTTAAACCGGGTGAAGAGAAAACTGCCGGGGGAAAGCGCCCAGCGATTTTGGGGTGTATTTGGCAGCGGACTCACCTTTGCTCCCCTGATTGCACTTATTGTGGAACTCCTGATACTGATTTTTCTGGGGATATTATGGTGGATGCTTTTGCAAAATCAACCCGCCCAGAGGCAGGAGTTCCTCAGTCTTATCAATCGCTTGCAGCAATCTTCAGTTTCCCCTGCCATCTTTGAAAGAACAATTAGCAGATTAGTGGAAAGTCCTGGGATCGTAGGCACCGTTTTTATTTACATCGCTGTCATAATCCCATTGGTCGAGGAGTTGATAAAACCGATCGCGGTATGGTTCCTGCTGGGTCGAAACCTGACTCCAAGAGAGGGATTTCTGCTAGGGGCAGCGGCCGGTGCCGGTTATGCGCTGTTCGAGAATCTGACTATCGCAGCTGACGCTGAGATTTGGACTTTTGTGGTTATCTCCAGGCTGGGAACTGCAGCAATTCACATCCTGACCACCGCGCTGGTAGGATGGGGGCTTGCCTCCGCCTGGACGGAAAAACGCTACCTGCGATTTTTGATGTCCTTAATTGCCTCTGTTTCACTGCATGGGGTTTGGAATGGGTTAAATATTCTAACCGCGCTGGCTGAATTACCTTCTATCCAGCCCAGCCTGGGATCTTTTGGAACTCACTTCGCCGGTTTTGCGCCAGTGGGTTTGGTGATTCTTGCTCTGGGGGCTTTAATGGGTTTGTTCTGGGCTAACTCTAGTTTTCAACGTGCTATAATGTCGCAGGTTAATCAAAATAAGTGAGGCGTAATGGAAGTAATTAAATTCTTAATCGATTTTGTGCTGCATATGGATGAGCACCTCAGTGTGATAATCAGCAACTACGGTACTTGGACCTACGGCATTTTGTTTTTTATCATTTTTCTGGAAACGGGGTTTGTGATCACTCCTTTTCTTCCGGGAGATTCTCTGCTGTTTGCGGCAGGTAGTTTTGCCGCGCTGGGTGCTTTAAACCCGGTGTACTTGTTTATTCTCCTCAGTATTGCGGCAGTGATCGGCGACACCGTGAATTATTCTATCGGTCATTATATTGGCCCCCGAGCCTTCAGCGGGGAGATCAAGTATCTTAAGAAAGAACACCTGGATCGCACCAGCGAATTTTATGAAAAACACGGTGGAAAGACGATTATTCTGGCCCGGTTTATTCCCATCATCCGCACCTTCGCCCCCTTTGTGGCCGGAATCGGCGCCATGACCTACAGCAAATTCATTCTCTACAATGTTGTCGGCGGCATCTCTTGGGTGGCCATCTTCACCTTTGGTGGTTTTTACTTTGGAAATTTACCATTTGTACGGGATAATTTTGAAATTGTGATCTTTGCCATCATTTTTATATCCTTCATCCCGCCGGTTTTGGAATTCTTTAAAGCTAGGAAAGAGATGAAAGAAAACAAGGTAGAAGAATAGAGTTTAAAAAGTTCTAGACAACACAAAAACCGCCCCTTGGGCGGTTTTTTTGATAATTGGTTGTTCAGCTCAAAAGGGCAGCCTGTCAATATGACTTAGGGGCCAAACCGATATCTTTTCTTGAGCTGGATAGGATTCCTTGCCGGGGTAAATCACCCAGAGGTGTTCCAATTTCAATTCTGAGAGGGCAGTGTGCATCGAGGTCGTAATTTTGGGTGCTTCGTTGAGTTTGACCTCAACACCATAGTTCTTTCCTTGATCAGAAAATATCAGATCAATTTCTGCGCCATTGTGTGTGGCCCAGAAATAGGCCTGATTGGGGCGCACAAATTGAAGCACTTGCTCAATCACATATCCTTCCCAGGAAGCTCCAGCTTTGGGATGTCCAAGTAAATTATTGCGATCCGTGATTTCCAGCAGACTGTGAAGCAATCCGCTATCGCGGAAATACACTTTAGGTGATTTCACCTGACGTTTGCCCAGGTTGGCGATCCAGGGTTGCAGCTGGCGAACCATATATGTACCAGTTAGTATGTCAAGGTAAGAACGCACAGTTTTGTCAGTTAAACCCATGGACCTCCCCAGCTGTGAAGCATTCCAGGTTTGTCCATGGTAATGGGCCAGCATAGTCCAGAACCGGCGAATAGCACCCGGGGAAACGTTAATCCCGAGTTGAGGGATATCACGCTCAAGAAAAGTCCTGATAAAACCTTCCCGCCAGGCAAGAC